>JBJEDC010000047.1:0-14985 GCA_051871645.1 Muribaculaceae bacterium | reverse complement strand
CAGCCATTGGGACAGCAACAATGTGTTCTTTGTGGTCCGACACAAGGACAACATCAGGTATAAGACCATCCGTGCTGTCGGCGACGGTCTGAGCCGAAGCGGCGGCAGCCAAAGATGCAAATGCGATAAATGATGTAAGTCCTTTCATACCTTTGTCGATTAAATTTCGCCACAAAGGTAGAAACCGAATTTGCAGACTTTCTGAAGATGCGTGTTACCGGCATTGTAGGAGGCTGTGTCAAAATAGTCTGAATGTAGGGACATGCCTTTGGCATGTCGGGACAATCCGTTAGTTTTCAGGTTTAACATCGCAAAGCGATGTCCCTACATCATTAAAATTCTGCATTTTGACACACCTCCGAATTCCGTCTACCCATATTGCGGATGCTCCGGGGAGCATCCCTACACTCATCGCTCCATCTTCACCGTAAACCGGTGGGTGCCGTGCTCAAAATCGTAACCGATGTGCCAGCCGTGGAAATCGCAGATGGCCTTGACGATGGCGAGGCCGAGGCCGTTGCCGGAGGCACCGGAGGCGAAACGGCGTAAGAGTCTGTCGCTGTCAAGCGGCTGTCCGTCGCGGGAGGGATTGCTCACAGCTAGACGGTGTCCTTCAAGCTTGATGTCCGCCTTTCCCGAACTACGCACCGCGTTGACCACAAGGTTGTTCACCAGGCTTTCGAGCAGGGTGTTGTTGGCCATGACGACGTAGCTCTCCGGCATCGTCGCGCGCACGTCATATCCCATTGGGGAAAGGTTGGCGCAGACGTTCCTTATCGCCGCTACGACATCCGCAATCTCGCCCATGGCAAACTGGTCGTTGCTGATTTTTGTCAGGAGCAGCAGGTCACGGTTGAGGCGCTCCATGCGTCGGCTCACGTCATACAGCCCGCTGACGCAGTCGAGCGTGGCCTTGTCGAGGGGACGCTGCAGCAGCAGATCCAGGCGACTGCGCATGACGGCAAGAGGCGTCTGCAACTCGTGCGAGGCGTTCTCGGTAAACTCCTTCTGCTCGCGGTAGACCCCGGCATTGCGCCGCATCAGTTCGGACAGGGCATTGTTGAGCCTGCGGAATTCTTCTATGCCGCCGTCCTGATATGTCGGCAATGTGGAGTCCGAGACCTTGAACCGCTCCATCGCCTTCAACGTGTTTTCAAACGGGTTCCACAGATTGCGCAGCACAAAACGCATGGCAATCAGCATTGACAGCGCTATCACCACAAAGATAAGCCCGTACTGTATCATCACGCCCGCGATGATGTCCTGCTCCAGGTCGAACGACGAGGGGACGCCCTCGCCCCGCTCTACGGCCTCGATGATGTCAATCATATCCTCGGCATAGAAATAGCGGGTGATAAGGTAGAAAAGCGGTGCCGTGAGCAGGAACGTGGCGGCAATTACTCCGATAATCCTTACGCTTGTCTTGTGCAGCAATGTTTTCATTCGTCGATGTTCCATTTGTATCCGGTTCCGTAAATGTTTTTTATGCAGTCGGTCATCCCCACCTCCCCTAATTTTGCCTTGAGGTCCTTGACGTGAGCGTATACAAATCCGTAGTCATCCAGCATGTCAGCCATCTCGCCACTGAGGTGCTCGGCGATGGCGCTTTTCGACACCACGCGGCGGCGGTTCTGGATAAGGAACAGCAGCAGGTCGTACTCGCTGCGGGTTAGGGCGATATCCCGTGCCTCCACCGTCACCTTGCGCTGCGGCAGGTCTATCAGCAGAGGGCCCGTGCGGAGCATGTTGTCGCCGGTGAATTTCTTACGCCGCAACAGCGCGAAGATGCGCATGCTCAGCTCGGGCAGATGGAAGGGCTTGGGCAGATAGTCGTCGGCGCCGATTTTCAGTCCCTCGATTTTATCGTCCAGAGAGTCCTTTGCCGAAACGATAATCACCCCTGTCTGCGGCGCCAGCTTCCTGACCTGACGCAGAATATCAAGGCCGCTGCCGTCCGGCAGCATCAGGTCCAGCAGTATGCAGTCGTACTCGTATGCGGCCACCTTGTACAGCGCCTCGCGGCACGTCCGCGCATGCTCGCACAGGTAGTCCTCGCGCCCCAGGAACTCGGCCACAGCCGCCCCCAGCGCCTCCTCGTCTTCAATTATCAGCAGTTTCATACCGTCATCATTTTCAACCCGCAAAGTTACCACCCGATTCTGAATAAATTCTGAATTTGCCGCCCGGCATCGGTGGGGTCGTGGCATGCCGCGGCAGGAGCCGCGCTACCCCTTTCTTTACCACACCATGAGCATGCTCCCCGCCGTGATGAGGAGGGCGCCTGCGATAACCTTCGGCGATGCCGGCTCCCCGAGCAGCACAAAGGCCAGGATGATGGTGATGACAACACTCAGCTTGTCCACCGGAGCCACACGCGACACATCGCCCAGCTGGATGGCCTTGAAATAGAACAGCCACGACAGACCCGTAGACAGCCCCGACAGCACCAGGAACACCCATGTGTACCGCGGCACCGTCCGCACCTCCGCCACATGCCCTGACGCAAGCACAATCCCCCACGTCAGCACCAGTATTACCGTCGTGCGTATAGCCGTGGCCAGGTTCGAGTCGACATCCCTGACACCAACCTTGGCGCATATCGCCGTCACCGCCGCAAACACCGCCGACAGCAAAGCATAAACTTTCCACATATCGCAGTCAAATCTAAAAGTCTACCCCTATAACGCACCGCCACCACCTAATCGTACCTAATCGTACAAATAGGCTTTGAATTATTTGTATATCCTGTTGTGCTTTTTATAATCTTAAACCGTTATTTCATTTAAGACAAACATCACCCCCCACAAAAACTCTTTACAGGATTTTCAGGGCTATGGCGGCGCAGGCTTCGGCGTCGGCGAGGGCGTGGTGGTGGTTGGCAAGGTTGTAGCCGCAGGCGGCGGCGCTGATATGGAGCTTGTGGCTGGGGAGCCGCAGGCGGCGGCGCGAGGCGGCAAGGGTGCAGTAGAAAGGGTAGCCGGGGTACGCCATGCCGTACTCGGCAAAGACAGCTTTCAGGCACCCCTCGTCAAAGGGCCGGTTGTGGGCGACGAGCGGCAGGCCCTGTATGCGCGGTTCAATCTGCGCCCACACCTCGGGGAAGGTGGGCTGGCCGTCGGTGTCGGCTCGCGTAAGCCCGTGCACCTCGGTAGTCCAGTATGTGTAATAATTGGGGACGGGCCGGATAAGGCTGTAGAACTCGTCTACAATCTCGCCGCCGCGCACAACGACAACGCCAACGCTGCACACGCTCGACCGGCGTCCGTTGGCAGTCTCAAAATCTATTGCTGCAAAATCTTGCATATCTCTTTTTTGTGCAGGCGTCCTGACCGCCCATCATTATTTTTAATGCAAAATGCACAATGCGCAATGTGCATTGCCTACACCTCTACGACGGCTTTGAGGAGGGTCACGCCGTTTTTGCGGAGGCCTTTGCGCAGGCATGACTTCACCGGCGTGCCTTCGGGGATGATGCTGAACGGAGAGGGTGCGTGTATCTCGCTGTTGAACGTTGTCTCCCCGCCCAAAACCTCAGACGAGTATTTTGTCATGCATTCGAGGATACGTTCCTGACAGAACCGTATAATCTCGCGGCTCTCGTCCACGGACAGCCTTTCGCGGACAATATCCATTTCCGAAATCACGTCAGCCAGGTCTGCCATCAGCACATCGACATCAGCCGCGGATGTGCGGGGTTCAGCCACTGAGGCAGGAGCAGTACCGGCGTCTGTTTTTGTCTCGGCAGGGGCAGTGTCAGCATCTGGTTCAGCTTCGGCAACAGGAGCAGCAACAGGTGTGGCAACGGGAGCGGCGACAGCCGGGGCCTCAGACGCAGTGCATTCAGCCGCGGCAGATTCTTCCGGCGGGATATAGAGCGAGCCCGGGGCGACTCCCGGTGTCATACCGGACACGGTGGGCCGGTCCTGCCGGTCGTTTCGGTCAAAAACCACCTTCTCCAGTTCGTTGTCCGGTGTTGACATATCTCCGTACATAAAGGTTGTGAACCTGTGGAACAATTCTTTTAATCCCGGTATCATTTCAGTTTGTTTTGATAGATTGTTTTGGCAGACGCGGCGGCATTCTGCCTTATGCTGTTTGGTTTTGAACAATTGTACACCGCGTTCCAGTATTTCAGGCGGCTCATGATATTTTGTTCAACGTCGCGCCCGCTGAAAAGGTTTTCCAGTTCCTCAATCTCGGCGTCCGAGAACTGGCTCCTGTCCGTAAGGATACGCTGGTAGGCCACAATGGTGTTGTTGAGCCCCGAGAGCCGCAGTTTCAGCTCGTCCGTCCCGCTCTTTATCCTGTAAAGCTCGGACTTTGTCCTATTGATTTCCACGACTGACGGAATATGCTCCTCCACCAGCCCCGTCAATACCGCCCGGACCTGTGCCGGCAACGTCCGGCAGGCGTCCAGGCATGAGTCCTTGATGGCGGCCCGCTGCTCGCTCTCGATAAAATTCCTGCTGTAGATTATCGACGAGACCATTGACCGCAACTCCAGCAGTATCTTGTGGCAGCGCAGCAGGCGCGAGCGGCTGAAAAAGTGGTCGGAGATATAGCGTTTCAGCTCATCCACCCCCGCCAGCGCGCGCATCCCGGCCATCGCCGCCGACACGTCGTCGGCATGGTAAAGGCGCTCGGCGATGAACCGGAAGGTGCTCCACTGCAGGTCAGCGTCCCCGGACAGCGCCAGCACCTCGCGCCTCTCGTCCACCGACAGGCTGCACTTAGGCAGAGCCGGATGCAGGAAGGCCACCTCAGACATCATGCCTTGTCTGAAAGCGGCCTCCGTCCCGAAGCCGTTCCTTAGTCTGTCCCTTATTGTCACGGCATCCTCCACAGACGGCAGATGGCGGTAGATAGCCGCCGAGGTGGGGACGATGGTAAAGAGCTGCTTCTCGAATTCGGACCTGAACTTGGGGACGTTTGCCGTCATCGTAGGGTCGCGGTCAATCTTCGAAAGCACGCCCACGCCGTTAAAGGCCGTCAGTCCGTTTCCGCCGTCGTGAAGGGCGTCCAGGAAAGTCTTGTCCAGCTCCGTCGGCACGGTATCGAACAGATATATGACGGCGTCGGCGCTGTGGGAGATGGAAGTGGTCTCGTTTTTATGACGCTCGCGCAGCTTGAAGTAGGCGTCGGTCTGCGCCTGATGCGCGTCGCCCTTGTCGCCCACCTGCGCACCGATGCCGGGAGTGTCGACGATGGTCACGTCGTTGAGGATAGGATTGTCGGGGATGTAGAACACCAGCTTGTCTATCCGCGACGTCTCGGCCAAAGCTTTTTCCGAGATGCCCTGAAGCTCGTCAAGATAAGACTTTGGCTGCCACGCCTGCGAGCCGTCCAGATAATGGCACAGAATGGGGCGGTCGGGGTCGACCGGCGTGCCCGACCTGAAGACATTGATTGTGGCCGTAGTCTCCGTGGTGCCCGTCATGGCCAGATCCACGCCCAGCAGAGCGTTGAGCAGCGAGCTCTTGCCCGCCTTGACCTTACCGGCTATGGCAAGCACGCAGGGCGACGTCAGCTCATCCTTCAGCGAGTCCACCATGCGGCCATAACGGCCGTATAGCCGCGACGCCCGCAGGAATTTTTCGAATTCTGAAATAAGGCACTCCGTTTCGCGGAGAATCCGGTCGGCATTTTCCATCTTGTCACTCTTTTGCTGTATTTACCAACGTCTTCATTATTTCCGTCGCCCGTGCCACGCCCACCAGTCGGGCAAGCGCTATGCACTGCCTGAAATAAGCGTCCAATTCTTCTATATCGTGTCTGACTGACTTACCGCGCTTTGACCGTCCGAAGTCGAAGAACTGGGGCTCGTCTGCGTCGTATGGCAGCTCCTCAGGAGTATCAGGGCCGTCAGAATAACTGCCGCGGCAGCGACTATAGCAATAACCATCTTCGGACGTATCACTTTTTTTGACTGCGGGTCGTATGGCTCGGGCGTTTCTGTCTTTTCCGGTACCACAGCCTTTTTGACCGGTTCCTCTCGGCGGAACACCTCACGCTCGGCGACTCCGTTGACAATGGCGTTCATGAAGTCATAATCGGCGTCGGCGGCAAAGGCATGCTGCTTGCTGTTCAGGCCAGTTATCAGCGAGATATCCATGCCGCAGGCAAGAGCGCTCTGCAGGGCCGGACCAGCCTCGGCCTCACCCAGGACCAGGCACTCTCCCGGATTTATGTTCAATACGACGTCTCCGGCAGCGGCAGCCGTCAATCCGTCGGTCTCGCCGCTCAGGTCTATCTCCACGGCCTTGCGCACCAGGTCATCCTTTACGGCGTCCCACAGCGGCTCTATGTACTTTTCGTTGACGGCCCTGAAAAAGTCGATTGAATAAGGCAGTTTCAGGCTGTCGTCCGAGGCGTCCGCCACTATGCCGTAGAAACCTCTTACGTTACGGCCCGTGAAGTCGGTGCAGCATTCTGTACCGAAAATGTCGAGCATCAGCGCCACGCCAAACAGCACCACATTGTCCTTTCTTGCAAAAAGCCAGCGCGGCCCGGTCAGAGGGTCGTCATAGGTCTCCACATCAACCGCTCCTCTTATGAGCTTGCGGAAATACTTTCTTGTCTCGGGCGGACACAGACTCTCGTCCGGCGAAATCACCATCCTGTAGTCTACGTCCCGGTTGCGGGTATAAATAATCAGTTGAGGCTGCTTAGTCATGATATTCTGCTTCCGTTGTAATAAATTTCGGCCCCTGCGAGCAGGTACGCCTTGATTGCCGCCATTGAGTTCTCGAGTTTCACCAGCAAATTACGATTGGCGGACACGGCACTGGTGGCGGATGCTATCCGGCCCCGTATCGCACTCTCGTTATCGTCAAAGAACCGGGCAAAGGCACTGCGCGAGAGCTCGTGGCCAAGAGCCTTCTGGGCGTTGCTGAGACTGCTTTGCGCAGAACTGATAGAGCCGGTGGCCGACTCTATTTTTTCCGCCATCAGGTTGTAGAGGGCAAACAGTACGGGTATGCTCAGGTTTCCGGCGCTGGCACGGATGTCAAGCTCTCCCTCCAGCTCTCCCTTATAGTTTGAAAGGTTTTTGCCGAGCGAGACAGCGGTGATGCCGACCGTCAGATTGGTGCCGCGTCCGAAGAACTGCTTCATCTGGTCCTTGACAAACTCCTTGGCCCGGGCCAGCTCGGCCGGAGAGAGGAGGTCCGCCTTGGAGATGACAAAGAGCACAGGCGTCCTGGCAGCATTGGGAGAGGTTTTCAGATAGCTGGCATAAAGGGCGTTGAAATGCTGGAAATTAAACCTGGCATACATATCCCCCGCAAAAGCCTTTTTGATGGTGTCCGCTCCGAAGAAGAACAGCAGGACGCGGGAGTCGCTGAAAGACTTATACAGTTCGGCCTGCTCCTCAAGGTCATCATCGTCATCCGAGTCCAGGAGGCCGCCGCGATAGTCGGTGATTTCTATCTCGAGCATCATCTCGAGCGCCTTCCGGACATCAAAGTTATAGGTAATGGACTGAGTATTGCCGGCAGGCCAGTAACCGTTGACCATCTTGTCGTAGGCCTTGTACAGACGCACCATCTGACGCGGGTCCGGCGTAATCACCGTCATCAGCTCGCCGTTGGAGAACTCAACGCCCTGGCTGAGCGCCTGCGACATGGCGAAGATGAAGCAGGACTTGCCCGAGCCGCTAAGGCCGTAAATCGAAATCTTATCTGACATAGTTCTGTTTGTTTTTACATGAAATCCACGAGGCCATATTCCTCGCGGAACTTAATAAGTTTATCCTTCAGCTCGTCGGCGCATGCCTTGAGCCTTTCGAACTGCTCGCCGAGCTCCTTTTCGGACCTTTCGGCGGCCCATGTTTTTTCGTATTCGGTTTCCCAGCCCATGTCCACGATATCGAAGACCTCTTTGAAAATCTGCTCGCCCACGCCGAACACCTTTCCTATAAAGGACGTAGGCCGATGGGTCTCCGCTTTTGCACGAGCCTTGTTGATAGAGTCGACACAACGGTTGATGTAAATCGAGCTTCCGCCGTAGATGCAGTACGCAAGCGCCAGGAACGGGAGGTGATAGCATTCCCTGTTGATGGCACACTGCAAGAGCATGCCTCCGACCTTCTGGTTCTTTTCAATCTGCGAAAACAGATTGTAGAACCTCTGCAGACCATGGAAAGGGACACCGTTCGGGACTATATCGCACTTTGTAATCACAAACGATATAGGGAACCAGGATTTGTGTTCAACGGTCAGGGAGCGCTCGATGCAGGACAGCAATATGTCGTACTCCATGTTCCATCTCGCTCCGGGCTGTATCAGCTTTTGTCCGTCCAGGAACACTATAAGAGCGTCCGCCTTCTTGATGGCACCCATAAATTTGTCGATGTCTCCATCGTCCGGGTCATCGCTGAGGAGAATGCCACCACGATAGTCTATCCAGTTAAACGGCATGAGTTCTTCGCCGTGCACCGTGAAAGCAAACTCGTAACGGCTCTGGACGTCCGTACCGGCAGGGTATCTGCCGTGCTCAAGACCTTGCGCCATGCGCTGCAGCTGAGTCTTCTGAGAAGGTTTCTTTGCACTGATACCATAACCGTTCTTCTCTTCTCCAAGATATTTGTACATACCGGCCATAAAGGAGGTTTTGCCCGAACCGCTATGGCCCACCATGAGTATATTCATATCTCAAAAACTTAAAATCGTAAGACTATATTCTTGCCTTTCCAGCCGCAATCCAGGCACAGATACCCGGGTTCATCGACCAGTTTGTAGCAGTTGGAGGAACCACACGACGGATTCTTGCAGACGATTGACCTGCCGCGGTCTATTTTTACGTCAGGCTCAGGAGCCGGAACCGCCTTTTTTTCAGGAGACGGCGAGGGAGCCGGTGTCTCGCACAGCAGTAAATTTCCGAGAGCGACCGCGATGTCTTTTTCTCCACATGTCTCAATCGAAGCGGAGGGAAAAATATCGCTCAGCAATTTCGTGACCAATAAAATCTTTGAACTTCCTCCGATGAGCAATATCCTGGAGATGTCATAACCGCCGGACTTGGCCTCCTTCTGCACCTGATTGGCGACGGTCACGGCCTCGTATACCTTGGGGTATATTATGTTTTCGAACGCGTCGCGTGTCAGCGCATATTTGAAATTCTGAAAACGACCGTTGCTCACCAGCGGTATGGCAATCTCGTATAAATCGTTCTTTCCGGAGAAAAGCTCCTTCATCCTTCGGCAAGAATTCAGAATAGCGTAATCCACCACACCGTTTATCGAGATTTCAATTCCTGTCTGAGCTTTTATCTTCTTCTGGAGGTCGTTATATATAAGAAGGTCCACGTCCTGGCCACCGCATGTATGCGACCCTTTGGGCTCGCACACCAGCTGAATGTCCGCCCCGTTGTTCCTGACGCATGCTACGTCAATCGTTCCGCCGCCAAAGTCAAATACCAGAATGCTCTCCTGGGGCTTGAGCGTGTGATTTCTCAAAAAACCGGTAACGGCGGCTATGGGCTCGATATTCTCGGATTTGACAGTGAGCCCCAAGCGTGTGAACGCATTACGGATGAGCGAGATTTTGGACGGCTCAAAGTCGACCGGGTAAGAGAACGAGACATCCGTGACCGCATAGTCCGCGCCGCAATGGTCCTTTGCCTGGTCGATGACGTATCTGAAGAACTCCTCCAGCAACTGCTCGTGCGTGTACACCTTGTCGCCGATGTACTCCTTGGCATTCGGGTCAAGAATTCGCTTTAACGACGGTATAAAATCCGATAGGATGGCGAATTTAGTTTCTTCAGGCAATTTGTACACCTCTTCGATATAGCTCTGAGCCTGATATCCGAGGATGAGACCGCCGTTCGAGTGCAGGATGGTGGAAGGCATCTTTACCGAGCCGTCTCCGTTAAAACATACGGCCTCCGCACAACCGGTGGCAGGATTAAGCCATGCCACCGTTGTGTACGAAGAGCCGAAGTCAATGCCTATCGTAGCCATTAAATCGATTCCTTGAGGGTTTCCAATGATTTCTGAATACGCGAAAGTTCAGGCTTTGCCTTGCCCCATTCGGTAATGAGGAATTCAATAGCCGCCTTCATCTCGGGGTCCTGCTTTGATTTCATAACAGTTTCCTTCATCGCATCCAGCTCCGACTTGTACCGGTCGTAGATGGACTTGATGGAATCGTTGGCCTGCTGTCTTACCGCCAGGAGGAAGCCCTGATAGAGCGACTCGTATTTGTTGTCGACGAGGGATGTCTCCACCAGCTGTTTGCGGCAGCTCTGAAGCGTCTCCTGCAAGAACTTGGTCAGTTGGTTCTTATTCTTCTGAAGTTTCTCCACCTTGGCCTTTTTATTGCCCGAGATAACGCCCCACAGTACGGCTCCGACGCCTAATACGACCATGACCGGAGCGATGATGGGAGCCGCCGGTGTCACAAGGGCGGGGAAGAAATACGAAGCTCCGTACATAAGTGTGCCCAGGCCGCCGGTGATGGCCGTGCCCATGAACATTTCGGTACGCATCTTGCCCATTTTGTCGCGGAACTCGACATCGGATATCGAGGGGTCGGCGACGTCATCGGGATTAACCGCAATCTTTATATCGCTGGGGAGGGCGACCTTGCACTCTTCATTGAAAGATAACAGCACCTCCTCGCATTTGCGCTGAACCAGCTGGGTAAGGCTGTCCCAGGCCTGCTGGGTCTGCGAGAGGATGTTCTCGCCCAGGGTCTCGCTGTAGACGGCTATTTCAGACTCCGAAAGAGCGTCTATCTCGTTGGCGAACTTGGTATAGATTGCGCCCTTGGTGGAGAAAATCTCGTTAAAGTCGCTCTCCATGGTCCTGAGTATCTGTTCGATTTGGGCAATAGCCTCCTTGCGCTGCTTCTCGCCCATCCTGGCAGTGAACTCACGGTTGGCGGCGTCGTATTTTGCCAGCAGCTCCGTATAGTTGGCCTGAGCCTCATCTACAAGCTGTTTGCGGTTGTTGAGGGCCTTAAGTACGGTCTGATAGTATGTCACCGAATTGTTGTACGCCTGAGCGGAGCGATAGATGCCCAGGGTCATGAATACCATGCGGCTGAGCGTCTCCTTGACTTTGGCGTAACCGGAAAGCTCGTACTGGAAGCTGGCGTCGTCGGTATCGGTACACATGACCGCCGATTTGAGGATTTCGCTCGACATGCTCTCCATCATTACGCCGAAAACCAGGTCCTTGCCCACGGCCTGCGTAATCTGCTCCTTGTTGCGGGCAATTGCATCGGCCACGGTCTGCGGGTTGTGGAGGTCGGTCTTTGTGGTGACGAAAAGGATGCCGGGAGTAGCCGAAGCCACCTCCTTCAGGAAGTCAATTTCGCTTGCCTCCATCGGCGTTGGGTTCAGGACAAAAATGGCTGCGTCGGCCCTCTGCATGCTCTGCTTGGTTACGGCCGTGTGCTGCGGGTATGTGGACCCTATGCCCGGAGTGTCGAGCAGCGACACGCCTTCGGGCAGAAAGTCGAGGCGGGTGTTTACCTGGATGTAGGCTATCGACTGCGCGGCGCTGAGCTCGCCCGCCTCGTCTATCACGGCCTGGCTGCCGTAGTTTTTAAGCTCCTCGGCCGTAATCTCCTTTTTGTCGCCGTTGGCGAAGACCAGAAAGAAGCTGTCGGTGTCGGCATTGGAGATTTTGAAGACGCGTGAGGTTGCCACGTCGTTGCAGGTGGGGAGGAGGTCCCTGCCGATGAGGGCGTTGATGAGCGAGCTTTTGCCGTTCTTGACCTTGCCGCATACGGCGACATTGAATTCGCCGTTCTTGAGTATGTCCTCGGAGAGCCTGAACTCGGGGGTAACCTCGGGGATGTTCAGCTTGGGGTACTTTCCGGCAAACTGTCCCATCCGGGACATTACCTTGAGGAGGTCATCCTTCAGCTGCTTTATCTGAGTTGATTCCATTGCTGCGATTGTTAGAGGTTGAAATGATTAGAAATGAAAGCCCTGGTCGTCGTCATCATCGTCATCATCATCGGGCACGTCCCCGGCGTCAGCGTCTGCATCAAGGTCAGATTCATGATCGCTGTCGGTGTCGGGACCGGGCTGCGGGACGGGGAGCCCGTGGTCGTTGTCAAGGCCGAAGAGGTTTTTCAGCGAGCTGACGAAGGCATCCTTGTCGAAATGGTCCTGGCCAAGCGTTCCGGGGATACCGGCTCCCACATGCTGCCTGAACTTGCTGAACTCCTCATGGAACTTGTCGTACGGCACCTCGTGGCCCTGGGCGTCGGTGCCGACATAGTCGAGATGACCGTCGGCATAGTAGGCCGAATAGCCCTCGGGCATCTCCACGCCGCGGTAGTCGCCGTTGAGAGGGAGGGAGTTGCTGTCGACAAACTGGTCCACAGCAAAGTTCGAAGGCACCTCGCAGCCGTGCGCGGGGTCGTACTGGTACGGAGCGGGAGTGGTGGTGGACACCATGAAGCAGTCCGAGTCCTCCCACGCGTCCATAAACTCGTCAAACGAGTATTCGATGCGCAGGTCGCCCGTGCCGGGGTCGGTGAGGATTACCTTAACGTCCTCGGGGTCGTCGGGGTTAACCTCCACACCGGCGACGATGAGGGCGTGGTTGGCCTGCTCGTCGCCGAAGACATCGTTGAGCCAGGTGGTAGTCTTGTCGATGATGGAGTCGTTGCGATCGGCCCACAACTCGTCGGCGTCGACGCCTACAATCACGCGGTGGCCCTGGGCGAGCTCGTTGACCAGGTCATATACCGTGCAGCCCGTTTCCTGCCGCACGCCTACGCCGCACGAGTCGAGGATTGCGCCTACGAAGCACATGGGCGTGCCGCCGTCACCGGAGGGGTCGTACCATCCGTTCTGTATGGCGAACTGCTTGAGGTCCTCCAGGGGGATGTCGATGCCGTAGTCGCGGAGGATGATTTGCTGGCTGCGGATTGCACACACGCCTTCGGGTCCCTGGTAAATCAGCGGGTCCTCCAGGCCGATTTCCTCCTCGCCGAAGATACGGGCGGCGGCCTTTGCTCCTAATGACGAACTGTCTGAATTGTGAAGATTTTCCATATCGGTAAATGTAGATTGTTTGATAATTTCATAGGCTGCATCGTGGCACATTGCGCACCATGTGGCAAAGATAGCGAATATTTTCCACCCGCAGACCTCCCCCGGCAAAAAAAAATTGCAAAAAGTTCATAGGAAAGTATTCACGCAGAAAGGTAGATATAAGACAGTCATGCGATGCCTGATTGCGGACCGGGGTTTGGCCGGGGTTGCAGGCGTGCAAGATATTTTTTAACTTTGCAGACAAGAATTGTGAATTGCAATATAAATTTCACCAATTGAAAATCTTACACCTATTTTATAATGGATAAAAGAATGTTTCGTTTCAGCGCTGCGGTTTTGTCTATGGCTTGCATGACTATTGTCTCGTGCAACGGTTCGAATGACGAACCCATACCTCCCGAAACCCTTTGTGGCGAATGGAGCGAGACCATTTCGGGTGCCGACGAGGTTATCGGTGCATACCCTGACATTTACAGCAACTACTGGGAGTATACCTGGAGCATCAAGGACAATCCCGACGCAATAATTTGTCTGAAAGGTATGTATCCGCACTGCCGTTATTTCAGTTTTTCGCTTTACGACGACCTTACCGGCTCGGCCATCGGCGGCATTGATGATGTCAACATCACGCCTGACGATGGCTCGGTCAATCCTTTTCTGCATACAACTGCCAGCCCAGCAACATTCACGGTTTACATAGTTCCTGCCGGAGTCAGCGAGGCTACCGTTGCCGAGCTTGACTCAAAAAACGTCTGCCGCATCAACGCCGGAGTGGAAAAAGCCGTGGTGATGATGCGTCATTATCTGGGCACCGACGCCTCCGGCAACCCGGATGAGTACGGCGGTGTTGAAATGCCCCGGATAACCGCTCTCTCCGGCAGGGACCTCAAGTCCGTTGACGCCCCCGGGCATCTGCTCTCCAACGTCTACAACGCCACTTCGCAAGCATATGTGCAAAAATCCGACGAGTACGAGGAGATGCCTTTTTTCCTGGCTCCCGTGAGCAAATATTATCCCAACAATTCCACAGCCTACCTATATGCCCGCACACATATACACACCGACGAGGTTCTGACTTTCAGCTTTATACCCGCAGTCGTCCCAACGATGCCCGAGGAGAACCCCGAGGCACCGGCCAGATATTGGTCGATGTGCCTCGGCAGCGCCGCCGACACACGCTCCTATCTTTCACTCTGCGACCGCAACGCAAACTGGAAGCCGGGCGAAAAAGCGGAGTTTGTCGTTGTCCTCGCCTCCAACCCACGGCTTGACGAAATACGTGACAAGGTTGCCGCTCAAACGAAAGCAGGCGAAAGGGTGAACCTCTTTGTCTGGGACAGCAGCAAGAAAAATGTCGACGGCAAACCTATCGGCGAGACCATAGCCTTCATGTATCGCAACATCCTTCCCGACAAATCATGGCCTCACTCTATAGCCAACATGATTCCGACAGACTATATGGACGACAAAGGCGAGCCCATCGACCACGTCACCGACCCGTCGCGTCAGATTGCCGACATCGCCCTCGGCGATTACGGCCCCCGCGGCCGAAAAGTCTCTACCTCCGTCTATCTTGCCCGATGACAATAGCCGAAAGGCACTACGAACTCCATAAGGGGCAACTATTTGTGCCGGATTTAATCATAGAATGGCCTTACAGTTCAACTCATATATAGATAACATCGATACCGATTTCTGGCAGAACCTTTGCAAGAGCCGCGGACAGTTGCGCCGCTACGACAAGGGCGATGAGTTTATAATCGCAGGGACTGTCGGGCGCTACATCGGCTATGTCGAGTCCGGCGCACTTAAGTATGTCTGCTATTCTTCCAACGGCACTCCCCATGTGGTGGGCCTTGAGTTTGCCGGGCACTTTGTGTGCGATTTTCCCGGCTGCCTGTATCAGCTTAAATCGCGCTGCTCGGTCATCGCCACCGACCCCAGCGAAATCCACTGCATTCCGTCTGC
>JBJEDC010000046.1:0-15221 GCA_051871645.1 Muribaculaceae bacterium | reverse complement strand
TTTAACATCCGATTCTACTCTTTTTAACAAATGCACCGGAATTTCGGCTTGGGCCTTTTTTAGGTCTTTTATCGGTCCTCAATCCGATAGGATTAGACACGAAAAAACCTCGGAACTATCTGATAGTCCGAGGTTTGTCTCGAATTTTCCGATTTAGTTCGGAAGTACATAGTGGAGCTGGAGGGAGTTGAACCCTCGTCCAGTCGCGGAACTGGGGCGGTTTCTACGTGCGTAGTCTCCGGTTGGTTTTTGTGCGGCGGCAGGCCGGGACGACCAACCGCTGCCTTAGCCTCTAAAGATTTCGCCGGGGTTCAGAGGCGTGGCCCCGGCTATTTCCGATTTAACTGCACCGCCTTGTCGATCCGTCTCGGAAAAAGGACAATCGGGCGATGTCTCGTCCCTGCAACTGTTGCGGGGATAAAGCTGATCTACTGTGCTTCGATCAGGCAGCGAGAGCGTAGTTGTTTTCGCCATTTAAATTGGTCGATGTCGAGATTAAAGAGCATTGGCATCGTTGCTCTGCACGCTTGCGCACCACTTCTACACGCTGTCAAAGCCGGTCAGCCCCGTAAATGTGATGTGGGAAGACAAAGATATGGATTTTAATTGGAACAAATGTCACCTGTTACACTCTTTAACTATTTTTTTAACTATCGTTGTCACTTTCGGCTATGGTAATCACGGCAAGTGATGATGGCGAGAGGGGCGTGGCGCGGGCTACCCGGATTTGGATGGGGAGGCTTTCGGAGACGCGGGGGAGGTGGCTGATGATGCCGACACGACGGCACGAGAGGCTGTGGAGGTTCTGCAGCATGGCGATGGCGTTGTCGAGTTCGCGGCCGCTAAGGCTGCCGAAGCCCTCGTCGATGAAGAGGATGTCAGCGCCGCTGACCTCGCTGATGTCGCTGAGTGCCAGGGCGAGCGAGAGGGAGACGATGAACGACTCACCGCCGGAGATGGACGTGGCGGGGCGCCGCGCATAGCCCTGATAGGCGTCCTCGACGAGGATGATGAAAGTGCCGGGATGTACCGACAGGCGGTAGCGATCGGTGAGAGCCTGCATGTATGCGTTGGCGCGCTCTATCAGGCCGCCAAGGATGTAGCTGAGGGCGATGGTGCGGAAACGCTTGCCGTCGGCGGTGCCGAACATATTATCGAGCACCTTCCAGTCGACAAGGACAGCGTCCTTTCGGTCCTTGTCCTCACGCAACTGTTTACGCCTGACCTTCAGCTCCTGGTTGTTTTCAAGCTGCTGAACTATGCGGGCATCCTCGCTCTGGCAGTCAGCGATTTCGGTCGCCGTTTCGGTCTGCCGTTTCTCGAGCTGTGCAAGCTGAGGCAGGGCATTATCGGCAAGGTCAGAGAGTGAGGGAGGACAGCTCTTGCGGTGCTCGTCCAACTGAATACGGCACTGGCCGAGGGCGCCCGCCGCCGCTGCCGCACGCTCGTCTTTTTGCCTGAGCTGGCGGTTGACCGCGTTTAGGTAGGCCGCATTGACGGCACAGAGCTCGTCGAGCCGCTGACGGGTGAAACCGGGATTGGCGTCAAGGAACGCCTCAATGGCGGCTTCCGATTTCCTGAGTTGCGCCTTCCGGCTGTCGCGATCGTTGAGGGACGTACGGACCCGCACCGTCAGAGAGCGAATTTCAGACGCAAGCTTAGAGTCCGCAACATGTGAGGACTTTATCTCGTCTTCCTGCACTTCAATATCCCCTACAGCGGCGTTGAGCTCAGCCAATGCAGCATTTGCGTCGGCAGACGTCCGTCGCAGAGCTTCGAGCGCTTCCGCTTCCATGATTAGCCCGGTCTGACGGGCGATTTCTTCTTTAAGCCTTGATACCTCGGCATCAAGTACGTCCTTGTCGGGCACCCCCCGCCCTATCGCCGACTGCCAGCGTCGGGACAGTGAGCCGTTCAGCCTGTCGCAGGCCGCCTGCTTCTGTTTTATCTCCTTATCGAGCCGTTTGACGTTGAGGTCAGCGTTCTCACGGTCAGACTGTGCTTTCGACAGCCTGCGACCGTTGGCATCGTGGACCAACTGTATCTCAGAGACCGTTTTGTCAAGGTCGGCCACGGCCTTTCGGATGACATCGCTTACCGGAAGAACGGCGCCGACAGCAGTTCCGCAGACCGGACACCGGTCGCCCTCGCGGAGCATGGCGCGCAGCGACTCGATGCGGTCATCGAGACCACCGAAGGCCACGTCACGGTGGTGCCGCACGCTCTCCAGGGCGGCGAGGCTCTGACGGTACAACTCCTGCAGGGATGGGATTGCGCCGTCAAGTTCGCCGAGGCGTTTTTGCTCAGCATCAAGCTGTTCAGACAACTCTTTCTTCTCCTTTGCAAGCGCGGCTGCGTCATCGATGTCACGACCCATGTCGCGCAATTCGATATTGCGGGCATTCATGCAGTCAAGGTTCTCGCGCAGAGCGGGGAGCTCTACCGACTGCGGCAATCCCGCCTCGCTGTCCTTAATCTTGTGGTCCAGGGCACTAACGCAGAGAGCCAGCGATTCGGAGTCGGCTGCCCATGCGTCCAAAGACCTCTCGCAGGCGGCGATTTCCTCGCGCAGGGGCTTTACACGACTGTATTCGTTGCGGACATCGGTGGTCAGAGCATACTCGGCGACGAGAGCACGCATGGCGGCCGTTTTCTCGCTCCCGCAGACAGCGCGGGCCTCGGCATCTTCCCTTGACGCCCTGGCAAGGGCCTCGCTGAGAATGCCGAACTGCTTCACCCATGCGGCCTCGGCGGTAATCTTGTCGGCGGCGGCCTTCGACTCCTTCAGTCTTGCACGCACCTCCTTCAGCGTACGTTTCAGGATCTTCTCCTCCTCGCCCGTCATAGGTCTGATACTGTCGTAGAGGGCCTTGGCGGTCTTGTACTCGGCATCGGCGGTGCGCTTGCGCTCGTTGATGGCCATGCCCACGCGCTCGTAGATGTCCTCGCCGATAAGACGTTGCAAAATCAACGATTTGCCGTTGTCATCGCTTTTGAGGAAACGGGCAAAATCGCCCTGGGCAAGGAGCGTGGTGCGGCAGAACTGGTCGAAGGTCATGCCCAGAATACGCTCCACCGCCGCCACGGCCTCGCCGCCGGTGTAGGTATGGTTGCTGCTGAGGTCGACGAGTTCATTGACGCCGCCGGCTCTCGACCGGTCGACCTTCCATGCCGCGCGGTATTCCGTACCTCCGGCCTCGAAACGCAGCTCGGCACAGCCCTCGGCACATCCCGTGCGCAAAATCTGGCGCGGCGTCGTCACTCCGGCATTCTCGAAGCTGCCGTAGGCCTGCACGGCCCGCTGAGCCTGCAGACGCGGGGTGACGCCGAACAACGCCAGCGAGATGCCGTCAAGAATGGTGGATTTGCCCGCGCCGACACGGCCCGTGATGAGGAACACCTCGGCGGAAGCCAGCGGCTCGGCGTCGAAATCCACGGTGGCGTCGGCAAACGACGCTATATTATGCAGTGTAACCGAATGTATCTTCATAAGCCATCATTGTCAGTACCCGGCTCGCGGACGCTGTCGACAACATCGTTGAAGAGCCGCAGCTGTTCGTCGGTGAGCTCACGCCCCGTGCGGCTGCAGTAGTCGAGGGCCACGTCGAGAGGCGTCAGATGACGGAATTCGGCCACCGACAGCGGTGCGCTTCCCGCTTCCGCTTCCCCGTGCCGCACCACACGAATGTTTGAGATGACGTAGGTGCATCCGGCATCGGCGATGGCCTCGCGTATTTCCGTCTCCTGCGACGCCGTCAGCATCTGTCCCGGGGCAATGTTTAGGTTTATGCGCACAAAGGCGCCGGATGGCAACGTCCGCATGTCCGGGTCGGCCTCGCTTCGGGCCCGCTCAATGGCCTCGTCAGGGCTGAGGCCATCCTCGCCGCCGATGGTGATGAGCGGCCTCGGCACCTCCAACTCTACCTCTTCGATAATCGGTCTGGCACCGCGTTCCGGTATTTCGACTATGCTCACCGAGTGGGGATAGTCCTCGTCAAAGCTCACCTGCAGCGGCGACCCGGAGTAGCGGGCATGGACGCCTCTGAGCGTCTGTGGCTTGTGGATATGGCCCAGGGCAACATAGTCCGCCGCTCCGCCAAGGACATCACCGTCCACGACGGTCAGACCGCCGACGGTGACCTCGGTCTGCGTATGGCCGCGGAAGACACAGCCCGACACGGCCTGATGCGCCATCAGCACAACGGGACGTCCCGGCTCGAGCCGTCCGATGCCCTCGGCTACAGCCCTGCGGAAATCGTCATTGAGCAGGCGCGAACTGACGTACGGCAGGGCAATGACGTAGCCCTTTCCGGCGATGTCTACAGCCAGGCGCCCTGCAAACGTCTCCGGGTCATCGAGACGGCCGGGAACGCCCACCACCGTTATTCCGGCGATGTCGAAAATCTGCCTGAAAGCCTGCAGGCGTGAGGCCCCGTCGTGGTTTCCGGCGGTGAGGACGATGCGGGCAGCAGGGCAGGCGCGACGCATCTCGCCCAACAGCTGCGACAGCATATTCTGTGCCATTGACGACGGCGCCGATACGTCAAAGACATCGCCGCTGACAACGACGGCATCGACCTTGCGCTCCGCCGCCACCTTAATAATATGGCGTACGGCGGCCCGCTGGTCGTCGCTGCGGTCAAAGCCATGGAGCTGAGCGCCCAGATGCCAGTCGGAAGTGTGGAGTATGCGCATGCCGGTTGTTTTTAAAAAGACATTAAAGACCTTAAGGACCCTAAAGGCCTTGAGGACCTTGGAAAGCACTACAAAATTAGCAAGCGCAAGCCTTAAAATGCAGCTGTCAAACCATTAAATTTTGTTAAACTTTTCAAATATGGCGGGACGGCGGTAAAAACCTTGGCGACGGCCTTTGCTATTTTGCTGGGAATGTGTAACTTTGTGGGCATTTTTTCCGCACCGGGCTCAGAGACAAGCGCCAGCCATCAGTTTGAGCAGGCCGCCCGACGGGTTAACTTTTTAGTTTTCTGTTACATAACAATGTACGCAATTGTTGAAATCCAGGGACAGCAGTTCAAGGCCGAGGCCGGAAAGTTCCTGTACGTTCACTACCTTGGCGATGTAAAGGAAGGCGACACTGTCGAATTTGACCGTGTTCTCCTGCTCGACGCCGACGGTGACGTTAAAATCGGTGCCCCTACTGTAGAAGGCGCCAAAGTTGTCTGCGAAGTCCAGACTCCCCTCGTCAAAGGCGAGAAAGTGATTATTTTCAAGAAAAAGCGCCGCAAGGGCTATCGCCGCAAAAACGGCCATCGCCAGTGCTTCTCCAAGATTACCATCAAGGAAGTCGTTGCTTAAACCCCTTAAAACAGTAGAATCATGGCACACAAAAAAGGTGTAGGTAGTTCTAAGAACGGACGTGAGTCGCAGAGCAAGCGCCTCGGCGTCAAGATTTTCGGTGGTCAGGCCTGCAAGGCCGGCAACATCATCAAGCGCCAGCGCGGCACAGTCCACCACCCCGGCCTCAACGTAGGCATGGGCAAGGACCACACTCTCTACGCTCTCATCGACGGCACCGTCCTCTTCACCGAGGGCCGCAACGGCCGTCAGTTCATCAATGTCACCCCGGTAACCGAGGCCTGAGCCCCTGCTTCCGTACGGATTCATACGCTCCCTCGGCGTGACGCCGACTCCATGACATATATCAGGTGTCGGTGATGACATTGGCTCAAAAGACGAGACCAGACACAACGCGACACCGGACATCCCCGGTGCCGCGTTTTTTTACATCGCTCATTATTGCTCAATTAATAACCGAAACATTACCACATGAAAAAAATTTTTGCTCTGACTGCGCTGCTGCTGGCTTTCGCCATCTCCGCCGGCGCACAGATTGTCACCCACACCCCGGCTATCCTGCAGGAAAGCAGCCAGAACGTGGTGCTCACCTACCACGCCGACGCTCCCGAGGGTAACAACGGGCTGAAAGGCGTCACAGCCTCCGACCCCGTCTACGCCCACATCGGTGTCATCACCGACAAATCCAACAACAGCTGGGTCTACGGACCCGCAAAATGGGGCGATAACGCCGCCAAATACAAGCTCGACTACGTAAGCGCCAACACCTGGACCCTCAACCTGGGCAACATGCGCGAATATTTCGGCATCACTGACGCCACCGAGCACATCCAGCGCATCGCCATCGTCTTCCGTAACGGCGGCTGCACCAAAGAAGGCAAGACCGCCAGCGGCGGCGACATCTTTGTAGACGTCGAACCCGAAGGCTACCAGATGCGCCTGTCATCGTCGCCCTCGGCAACCCTCGTCAGCCAACCCACTCAGATGACATTCACCGTCGACGTCACCGCACCCTCACAGATCACCCTCTACGTCAACGACACACAGATCAAAAGCGAAAGCAGCGCCACCCGGCTGACAGCTTCGTACAACATCGCCGCTCAGGGCAGCTACGCCGTACGCGCCACCGCGACCTCGGCCCAGGGCAGCATCGAGCGCACCCTCAACATCGCATACCCCGGCAGCTCCGAAGCCGGCACATATCCCGGCGGCGTGCCCAGGATGGGTACAGTACGCAATGCCGACGGCACCGTCACATTCTGCCTCGCCGCCCCCGGCAAGAGCTCGGTGGTACTCGTTCCCTCGTGGGACAGCTACCAGGTTCTGGGCAAGAACACCATGAAATATCAGGACTATAACGGCCAGCGCTATTTCTGGACCACCGTCAGTGGCCTCGACAACAGCACCTGGTACCCCTACTACTACATAGTCGACGGCAAATATAAAGTAGGCGACCCCTATGCCCGCCTCATCCTCGACCCCTACAGCGACAAATGGCTTGACGAAGGCATCTGGCCCGACATGCCCAAGTACCCGTACGACCGCTTTGACGACGTAGTCCTTGCCGTCTACAAGGGCGACTTCGACAACTATTCCTTCAGCGACTTCAAGATTCCCGACCATCGCAACCTCATCATCTACGAGCTGCTCATCCGCGACTTCACCGGCACCGAAGGCCAGGCCAACGGCGAAGGCACCCTCCGCAAAGCCCTCGAAAAACTTCCTTACCTGGCCGACCTGGGCGTAAACGTCATCGAGCTGATGCCGGTGATGGAGTTCAACGGCAACAACTCGTGGGGCTACAACACCAATTTCTACTTCGCCCTTGACAAGGCATACGGCTCGCCCGACGACATGCGCGACTTTGTCGAACAGGCCCACCGCCACGGCATCGCCGTCGTCCTCGACATCGCCCTCAACCACTCGGACGGTCTGCATCCCTGGTACCAGATGTACGACATCAGCAACAACCCCTTCTACAACGCCAGCGCTCCCCATGCCTACAGCGTCCTCAACGACTGGAAGCAGGAGAACACCCTCGTCCAGCAGCAGTGGAAGGACGTCCTCCAGTTCTGGATGAAGAGCTACAACGTCGACGGCTACCGCTTCGACCTCGTCAAAGGCCTCGGCACCTCATACAACAACGGTGACACCGAAGGCTTCAACCAGAGCCGCATCGACGTCATGAAACGTCTCCACAGCCATCTCACCGAAGTTAAGCCCGATGCCATCCACATCAACGAGCATCTTGCCGGAATGCAGGAAGAAAACGCCATGGCCGCCGACGGCCAGCTCAACTGGAACAACCAGAACTACAACTCACGCAACTACGGCAGCGGCCAGACCTCAAACAACAACCTCCTCTACTACGACGACGAAAAGTGCAGCCGCACCCGGCACAGCCTCATCTCGTACGCCGAGAGCCACGACGAGGAACGTATGGCATACACCGCCCGCAACAATGGCGTTTCGGCCATCAAGAGCAATGAGAAAGCCATGTGCAACCGCCTCGGCCAGGTAGCCGTACAGCTGCTGCTCTCCGCAGGTTCCAAGATGATATGGCAGTTCGGCGAGCTCGCCGCCGACCAGACCACCAAGAACCAGGACGGCAGCAACAACACCGACCCCAAACTCGTCATCTGGGACAACCTAAACAACCCCAACATCAAGGCCCTGCACGACACCTACAAGGACCTCTGCCATTTCCGCAAGGACAACCCCGACCTGTTCACCAACGGCACCGTCACATACACCGGCTTCGCCAACGGCATCAACAGCAACCGCATCATACGCTGGACCAACGGAGACCGCGAACTCATGGCCTTCATCCGCTGCACCGTCTCCGGCACAAGCTCGCTCATGGTGGGCGGCACATCCACCGTCCTCAGCCCAAGCAACAGCCAGCTCATCGCCTCGTCGGCAGACTTCAGCCAGAGCCTCCAGGGCTCCGGCACATCGGTACGCGTCCAGCTCAAGCCCAACGAGTACGCCGTCTTCGCCACCCTCAATACCGCCGGCGTCGATGACATCACCGCCGACGGCAGCCACAGCGTAACCGTCAGCGGCGGCAACGGCGAAATCACCATCAGCGGCGACTACAACACAGTCCGCGTCTACGACCTCCAGGGAACCTCCTACCCCACCCTCACCGTCGCCCCCGGCCTCTATATAGTCACCGTCGACGGCCACGCCACCAAAGTCATGGTAAAATAACCGGAGCGCGATATAAGAAATCCGCATATCAGCAACAAAAACAAGGCGGTGTGTCAAAATAGCCTGAATGTAGGGACATGCCTTTGGCATGTTGAAGCAACCAATTGGTTTTCAGACTTAACATCGCAAAGCGATGTCCCTACATTATTAAAATTTCACATTTTGACACAACCCCTTGCTATTGTTGTAATCATGACAGCGCCTCGCGACAAGACAAAATCCGAAAGGCCGACGGCTCGTCTGAAATAAGCCCGATATAGCGCCACCACCTCCATGTCGGCAACAAGAGCTTTTTCAGACGTTTCAGGGAATATAAAAGTTATTGAATCCGGAGGCCTTGCCTTTTGTTTTTTATAATTTAGACCAAAAACGCTACACAATTTTATAATTTTTTAATAACTTTGCGGAGTAAAAGCTTTTTTGCATTTTGTCTGACAAACAGGGGCACCGACCTCGCGCAGGTCAAGGCATCCGGCTCTCCGTAAGGGGCAGCGGTGCCGCTCTCTCGATAAGCATGTCGTGCACATGCCCGTGAAAGGATTTTCCAACCAAGCAGGGTACAAACATTGCTCTACCCCTCTTAATATCGAGAAGACAATGACACTATTCATCTCCCGCAGGCTTCTGAGCGCCGCATCACGGCGTCAGGGGGCTTTTGTCGTATCCGTACAGCACCTCCACGCTCCTACGCCCGGGCTCCGCGCACCCGTAAAAAGGGGCACATGGTAAAAAAACGCACAGCCACATCCATCCCCGATTGCTCTACACGCTCATAATTATCTCCATATAACCACCAATCAAAAATCTTCACATTTATATGAAAAAGCAACTACTACTCTTTCTGCTTGCTGTGATAACAGCGCTGTCAGGGTATGCTGCCGACTTTCAGCTCGAGGCCACCACTACCGGCTACCGCATCAACGGCGGCAGCGTGGTATCCTTCAGCGGAAGCATAGCAGGCAAGTCTTTCAATGACGCCGAGATTACAGTGTCATTTGCCAAAGGCTCCGGCGGCAGCAATCCGCAAATCAACTCCAGCGGATACTTTCAGCTGTATGCCGGCAACACAATGACAATTACCCGCGCCAACAGCGAGAAACTCTCGTCGGCTAACATCGTTGTAGCAGGTACAAACTACAACCTATCCAACTGCACAGCCAGCAACGGTACACCGGTTCAAAGTGGCAGAACGCAAACGCCACAACCGTCACCCTCACCGTTAAAAGCAGCCAACAGGTTCGTTTCAGCAAACTCACCGTTGAATATACCGGCGGCTCCAGCGGCGGATTATTAGACCCCGAACTCGTCTGGAAAAACCTGCAGTGGCAAACCGTCACCTCAGCTACGCACAATCTCTCCGAAGGAACTGCATATTACTCCGTCAGCGCCGCTAACAACAGTATTACCAACAGCATAGTATACTCGACTACCGACGGCACCGTCGCCAAATATGAGGACGGATATCTGACTCTCGTAGGACCCGGCACCTGCCAGATCCTTGCCTATTTCCCCGGCAACAGCACCTACAAATCGGATACAAAGCCCCTTTCTGTTACTGTCAACGCAGACAATCTCGTCAAGCCCACAATCTCACCCGCAACCACCGAGCTGACTGTCGGCGACGTCATTACCGTCACGCACCCCACAGCCGGTGTCACCATCTATGTTTTGATTACCGATCCCGACGGCGTTGAAACGGAAGAATTAGAGGCCGTTTCAGGCTACACATATAAAGTAACCAAGGCCGGTAAATATACTGTCAGCGCCATGGCAAGCTTAGGCTCGAAAGACTCCGATGTAGAAGAAAAAGAATATACCGTAAAAGCCGCCAAGCTTCCCGCTCCCGTATTCTCGCCGGCTCCCGGCGCCTACAAGCTGGGCACTATCATCACCGTCACCTGCACCGGCGCCGCACGCATCGTCTATCAGGTTCAGGGCACATCGTCGCCCGTCGCCGCCGACGGCTCCACAATCTCGTTCACCCTCACCGAGGACAACGCCGGCAAGCTCATCCGCGCCGTCGGTCAGGACGCCTCCGGCGTCAACGGCGACATAGCCGAAGCCACCTACACCATCGCCAAGGCCGCCAAGCCCGTATTCTCGCCCACGGGCAGCAGTGTCGGCATAGGCTCATCGGTCAGCATCACCTCTTCCACCACCGGCGCCACCATCACATACACCGTCACAGACCCTGCCGGTGAGACAAACACCTACACCGGAACCTCGTACACCTTCACTCAGGCCGGCAGCTACAACTTCACTGCCAAAGCATCGGCCGAAGGCTACCTCGACTCGGACAACGCCACCGCAAGTTTCACCGTCACTCTCCCCAAATGCGCCACTCCCGGCATCGAATTCACTGCCGGAACATGCTCCACCGACCACACTGTCACCGTCAGCTGCGCCACAGCCGGTGCAAAACTCACCGTCTACATCATTGACGAAAACGGCTCATACGAAAAAGAATTCGAAAATCAGGACAGCCCCTTCACCTTCACATTCCCGGCTGCCGGCACCTATACCGTGATGGCCTCGGCCACGGCGGAGGGATACAGCGGGTCCGACTCCAAAGAGGATACCTACACCGTACCCGGCGAGGTGGCTCCCAAAATCACCTTCTCGCACGAGGACCTCACCGTATTCGGCCTCGACGAGGAGATTGACGTGACGCTCTCCCTCAACAGCGACGTATATCCCGTCCCCGCCAGCATCTACTACACCACCACCGGCCACGCCGCCCACAACATGCTGGACGCCGACAAAACCGGCCACTCGCCCGAGGGCAAGATTATCGAAGTGCCCCTCAACGGACAGCTCTCTACCGTGGTACATGTGAACCGCAGCCTCGCCGAGGTGCTCAACCACCGCTCGGTCACCATCAACGCCTACACCTACAACAAAGTCGGCGAGGACGTAGCCGCCGCCACCTACCTCTTCAAAGAGGCCACCGAGCCACCCTTCGAAGCCAAAACCTACACCTACACCGTCACGATGGCCAACCAGGGCTGGACTGTTTCTTCAACCAGCAACAAGAATCCTTATAATTCAAGCACAAATCCACAATATACCGCCACCTGGAAAGCTGACGAAAAGGATCTCGAGCCCCTTGTCACAAGCGCCGAATGCTCTGCCGGCAATTCCAATTATCCCGCATATTATAACGACGGTCTGCGCATGTACTCGTCCAACGGAAACATAATCACAGTCAACGCTCCCGAGGGCTTCTTCTTCGTATCGGTTACCCCCACTTACTCAACCGGCACAATGTCCATCAAATCGGGCGATGCCACAACTTATGGCAATGTGTCATCGGATACCAAATGCACATTCGATGACCAGCCTTCTGTAATCAATATCAAAGCTGGCGCCACACATAAAGTGACCAAAGTAGTCTTCGTCATCTCCAACGACAAGAGCGCCGCCAAGGCTCCCTCCAAAGCCGCCCCGCTGAAAGTCGCCGGTGACACCTACGAACTTGTGACCGACCCCGCTACCCTTGCCACCGGCGACATCGTAATAGTAGGTTCTAACTTCAAGAACACCAAAAACGATTTCTGCGCTGTTATGACAACAAAACAGAATACCAGCAACCGAGAGGCAGTTAAGTATGGAACAGCAAAAAGTACCAATACAAGTGTAACTGAAGCCAATAACTACGAGGTTTTTGAAGTCGTAAAAGACGCCGCCAAAGGCATCGCTCTCAAAGCCACCAAGTCAACAACAACAGGCTATCTCACATCTACAGCAGCCAAGAAACTGACTACAACGGCGACTCTCGGCGACAATTGCTACATGACCATCGCTAAAGCAACAGGCAGCTATGCCAAAGAAGGCGACCTTAACATCAAGATGGGCAACAATTACCTCGCACTCAACGCAAACAACGTAACAACTATGCTGTTTGCCCCCTATGCATCGGGTACTTTTGCCGGCAATCCTACCGCAAACGGCAACTACGGCAGCCCCGTATTCTTCCGCAAGAAGAGCGGCGGCAATCCTGACCCTGATCCAGACCCCGTTGACACTCCCACGTTCAGTGTTGAAGAGAACGCTACGCTCACCGGCGACCAGTCCGTTACCATCAGCTGCGGAACCGAGGGCGCTACAGTCCACTACACCGTCAACGGCGGCGCAGAGCAGACCGGCACCTCGGTTTCGCTCGCTGCCGGTAGTGCCGACATCGCCTACACCGTGGTGGCATGGGCTACCAAGACCGGCATGACCGACTCTGAAAAGGCCACCCTCAAGGTCACCGTCAAGCCCGCACAGCAGCCCGCCGAGGACGAGGCCATCGAGGAGCTCTTCTTCGTAATGGTCACCAACGACTGGGATGCCGACAACAACTATCCCGAGGTCGCCGTTCCCTTCGTCTACGACAGCACCGACAAGGTTTATGAGCTGGACATCGAAGACATCCCCGCTTCGGGCGACCGGATAGGCGAAACGGAAATGCTCCAGCACGGCAACGGCTTCGCCGGCACCTTCTATGTCCGCGACGGCAAGGCCAACCATGCCGGCCTGGTATTCAGCGCCACCGGCACCTCGTCACAGTCGCTGAACGGCCGCGCCAGAGTTCCATCTCCCACTGCCTCCAACACGCAGTATGTAGAGCCCGGTATATACTATAACATGGAAGTCGTCAGCGACGCCGACGCCATCCGTCAGTTCTCGACAAACAATTTCCTGACCGGCAAAGACAGCAAGTACAAAGGTTACACCGGCGGCACAATCGAGGTACGTTACACTCCCGGCGCCGGCAACGATTCGCTCGTGAAGACCCTGCGTCTGGTAACCACCGAAGGAAACATCACCGGCGTCGACAACGTCACCGCAGACGCCGACAGCCAGGCTCCCGCCGAGTACTACAACCTGCAGGGCGTGCGCATGAATGCCGGCCAGCTTGTCCCAGGCATCTACATTGTCCGCCAGGGCAATACCGTCACCAAACAGGTAATCCGCTAATTTTCTCCCCGGACATCTTACGGCTGCTGTAGCCGTACAAAGATGTCAAAAAACAAAGGGTTCGTCACTGTGGCAACGGCAAAAGCCGCCACTCAGTGACGGACCCTTAGCTTTGCATTCAGAAACCGCGCATTTCCCAGCTAAAGACAAGTTTAGAGCTTGTTTAAACAAGCTCTTACATCACTCCGTTGGACTTCAGATATTGTTTCCATCTTTCTTTCGACAACTCCGGTATGTCGGCAGCCATCACATGCCTGTCTATAGCCGCAACATGAACAACGGCATCAAGGAGCATCTCTCTGTCATATCGTATACGGCTGTCAAAGCACGGGACAAGCACATTGACCAAAGTACGGTCACCCAGACCGGAATCAATTATCCACAAAGCCTTTTCATCATAAACACCCCGTCTGGCCATTTCCGGCCAAAGCTGCATCAAGGGAGACTCTACGTGATAAGTATCTTCAATATATGACACAACAGCCTGAGCCCTTACCGCCATGACTTTTTGAATAAAGTCGGCATAGAGCGCGGCCTGTTCTACCGTGCACCCGCACTCTCCGGCAATCTCCACATACTGTTTCCCACTTATCCAACATGCAAGGATGCGTTCTCTCAGTGCCACGTCTCGGTGTATCGCGTACAATGGTTTCGACTTAGACAAATATGCCAAAGAGTGCTTCACTGACTCCAGCGAATATACCGCCTCTGTCATCAGATGAATCCAATGAGCGTCCGTCGGGTTCTGTATGGCAAAATCTTCAGCCGTCCTGTCCGAGAATAATCGCTTCAGCCCGTTATAGTCCGAGAGTGGCAGACCGATATGCAGATACGTGCCATATTCTTCATCCGGCAGTTCTTTTTGCAGATACGCATAGCGTATTGCAAAAATCTTTTTTATCCATTTCTTAGTATCCTTATCGCCCAGATAATACGCCAGCGAATCTTCCAGAACGTCATCCAGATTAATGTCAATGAGTTCTGTATCCTCTTTGTTGAAATTTATCAGCGTATCTATCTGATCCGCCACACCCTCCGACTCAAGAAAAGCATTGATTTCCTCATCAGTCGCAAACCCATTGTCGCGTATTTGTTGCACGATGTAATAAAGAGAGCCGTTTGCACGCTCCACGTCTGCCTTATTCTGAATTACCCGTACCACTTTCCTGAAAGGTTCGTTGCTTTTGCCCGTGACGGGCAAAATGACAAGGCCGTATGACTCTTTGCCGGCCCGGCCTACCCGTCCCACGATGTTTTTCAGGTCCCTCAGCTCAAGGGATTTTGTGAAATTTCCATCCGCCGGATTCGTTATATTTGCAAGCACAGCGGTCTTTACGGGCATATTGATACCCTCCGAGAGTGTCTTGGTGCATACCACAAGCTGCAGAGATTTACGGGCTATGGCAGCTTCTATCAGCTCCCTGATATCCTGGGGCATCTGGCCGTGATGGTATGCGAATCCCTTCCTCAGGCAACTGACAAGACGGTAGCCGTCGCCAAACTGATAAGCACAGTATTCACAGACTTTTGACAGCCAGTCCGCATCGCGGATAAACGAGGACGGTTTTCGAAAGCCTTGCCTTCCCAATAGCCCCAGGATTTCCACGGCATGACTTATGCAACCGCGATTTCCGTCTTTCATGGAACAATAAAGCATTACGGGTCCCGCCTCCATGGCTTTCAGGGACAGTGCGCAGCTTAACGACTTCTGAGTCGTGCCCACCAGTTTC
>JBJEDC010000045.1:0-15559 GCA_051871645.1 Muribaculaceae bacterium | reverse complement strand
AGCTGGCCCACTACGCCAACGCCGCCACCGACATCGAGTTCCACATGCCCTTCGGCTTCAAGGAGGTGGAAGGCATTCACTCGCGCACAAATTTCGACCTCAGCCAGCACGAGAAGTTCTCGGGCAAGAACATCAAATACTTCGACCCCGAGCTCAACGAGAGCTACACCCCCTACGTCATCGAGACCTCGATTGGCGTCGACCGCATGTTCCTGTCGGTCCTCTGCTCGTCCTACGAGGAGCAGGAACTCGAAGGCGGCGACAAGCGCGTTGTGCTGCACCTGCCCGAGGCCCTCGCCCCCGTCAAGTGCGCCGTGATGCCCCTCGTGCGCAAGGACGGCCTGCCCGAAAAGGCACGCGAGATTGTCAACGACCTCAAGTTTGACTTCGCCACTCACTACGACGAAAAAGACAGCATCGGCAAGCGCTACCGCCGCCAGGACGCCATCGGCACTCCCTTCTGCATCACCGTCGACCATCAGACCCTCGAGGACAACACCGTCACCCTGCGCGAGCGCGACTCGATGGAGCAGACCCGCGTCAGCGTCGACGACCTGCACAAGCTCATCCACGGTCGCGTAAGCCTCAACTCGCTCCTCCGCAAGCTGGCCTGACACATATTTTAAATGCGTAATGTACAATGCGCAATGAAAAAATACGCATTAACCATTACACATTACAAATTAAGCATTGCGCATTGATTTATCCACTCTCCTCAAACAACACAATTATGAAAAAGTCAACGATTATCACGCTGTCCGTTGTCGGCGGCATCCTCCTGCTCATCATCATCGGCATCGTATGGGGTGTCGGCGCACGCAACAGCATGGTGCGCGAGTCCAACGAGGTCGACAAGGTCTGGGGCAACGTCCAGACCGAGTACCAGCGCCGCATGGACCTCATCCCCAACCTCGTGGCCACCGTCAAGGGTTACTCAAGCCACGAGAAGGAGACCCTGACGGGCGTTACCGCCATGCGCTCGGGTGCCGTAGCCAATGTCGACAAGGCCGAGAAAGAGCTGCTCGAGGCTCAGGCCGCCGCGCAGACTGCGCCCAACGGTCCAGACGCCGCACAGTCGGCTCAGCAGCAGATGGCAAACATGGGCCGCGCCCTCGACGCCCTCAACGTCTACGTAAACGCCGTCCACGAGGCCTATCCTCAGCTTCAGGCCAGCGAGAACTTCATGGACCTGCAGAAGGAGCTCAGCTCTACCGCCAACCGCGTCACCAAATCGCAGCGCGACTATAACCAGGCCGTCAACAACTACAACAACAGCATCCAGATGTTCCCACGCAGCATGGTGGCCTCGATGTGCGGCTTCGAGAAAAAACAGCCCTTCCAGGCCGACGCCAATGCGCAGAAGGCTCCCACCGTATCCTTCGAATAACATCCCCCCGCCTACGACCAATCACACCACGACAACATGAAATTATACCGCATAATTCCCGCCGCCCTGCTGGTACTGATAGCCGCTCCCGTCTTCACCGGTTGCGCCGATGACGTAAAGACCACCTGGGAGAAATACGCCGACTGGCGCAACACCAACGAGCAGTGGATTCAGCAGCAGCTTGCGCGCACCGACGCCCAGGGCCGTCCCCTGTTCACCACCTACACGCCCTCGTATGCGCCCTCGAGCACCATACACTACCGCTTCATCGGCGAACAGCACCCCGAAAACCTGCAGCCCTACTACACCTCGTCGGCCACCGTCAACTACACCGTCCGCCTCTATGACGGCACCCTCATCAACAGCGCCGCCAACTTCACATCCGCACTCAACAGCGCCAGCCTCATCGCCGGCTGGTCCATCGCCATACAGCAGATGCACGTCGGCGACTCCATCGAGGCCATCCTCCCCTACAACGTCGCCTACGGCTCGACCGGAAACAACAACATCGAGCCCTACAGCGCCCTCCGCTTCAACATCCGCCTCGTCGACCTCCCCGCCTACGAGGTAAGACCGTAACCCCGGGCACGCCATAACGCAAGAAGGTGAGACAAAATAGTCCCGATATCCCGATATTTTACAATAATCCGAGCCAAAACCAAAGCCTATACCTATGAATAAGCCATTTTTATCATCTCTGACTTTAAAGAGATTATTGACGGCCGTTCTCGCAATTGCAATTGCTGTTTCGGCATTCGCCACTGCGCAGTATACTGAAAGGATTAACGATGGCGGAATCAGGAAAGGCATGGCAAACTGTTTGCTGGAGCTTGACAGCGTCTCCTTTTCAAAACTTAAGAGCCGTATCCCCGACAAAATGGCGAGCACAGCCTTGTGGCGCAACTATATCGGACAGTGGGAGATAAAGAACGACTCACTGTTTCTGAAAAGCGTCCTAATAGAGGATAAAAGCTGCGATACGCTTCAGTTTGTTCCGGCTGTAATCGACGACATATATGCTTCGCGCCGTACACCGTCGGGGTATTTTGCCGACTGGGTCACTGATACAGTCCGCATTGTATCGGGTGACATCTTGCGCTACAGGCACATGGGTTGGTTGTCAGACTGGAAAACCGAAGAAATGGTCACAATCGAAAACGGCCTGGTAAAAGACCGTATTGTCTATAAGAACAGAGTGGTCAATCCCGTGGACGAGAGCAAGGTCGAGTCGATAATCAACTCCCTTGATCTTGGTTTCATCCCCGAAAGAATTCTCCTGCAGCTTGGATATCGAGGTCTTGACAAAAATGGCAAGCCAACCGGTTATAAGGTCGAGGTTAAGCAAAGCTGCGGTGATAAAGCCATAGACGACAAAGTTGTCAGAGCGTTCGAGAATGCGGCGGTAATTCGCAAGCTGGTGCCGATTGATTATGTTCGCGGACAATACAAACATGAAAATCTCTATCTGACAATCCCTAAGAGCAAAGAGCGCTCCGCCGGATAAAAGTGATAATGCAAGCGGGGGCGGCAAATTGCCGCCCCCGCTTACGTTGTGGGAATTTAATGCATGTGTATGTAGAACTGACTCAGTAGGCCTTTTGAGCGCCTTTCATGCCGGCTTCGGCGATAGCTCTGATTTCGGCAAGCTGGGCGGCGGTGAAGGGGAAATCGGCGCCGGCGTCGGCAGGATATTCCGACATGCCGACGGTACTCATCACCACTACAAAACTGCTCAGGTTTTTGTAGGTATCCTCGTCGAAAGTCGTCCAGACCTCAGGCGTGCCGGCGATATTCGCAAGAATGCGGAACTGACGGATTGCCTGCTGGGAGTTGGCACGGGTGAGAAAACCGTCCTCGGTCATCGCCCTCTTCACAAAGTTGATGTCCAGGCCGACGATACCGCTCGAAGCGGATGCCGGTGCCGCAGCTGACGAGCCGGAAGCCGTGAGGGCGGTTGTCGTATCCTGTGCCGATACGGCATCATCGGCGACTAACGTCTTATTATGTGCATTGACAGTGCTGTCGGCAGTCGTCTTTGCCGCGTCCTTGCCGCCTTTGTTTTCGGCATTATTGCAGGATGCCACCGCAAAAGTCAGCGACAGCGCGAAACACATTGCAAGATATTTGTAGCTTTTCATTTTTAATTATCGGGGCAAGACCTGACGGTCATCTAAAAAATAATTAAGCCCGGCCATTTTTGCGGTCGGGCTTGAGTTGATAAGTAGCGCGTCCGGGATTCGAACCCGAGTCTCCGCCTTGAGAGGGCGGCGTGCTAGGCCTCTACACTAATGCGCCATCTGCCTTGAAAGCTGTCGCAAGCCCTTCATAGCAGGCTCTGCCGCTTTTTGCTCTGCAAAGTTACGCCTTTTATTTCACACCGCCAAATTTTGACGCAACTTTTTAAAAACAGGCAGTAGCCAAAACAGCCAACTCGACCAATATCGCTCGGTTAGAAGGTGTGTCAAAATAGCCTTAATGTAGGGACATGCCTATGGCATGTTAAGCCAATCAATTGGTTTCCAGTCTTAACATCGCAAAGCGATGTCCCTACATTAATATAATTCCACATTTTGACACACAGTCATTTTCAGCTTACTTAAAGTTAGACTCTATGTAGTCGCGGATAGTGAACGCCGTTTTGTATTCGCCGGTCCTGACCGTGGTTACGGCGTTCATGTCGTAGACCTTACCGGAGATGACGGCCTGGATAAAGTCATAAATCTCGCCCTTGTTGCGCACCATGGGGTCGATGGCGACACTGTGGTCAGCACCGTTGAAGCGGTGGAACCAATGGTTTACAGACAGCTCTTTCAGACTCTCGCTGATGGCCAACGAGCCGTACAGACCGGCATCGCCCATCGTCAGCTTGTCGAACGGCACATTGCTGTCGGCATCACCGTGAAAAAGGAGCATGGGACAAGGTTTATTATCCCACGATAGGCCGTCGGCGCTCATTATCGCGCCGGCAAAAGCTATCACACCGGCATAATTAAACCCTTTTGGGAAACCCGGATTAGTTCCATTGCATAACTCATATTCACACTGCATAGCCGTGATGGCGCCGGCGCTCGAGCCACAGGCAAAAATCTGCGCTGGGTTCACGTTCAGTTCTTCGGTTTGATATGCAACATAGGCCGTCGCTATAAAAAAATCCATGCAAGCCGTCTCCACAGCCCTTTGTACGCGCTCAGCCATGGCGCCGAACGAACTCATGTCGGCCGGTGTAAGATTTTTAAGCTCAGTGCGATAGTCGACGGAGAAAACATTCACACCATTGTCAGCAAGATACTCGAACATAGGCACATAGCGTGCATCATCGCGATGACCGCCGACAAATCCGCCGCCGAAAGCAAAAATCACGGCAGGAGCTCCGCCCTCAATCTTAGCGGCCTGGTAGTGATCCATCCGCAGAGTGTCCGCATTGTCCACAAAAAACTCATACGTCGGTTTCTGAGCGCCAAAGGCAACCGTACAGCACAGCAGCAAAGCCGCCAGCATAAAAATCTTTTTCATAAATGAAATGTTTTCAGTTAAAAGCAATTGTTTTCAGTATAACAATCAAAAACCAATTATGCCGCTGTCACATCCAAATCTGACAGCGGCATAATGTACCCGAAGTGGGACTCGAACCCACACAGCCGTTATGGCCAAGGGATTTTAAGTCCCTCGTGTCTACCATTCCACCATTCGGGCAATAGTCGGACTTTGCAAAGGTACGATATTTTCTTGGATTGCCAAAAAGATTTAATTTCCCCGATTGCCGAATTATTTGTAATTTTGGTGTTGCAGAATACAACAGCATAGAACATGGACATGACAGTCAGTCAACTCAAACGAAATATAACTGCCGGACTCACTCCCGTTGTGGGACAGGGCGAGGCTTCGGCGATGTGCCGCGAGATAATACGCTTTCTGTTGGGCTACAGCCCGGCCAAGGCCGTCATTGTCGGTGACCGACCCGTCGAACCGCTCACCGTTCAGGCCGCCGGTGACATCGTCGCACGCGTCAAGGGCGGCGCGCCCCTGCAGTACATCCTCGGCACGGCACCGTTTATGGGGATGGAGCTGAAGGTGACACCGGCGGTGCTTATTCCGCGTCCCGAGACGGCCGAGCTGGTCGACATCATCGGCGACAAATGGAGCGGGCGCCAGGGTCTGCGCGTGCTGGACATCGGCACCGGAAGCGGATGCATCGCCATCGCCCTGAGCCGTCTGCTGCCTTTCAGTTCCGTTATCGGCCTCGATGTCAGCGCCGCGGCTCTTGACGTCGCCCGCGAGAACGGCAGTGACCTCGGCGCGAAGATAACATGGGAGCAGGGCGACATCCTCACGCTGAAACCGCAGCCCGACAGCTACGACATCATCGTCAGCAATCCGCCTTACATCGCCGAGCACGAGCGGCAGACGATGGAGACGCGCGTGTACGAGCACGAGCCCTCGGGCGCTCTCTTCGTCCCCGACAGCGACCCGCTGAAATTCTACCGCGCCATCGCCGCCTACGCCGCCACGGCCCTCTCTCCCGACGGCGCACTCTATCTCGAGATAAACCCGCTGTACGTCGAGGGACTGCGCGACCTGCTGACGAAGACCGGCTTCACCGATACCGACATCCTCCGCGACTTCCGCGGCAACTACCGTTTTGCCGTATGCCGCCGTTGAAACGCACCGTTACCGCCGCCCAGGCACAGGCGCGCCTTGAGGAACTATGCGCCAAGGCCGAACGCTGCACATGGGAACTGCGTCAGAAGCTTCGTCTTTGGCAGATTGCGCCAGCCGATGCCGAGGCCATCATGGATCGGCTGTCGCGCCACCGTTTTGTCGATGACGCCCGCTTTGCCCGCTCGGTCGTGCATGACAAGGTGGCCTTCGAACGCCGCGGCCGTCTCTACCTGCGCCAATACCTCGCCGCCCGACGCATCCCGTCAGCCACAATAGCAGACGCCCTCGCCGAAATCGACGAGGACGTCTACCGTGAAAATCTAAAACATGTCCTGCAGAGCCGTCTGCGCTCCAAGCCGGACCTTGCCGAGACTTTCGAGGGCCGCACCAAAGTATTCCGCTACGGCGTGAGCCGGGGGTACGAGCCGGGGCTGGTTTCGGAAATGCTGAAAGCGCTGCTAAAGAAATAAACCGCTATTCCGTTTGTAGGGACGGCTCATTCCGCCAGACAGTCGTCAAGCTGGGCAATGATGGCGTCGGCGTTGAGGTTCTGGCCTATGAACACCAGTTTTATCAGGCGGTCGCCGTACTCGGGGTCCCAGTCGCGGCGCAGCAGCGGGTCGTTTGCCATCATCTGCTTGAGCTCGTTCTCGGGCGCCGTCGCGCACCAGTAACCTGCCTGCGTCAGATTTTTCTGCGTGCCGGCCGTCTCGAACAGATAACTCATATCGCGGTTGTTCGAGAAATACAGCACGCCCTTCGAGCGGATGATGCCTTTAGGCCACCGGCTACCGACAAACCAGTCGAACTTATTGAGGTCAAATGGCTTGCGGCGGTAATACACAAAGGTCGTTATGCCGTATTCCGAGGCATGGTCGTGGTCACCGTGCTCATGGTGATGATGATCGTGGTGGTGATGACCGTGTTCGTGCTCGTGCTCATGCTCATGGTCATCATGGTGATGCTCATGCTCCTCATCATCGTGGTCGTCATCGTCATCATCGTGGTCGTGGACAACGTAGGTGGCGTTCTCGCCCTCCACGCCCTCGACCCAGGCGGCGGACTTGGCCGTTTCCTCGAAATCGAAGGCTCCGGTACCAAGAATTTCCTCGAAAGGAACATCGCAGAAATTGCACTCGATGATACGGGCCTTAGGCTGGATGGCGCGGACGATGTCGTGAAGGTGTCGCACCTCATGGGGCTGCAGCAGCGATATCTTGTTAAGCAGCACGACGTTGCAGAACTCAATCTGGTCAACGACGAGGGCCGTCAGATTACCCTCTTTCTCCTCCTCGTCGGCATCACGGATAGCGAGCAGGTCCTGACCGTGACCGAATTCCTCGCTGAGGCGCAGGGCGTCAACAACGGTGACGATGGAGTCAAGGACAGGCACGCCCTTGGCGGTGTATGCCGGGTCCATGCGCGGCATCATTGCAATCGTCTGCGCTATGGGTGCGGGGTCGCAAATGCCGCTGGCCTCGATGACGATGTAGTCGAATTTCCCGGCCTGCGACAGGTCTGCCAGCTGTTTGACAAGGTCAGTCTGCAACGAACAGCAGATGCAGCCGTTCGACAGAGCAACGACGTCGTTATTGGTTTCGCTGCCGTCGCCCATTCCGACTACTCCGCCCTTCTGCACCAGGTCGGCGTCGATGTTCACCTCGCCCAGGTCGTTGACGATGACGGCGAAGCGATAGCCTTTCTCGTTGTTGAGGATGCGGTTCAGCAGTGTTGTTTTTCCGCTGCCGAGATAACCCGTCAGCAGCAGTACGGGTATTTGTGTCTTGCTCATTGGTTTATATAGCTATAATACTCAGATATTTATCAGTTCGACATGACGGGCTTTAAGACGAGCCCGCAGGTATTCGCGCAGTTTCTCGCGCTCGGACTGCGGGATGGCGCGGGTGAAATGCACGAGCGCTACCTCGGTGGTGTCGCGCACGCCGGTCTGCACGTTGCAGAAGACGTTGCGGCTGATTGAAATCTCCTCCAGTGCCGGGAAGACAATCTTCAGTTCAGGCGCCATCACCGCACCTATCGTGTCGCGGCGTTCCACTCCGGCAAGCTCACTCTGCAGTGAGTCGATTGTGTTCTGGCGTGCCTGCAGCATTTGCTGTGCGGCGTTGTAAATCTCGCTGACGCTGGCATTGTCGCTGACCTTCGTTATCACCGAATGTCCGCCCTGGATTATCGACAGGTTCACGCCCTCGAGGCCGTAGTGCGACAGGCGCGGAGTGAGGGCCGCCATCAGCGAGTCCTGCGACATTATGCGTCCCACAAGGACAACCTCGAGCGAGCGCTTGCCGTCCTTGTCGGTGGTCGTCTCGCCAAGCACCTGCGTGCCGGGGAACTTCATCTCCCGCGCGACAAACTTCTGCGTGTTCAGCTCAAAAGTGTTCTGACGGAACATCGTGTATGTCAGATAGATACTCGGCAGCAACGTCAGCACGGCGATGGTGTAGACCCACTTGCGCACCTTTCTGGCGCGAGCGGGGTCCTCGGATGTCACAGTGTTGAACCTCAGCAGCTTGACGCCGATGAAAGTCGACAGCGCGATAAAGATGGAGTTGATGATGAACAGATACGAGGCTCCGAAGAAATAATCGGGTTGCCATGTGGCGATGCCGTAGCCGACCGTACACAGCGGCGGCATGAGGGCGGTGGCGATGGCCACGCCGGGGATGACGTTACCCTTCGACCGCGATGACATGCCCACTATGCCCGCCGCGCCGCCGAAGAAAGCTATCAACACGTCATAGATTGTAGGCTGAGTACGCGCCAGCAGTTCGGAATGGCCCTCGGCAACAGGCGAAATCAGGAAGAACACCGTCGACGCCGCCACCGAAATTCCGGCGGCGATGAACAGATTGCGGCCCGAGCGCCTCAGCAGGTCGAAGTCCGAGATGCCTATCGCCAGACCTATGCCGATGATTGGCCCCATCAGCGGCGAGATAAGCATGGCGCCGATGATGACGGCGGTGGAGTTGGTGTTGAGACCCAGCGAGGCCATCAGGATGGCGAACACCAGGATGTAGGCCTGGGAGCCGCGGAACGATATGCCCTGACGTATCTCGTCCTCAATCTGGCTCTCGCCCTCGATGTAGCCCTTGAGCGAGAAAACGTCGTTAAATATTGCTCCGGCAAGCTGTTTTATCTTCGACATATTATTTTCGACATATTATTAATGTGTGTATGTTAGAAACAGGCACGGCGACGCTGACGCCGTACCGAATGACAAAAGTACGAATTTTCTTATTTGTAACAAAAATGACGGCCCGATGTTTGCCGTCATACCCCTGCCCGGCCGTCATTTCCGCAACCGGGATATTTTTTGTACCTTTGTCCGGAATTTTGCGGGGTCAGCCCGCGTTTATTACCGAAACTAATCACACATATTATATCATGGCACTGCAATGCGGTATCGTCGGACTGCCAAACGTGGGCAAGTCCACTCTTTTCAATTGTCTTTCAAACGCCAAGGCGCAATCGGCAAACTTCCCTTTCTGCACCATCGAGCCCAACGTGGGCGTCATCACCGTTCCCGACGAGCGTCTCAACAAGCTTGTGGAGATGTGCCAGCCGCGTTCGACAGTGCCCGCGACGGTTGAGATTGTCGACATCGCCGGACTCGTCAAGGGCGCCAGCAAGGGCGAGGGCCTGGGCAACAAATTCCTCGCCAACATCCGCGAGACGGACGCCATCCTGCACGTCCTGCGCTGTTTCGACGATGACAACATCACCCACGTCGACGGCAGTGTCGACCCCGTCCGCGACAAGGAGATTATAGACTACGAGCTGCAGCTCAAGGACCTGGAGACCGTCGAGAGCCGCCTGACCCGCACCGCCAAGGCCGCCGCTACCGGCGACAAGACGGCCAAGCTGCAGGCATCGGTGCTCCAGGCCTACAAGGACGCTCTCGACAAGGGCCTGCCCGCACGCTCGGTGCAGTTCGACACCGTCGACGAGCGCAAGTTCGCCCGCGAGCTCTTCCTGCTCACCAACAAGCCCGTCCTCTACGTCTGCAACGTCGATGACGCCTCCGCCGCCACCGGCAACAAGTACACCGAGGCCGTCCGCGAGGCCATCAGGGACGAGAACGCCGACATGCTTATCGTCGCCGCCCAGACCGAGAGCGAGATTGCCGAGCTGGACACTTGGGAGGAGCGTCAGGAGTTTCTGGCCGAGATAGGCCTTCAGGAGAGCGGCGTCTCGCGCCTCATCCGCGCCGCCTACCATCTGCTGGATCTGCAGACCTACTTCACCGCCGGTCCCGACGAGGTACGCGCCTGGACCTTCATGCGCGGCAGCAAGGCCCCGCAGTGCGCCGGCATCATCCACACCGACTTTGAAAAAGGCTTTATCCGCGCCGAGGTCATCAAATACGACGACTACGTCACTCTTGGCGGCGAGAACGGCGTCCGCGAAGCCGGCAAACTCGGCGTCGAAGGCAAGGAGTACATCGTCCAGGACGGCGACATCATGCACTTCCGTTTCAACGTCTGATCTACATCAATAAATAGCCGGAATGTAGGGACGTGCCTTTGGCACGTTAATCCGGCCAATCATCCGGCAGGATTAAACGACGAAGTCGCCTGGCTCTGCCAAGAAACATCGCAAAGCGATGTCCCTACATCGCAGAAAACCCACTTTTCGACACAGCACCCACTTCATGGGTTGCAGCTGAAGACCTTCAGCCTGCGCGCATCCGCTACGCCGGTCATCCAGGCGCGGCGATAGGCGCGGGAGCCGCCGGGGAAAGTCTTGCGGGCGCGCCAGGCATGCATCCACATGCGCGGACGCCACGTCAGCGGGTGTGTATGCAGGAACACCGCTCCCTTTACCCGGATAAACTCTGCCTTGTCCCCCATGCGGTCACTCGTGGTATTGCCGTGGTGGGTGCAGATGGTAAACGGCACATACCAGCCGTTGGCGCCTTTGTGCAGAAGGTCGTGCAGAAAGACGTCGCCCTCGCCGGCGATAAACTCCTGGTTTACGCCGAACCACTCGTTGTAGCGGACTCCCGACTCAAGCAGGCGACGGCGCACCACCAGCTCGAACTCCACGGTATAATATCCCTTTACGGGTTTCTGCAACGAAAAAGGCTTGTCGGGATAAGGCCGCGGCGCTTCGGCACAGGTATACCTGAAGCACGCAAGGTCACATTTCTTGTAGCTGTCGAAATACGCAATCACTCCCTGAAGCTGTTCCTCGGTGTACGACAGGTCATCGTCGCTGATCATCAGCAGCGGTCCCGTGCTGTGCTCGATGGCATTGTTGCGGTTGCAGGCCGACCCCACGCTGTCGGTGACGGTCAGGTCGAAGTCCTCGCGCACGACAAGCTCGTCGGGAATGTCCGTCACGTCGGCTCCGGCGGGCTGCCAGCTGACGAGATAGTGCACGCCGTCGACCCGCGGGTGCGGCAGCCTGGCTATCCGGCGCAGGCCCTCCGCACCGTATGCGCTGATAAGCACTTCAAGTTTTATTTCGGGATTAAGGGGTTTCATTTTTCATTCAGTCTTTTTGTCCAGAAATCAAGGTAGCGCCGGGCCACGACATCGGCGGCATTATGCTTTTCGACAAAAGCCCTCGAGGCCGCGCCGCGCCGCGCTATCTCCACAGTGTCGGCACAGGCCTCGCGCAGTGTCTCCGTCAGCTCGTCCACGTCGATTGGGGCGTTGATGATGGGGCGGTTCTCAGTCTCGCCGATAAACCGGTAATAGTCTTCCTCGCCACCCGTAACCACGTTGAGGCCGCGCGCCATCGCCATCAGGGCGTTTGTCGCCGGCGTATACGAGTAAATCTGGTCGAGCAGGATATGGCTGTCGGTCATCGTACCTATATATTGTGAAAACGGCAAATTCTCGACAATGTTCAATGTCACGCGACCGCCGGATGCGTCGGCCACGCGCCTCGCCGCCGTCTCCAGCAGGTCGGTGCCTTTCTCTATCTTGCGGTCCCTGTGCCGACCCAGGAACAGGCGCACCTGCCGGATATCAGGGTCGATAGCCTTGAACGGCAGCATCTTCAGGTCAATCGGAATACCGCCGTACGCCACCCGCTCCGGCTCCAGACGCGCACGCAGAGCCACATCATACTCATAGAGGGCGCTGACGGCGCCGTCGATATGGTCGTAGAAATAATCGGCATAAGCCTCCATCTCCGGTGTGCGCCACTCGGCCAGCGTCTGTGGGTCGGCAAGGGTCAGCGGCGCCGGGGCGTCGCCGATACGGAACTCGTTATAGCGCAGAGGCGAATTGCGGTTGAAGGCCTCGCGGATATATACCTGGTCGGTGCTTGCCGCCGAAAGGAAGACCGCGCCGTTCTCGCGCCGCAGCCGGTCGAAAAACCACCGCAGGCGCGACGGCTTCAGTTGCAGAAAATGCGGTGTCTGCAAAGCCACCACGTCGTAGCCGCGCAGATGCCGGTGCAGCGGGCCACACAGACGCGCCACATAGAGCAGGCCGCCCATAAGGCCCGGACGACGGCGGATGTCGATGTCGCGCCGCGTGTCCTGCCATCCGCAGCCTTCCGAGATGACGGTGACGTCGTGACCCATGCCCGCAAGCGCGCCGCCGAGGGCGTTGTGCAGGTTGCTGAAATCGCCAAGCAGCAGTATCTTCATTTCCTTTGTAATTTTTAGTAAAAACCCACGTCCAATATTATGGTCCGGCCGGTTAACGCACAAAGTTAATCAAACTTTGCCGAACAACACCCCATTTTCAGTTTTACATTTTCAATTTTGCATTTTTTTCGTACCTTTGTCTACTGACAACAAAACAGGCAGGCCCGTTCCTCATAATCCATGAACGACATCCTCTACATAGTGCCCCGTGCAATCGCTATCGGCGTCCTCATTTCGGCGCCGATGGGCCCTATAGGCATGCTCGTCATCCAGCGTACCCTCTCCAAGGGCCGCTGGCCCGCTTTCTTCACCGGACTTGGCGCCGCCCTCTCCGACCTGGCTTACTGCCTGCTCTCGGGTCTCTGCCTCAGCTTCATCACCGACTTTATCAACCGCAACCAGTTCCTGCTGGTGATTATCGGCAGCATAGTCCTGGCCGGTTTCGGACTGTATCTCTTCCGCAAGAAGCCCAACCATCCGCTGCACACCATCGACATGCAGCTGAGCAACAACTATTTCAGCGACATAGTCTCGGGCTTCTTCCTTACTTTCTCCAACCCTCTGATACTCTTCTTCATCCTGGGCCTGTTCACGCGCTTTAACTTCCAGCCCGAGTTCAGCACCTACCAGGATGCCGTGTCCTATGCGATGATTTTTGCCGGCGCGCTGGGCTGGTGGTACACCGTCACACTGCTTGTCAACCGCCTGCGCAAACGCTTCAACCTGCGCAGCATGTGGATTCTCAACCGCATAATAGGCTCCATACTGCTGCTGATGGCGCTGGTGGGAATTGTGATGGCGTTTATCGACCACTACCCCGCCGCCTGAACCACAGCCCTAAAGCCGAATTTCAATCATGAAGACCCTTGACGTTCCATATATCCCCGAACTCGACACGATGAACGCCGACGAGATTACGAGCGTTCTCGACAGCCGCGGCGCCCGCGGACGCATCGCCGAGCTCAACTGGCCGCAGTTCCCCTATGCGCCTCTTGCCACCTTCAGCATCGCCCACTCGGGAACGGCAGTCTACATCGACTTCTTCACCCGCTGCAACTATCTGCGTGCCGAAAACTACACCGACCTCAGCCCCGTCGCTGACGACTCATGTGTCGAATTTTTCGTTTCGCCCGGATGCGACAGCCACTACTGGAATTTCGAGGTCAACTGCATCGGCACCATCAACGCCAGCCACCGCAGCGAGCGCCACAACCCCACGCGCCTCACCCCGGACGAGCTTCGCCAGGTGCGCCGCGCCCCCTCGTGCGGCAACCGCCCCTTCCGCGAGATGGAGGGCATGTTCGCCTGGAACCTTGTCATGGCCATTCCTCTGTCGCTCATCGGCATTACCTACACACCGGGCCATCCTATGGCCATGAACGCCAATTTCTACAAATGTGCCGGCAAGACCTCAGCCCCGCACTACCTCAGCTGGAACCCCATCCGGTCCGAGAAGCCCGATTTCCACCGCCCCGACTGCTTCGGCCGCATAGTCCTGCTGTAAACAGCGGGGCTTTTTTATTATTACATTTATAACAAAACTTATTGCAAACCGATGGATTATTCGTTAACTTTGCGACAGATTTCCAAAACCGGCTACAAATCCTTAAATAATTTTCACAACCTGTCATACGGAAATCCACATTCAGGCTCACTAACCTTAAAAATAAGCTGCTATGATGCGAATATCTGAACATTTACGCCTGCTGTCGGCCGCAGCTTTGCTGGCCACGGCAGTTTCTACGGTCCATGCCGACGCCAACGCCCCGCGCCGCGAGCTGCGATCGGCCTGGGTAACAACAGCCTGGCATCTCGACTGGCCTTCAACTACAAACAACGAGGACACACAGAAGACCGAGGCCACAACAATCCTCGACAACCTCAAAGCCATGGGTGCCAACTGCGTATATTTCCAGGTGAGGTCGATGAACGACCGGTACTACAACAAAAACAGCTACACCATAGGCGGCACGACCTACACTATCTCCGGTGAAGGGCGCAGCCAGTACCTCGCAGGCACATGGGATTCCCTGCAGTTCTGGCTCGACGAGGCCCACAAGCGCGGCATGGAGCTGTACGCCTGGATAAACCCTTACCGCGTGGCCACTTCACAAAGCGAATACGACCGACAGAACCTTTCCAGCACCATGAAAAGCTGGATTATAAAGTCGAAAAGCCTCAGAAGCGGCGCCACAGACGAGTCGGAAAACCCGTATAACGACATCTGGATTTACAATCCCGCGCTCACTCAGACAAAGACCCGCATACGCAACGTCTGCCTGGTGCTGGCCGGAAACTACGACATCGACGGAATTGTCTTCGACGACTATTTCTATCCCGACCGCATAAAAGTGGATGACAACGCAGGAGCCTCGCCTGACCAGGCACAGTACAACGACTATGTCAACGACGGCGGCAAACTATCCAAGGCCGACTGGCGCCGCAATAACATCAACGACATGGTGGCCATTGTCAACGAAGCCGTCCACTCGGTGAAGCCCTGGGTGAAATTCGGCATCAGCCCTGCCGGTGTGGCCTACAAAGGACTGGACAACTTCGATGACGAAACTGCCACCGCCCGTCCGTCGGCCTACGGAGTCACCACCGACGACTGGCAATACAACGACATCTTCTCCGACCCCGTAAACTGGGTGCACGAGCGCATAATCGACTTCATCTCGCCGCAGATTTACTGGCAGTACAACGACGTGCCTCCCTTCAAAGGTTGCTGCGAATGGTGGACGCGCTACGCTAAAAGACACGACGTACATTTCTACGCCAGCCACTCGGTGTCATACGTTTATTTTGCCAGCACCAAATACGACGGCGAAGCCGGGTATGCCTACGAAAAGCGCAAAGTTGACTGCGTGCGCAAGGAAGGCACCGAGAAC
>JBJEDC010000044.1:0-2987 GCA_051871645.1 Muribaculaceae bacterium | reverse complement strand
TCAACTTCCTAAAAAAAGAGGCTGCGCCGTAAAACCTTAATTACGACACAGCCTCACCAATTGGCTGATTGTCAATGCTCATTATGCGGATGTACCGGGGTGCATCCCTACATTGGCAATATTGATGCTTTGGTGCCCAATTCGCTTGAGCGCTCCTTTTGCTTAAACTATGCTAAAACGGTGGCGGTTTGGGTTTTTGTTTGTATATTTGTATCACTATTTTTCAGCACGTTATGATTGAGCTTAAGAATATCTGCAAACGGTTCGGCAATGTCGAGGTCCTCAGGGACGTCGACCTGCGCATCAGCGACCATCTGGTGACGTCGGTTGTCGGACCCAGTGGCGCCGGAAAGTCGACGCTGTTGCAGATTTTGGGCACTCTCGACCGTGCCGACTCGGGCCGGGTGCTCTACGACGGCGTGGACGTGGCAGCGCTCAACGACCGGCGTCTGTCAGCTTTCCGCAACGGCAATATTGGTTTTGTATTTCAAAACCACCAGCTGTTGCCGGAGTTCTCGCTCGTCGAAAACGTGGCGATGCCCGCGCTGATTGCCGGGACTAAGCACGGCGAGGCCATACGCCGGGCCTCGGAGCTGCTTGACCGTATGGGCCTGAAAGACAGACTGACGCATAAACCGTCGCAACTCTCCGGAGGTGAGGCCCAGCGCGGCGCCGTGGCGCGTGCGCTCGTCAACAACCCGCGCGTCGTTCTTGCCGACGAGCCTTCGGGCAGCCTCGACTCCAAGAACCGCCGCCAGCTGCACGGGCTGTTTTTCGACCTCTGCCGCGACCTTGGCACGACTTTTGTCATCGTTACCCATGACGAGAGCCTCGCCGCCGACTCGCACTGCATAGTACACATCGCCGACGGCCGCATCGTCTCAGTCGAAAACAAACGCGACAAAGCAACGGCCGAGTGCCCCGAGTAAAATAGCTTGATACATCGAAACCAATCAAAACAGTTAATTACCAATCGAATAAATTTGCCCCCGCATCCGGGTGGCAGCAAACAAAAATTTAGATGAAAGCAAAAATCACAGCCTTAGTGCTCGCCCTGGCTTTCATTGTCGGCCTGACCTCGTGCAACGACAATGACGGCCCCGCCCGCACCACCTACCTGAATTTCATGACCCTGATTTCCACCGGCATGAACGGCAGCACCCTCGAGATTACCAGCCCCGAGGGCAAGACTGCGCTCTTCACCTGCACCGCCAACTTCGCCCAGTCGGCCACCCACACCGTCACCCCCGGCCAGCGTGTCCTGGTGATGTACGAGTATCCCGACAACCGCGAGCAGTACACCTCCGGCGCCATCAACGTCCTTGCCTACAGCACCGTCATCAACGGCGCCATGGAGTGGGGAGCCAGCGGCCAGCGTACTCTCGACGTCCGTACAGAGGCCGTTACCATCACCGGCAGCTTCCTCAACTACGAGGGCATGGCCATGTACTTCCAGGAGCCCGGCAAGATGCGCCTTGTAGCCGACGAGGCCACCGTCAACGACAAAAAGCCTGTCGTCTACCTCCTTTACGAGTCGGACAACGATGCCGCCCAGCAGACGATGAAGACCGTGTATGCTTCAATCAACATCACGGAAATCTGGAACGACGCCAAATACGACGGCTTTGTGCTGCGCATCCCCGACGTCAACCCGCGCATGCACGAGGTGACTTTTGAAAAGAACGCCAAATAAGAACCGAAATCCCTAACACATTTAAATAAATACGAAAATGGACAACAAGAACAATCAGAACGAAATCAAGATAGAGCTTACTCCCGAGGTGGCAGGCGGCCACTATTCCAACCTGGCGGTCATCGCACACTCGCCCACAGAGTTCTGCTTCGACTTCATCAACGTGGCTCCCAACATGCAGGCCGCCCGTGTGCAGACTCGCGTCATCATGACTCCCGAGCACGCCAAGAACCTGCTCTTCGCCCTCCGCGACAACCTCACCAAGTACGAGGAGGTCTACGGCGAAATCCAGCGCACCGTTCCCCGCAACCAGAACCAGGGCAACGGCAACAACGGCTTCCAGGCCTGAACAGCTGTTGGTAACGGAAATGTATTAATGCAGGGACGTGCCTTTGGCACGTTGGTCCGGCAGACGAAGCGACCGGACTGACATCGCAAAGCGATGTCCCTCCATCGGCTGTTTTCAACCTTCCATCCAAACCATTCACACTATAGACACCCCCGACTATGGCAATACGTAAGAACGATCTTGCGATTTACAACTCGATGAGCCGACAGAAGGAGACCTTCCGGCCCGTACACCCCGAAATGGCAGGCATGTACGTCTGCGGCCCCACCGTCTACGGCGACGGCCACCTCGGCCATGCCCGTCCGGCCATCACCTTCGACGTCGTGGCCCGCTATCTGCGCCACCTCGGCTACAAGGTGCGCTACGTCCGCAACATCACCGACGTCGGCCACCTCGAGCACGATGCCGACGAGGGCGAGGACAAGATTGCCAAGAAGGCACGGCTCGAGCAGCTCGAGCCCATGGAAGTGGTGCAGTACTACCTCACGCGCTACCACGACGCCATGCGCGCCCTCAACGTATTGCCGCCCAGCATCGAGCCCCATGCGTCGGGTCACATCATCGAGCAGATAGAGTACATCAGGAAAATCCTTGATGCCGGATACGCCTACGAGAGTCAGGGGTCGGTCTACTTCGACGTGCCCAAGTTCAACAGGGACTACGGCTACGGACGCCTGTCGGGCCGCAACATCGACGAGCTGCTGAGCGCCACCCGCGCCCTCGACGGCCAGGACGAGAAGCACAATCCCGCCGACTTCGCCCTATGGAAAAAGGCCGCGCCCGAGCATATCATGCATTGGCCGTCGCCCTGGAGCGAGGGCTTCCCCGGCTGGCACCTGGAGTGCTCGACGATGAGCGAGAAATATCTCGGTGACGAAATCGACATCCACGGCGGAGGCATGGACCTCAAGTTCCCCCACCACGAGGCCGAAATCGCGCAGAGCG
>JBJEDC010000043.1:0-16051 GCA_051871645.1 Muribaculaceae bacterium | reverse complement strand
AAACATAGTAGCTATCAATGATTCTGCCGGTAATCCTGCCATATATGCCGTGAATTATGAGGATGGCTATATAATGGTTTCAGCCACACAAAAATATTTTCCTGTGCTTGCGGAAGTGGAACACGGTACCTTCACGTTGGACGTTTTGAAAAAAACGGGGATGGAAGCTGTCGTTGACGAGATGCTGGCCAATATTGCACTTGCAAGGAGTGGAGAATATGATTTCAAAACAAAGACATATTGGCAGGACTATGTAGAAGGCGGCACCTCACAAAAGCGCCAATTGAGAACAAGTGCAAGTGACGATTACTGGGAAGAATATGACCGTTGGTGGTTCTCTGACGGTGTTTACGGTAATAATGTTTATTATCTGCACGATTGTTTTGATAACGGGATTCTTCCGGAAGATGTCTATGATAGTTACGTAAGAGCAGCACAAGACGAGGATTTGTGGGAGGGAACCGATTATAGTTGGTGGTGGACGGCTTATGTTGTTGAAAAGAACACACGCACAGTTAAGACTCTCGGTCCGTTTCTTACAACAAAATGGCATCAGAAGACGCCATATAATACAACGAATAAAGAGGTTTTGGGTTGTGTCACTATTGCAACCGCACAGCTTATGAAATTCTATAGACATCCGGCATCGTTTAATTGGGATAATATGCCTAATAGTATTGATAATCCATCAGATGCACCTTATTTGACGACTTTTTTGGCTCGTCTTAGATCTGAAATCGGGGTTAACGACAATGGAGACGCCACTATGGGAGATGCAAAAAGAGTACTGCAGAATTATGGCTATAACGTAACGGAGACTAATCATAACGATTCGAAAATTATAGCTTCATTGAATAGAGAATATCCAGTATTTACACAGGGCATAGATGCTAACAATCAAGGAGGTCATGGCTGGATTATTGATGGCTTGCAGACTTCTGAAAGTTTGACTGAATATATCCTATATCGTCTTGCGGATTGGTATTATCCAAATTTTAGATATGAAGAGGCTCAATGTTATGAAAAATATCAACAATATACTAGTATTATTAAGTACCATTATAATTGGGGATGGGGCGGTCTCCACGATGGTTGGTTTTTATATAATATAATGCCTGATATAATTTCAGATTCAAAGGTTTTTAAATATACAAAAAACAGAAAAGAGTTGATAATTAACAGCTATAATTAAAAATATGAAAAAATTATTCTTCTTAATAATATCACTTGCCATAGTTTTAGTATGCTCTTCCTGTGAAGAGAAACTAGGTGATAAAACTGAGTATATGACATGGGAAACCATGTCCGCAAGCGGAGACTCGAAGACTACGGCGAAAAAAGGAGAGATCCGGGTCAGCTGTGGACCGGAAGGTGGTTCTGTCTGCTTGAAAAGTTCATGTAATAATGACCCCGGTATGGTCCTTTATCCGAAATTTGACTTTGATAAAGCATCCTGCAATCTCGATGGACAGTTTATAAAAAGAGTAAACCACGAGCTCTGCGATGTAAGAGTTGAGGGTAATATGCTTTATATTGAATTTCCACCATGTTCAGTCGAAGAGCGACAGATGCTTGAATTCCATGTTTATAGCCTGCCAATGGGTTCTTCCGACCTAATTGTCACCCGTCAGCCTTGAATGGTGACGGCTCCGGAATAAAGATGCGGCCGAATGAGAACGTAGCTAATGCGGTTCTGTTCGGCCGCTGCTGTATGTGGTGACGGGAGGATTCCGGCTTTATACTGCAACAATGGGTCGGGCGTATGTGGATGAAGGAGACGTATGCCGGTTTCCGTTTCTTTTTCGGACAGATTCTGCCTTTTGGAGCGGCCCGAGTATGTTACGAAACGAAATTTTTGTGGTTTTGAAGCAAAAGTTTCGGCTTTCGTTTCTTTTCTTTTAAGAAAGTTGTTGCTTTTGTTTGGTAATTAAAATAATTTAATTACTTTTGTGACGAAAACCATTTCTGTGCGAAAACAAACCGTTCTTATACGAAAAATTAACCAGTCATACCATAAATAATACGGCTTGCCGTAATTATCCAATGCAAAAAAACACTACCACCTACGATGTAATAATCATCGGTGCCGGTGCCACAGGTGCCGGTACGGCCCGCGACTGCGCAAAGCGCGGTCTGAAGACCCTGCTTGTGGAGCGTCTCGACTTCACCGCCGGCGCAACCGGCCGCAACCACGGCCTGCTGCACAGCGGTGCGCGCTACGCTGTCACCGACCAGGAGTCGGCCACCGAGTGTATCCGCGAGAACATGACCCTGCGCCGCATCGCCCGCCACTGCGTGGAGGAGACCGGCGGCCTGTTCGTGACGCTGCCCGAGGACTCGCTCGAATATCAGAAAAATTTTGTCGAGGCCTGCCACAAGGCCGGCATCAACGCCGAGGAAATCGACCCCAAGGAGGCCATCGTCCTCGAGCCCGCCGTCAACCACGAGATTATCGGCGCGGTGAAGGTTCCCGACGGGGCCGTCGACCCCTTCCGCCTCACCACCGCCAACGTCGTTGACGCACGCAAGCACGGCGCCGACGTCATCACCTACCACGCCGTCACCGACCTGGTAATGGACGGCAACCGCGTATGCGGCGTTGTCCTGCGCGACCACTACACCGGCGAGGAGACCCGCTACGAGAGCCGCATCGTGGTCAACGCCTGCGGCATCTGGAGTCAGGGCATTGCCGCCAAGGCCGGTATCCGCATCAACATGTTCCCCGCCAAGGGCGCCCTGCTCATCTTCGGCCACCGCGTCAACAACGTCGTCATCAACCGCTGCCGTAAGCCCGCCGACGCCGACATCCTCGTTCCCGGCGACACCATCTCGCTCATCGGCACCACCTCGAGCCGCGTCCCCATCGACACCGTCGACAACATGGACGTCACCGAGGAAGAGGTTGACATCCTGCTGCGCGAGGGCATCAAGATTGCCCCGGCGCTGGCCTATACCCGCATCCTCCGCGCCTATGCCGGCGTGCGTCCCCTCATCGCCAGCGACGACGACCCGTCGGGCCGCTCGATAAGCCGCGGCATCGTCTGCATGGACCACGCCCGGCGCGACGGCGTCGAGGGCATCATCACCATCAGCGGCGGCAAACTCATGACCTACCGCCTGATGGCCGAATGGGCCACCGACATGGTATGCAAGAAACTCGGCCACGACGGCGGAGCCTGCACCACAGCCACCGACCCGTTGCCCGGTTCGGAGACGAGCACCGGAGAGGAGCGCCGCATAAGCAGCAAGAAGCACATCATCGAGCTGTCCACCGAGCAGAAGGCTCAGGAAGGCCGCCACGGAACCATGTCGGCCGAAATCACCGGCGAGAGCGGCGACGACGCCCTCGTCTGCGAGTGCGAGCAGGTCTCGGTGGGCGAGGTCAAATACGCCGTCAACCATCTGCACGTCAACAACCTGATAAACCTGCGCCGCCGCACCCGCATCGGCATGGGCACCTGTCAGGGCGGCCTCTGCGCCTGCCGCGCCGCCGCCATCCTCGGCCGTGAGAGCGGCAACGAGCAGCTGGCGCTCTGCGACCTCAGCTCGTTCGTCAACGAGCGCTGGAAGGGCATGATGCCCGTGGCATGGGGACAGACCCTGGTGGAGGCTCAGTTCATGTCGTGGATTTACGAAGGCCTCTGCGGCATCGACAAAATCGACTGTTCCGAAGAGACGCTGAGCCGCCTCAGCAAGGGCACGGATAAAGAAACCAACAAACAAGAGCAGAAATGAAATACGACGCAATAATACTGGGAGGAGGCCTCAGCGGTCTGGTAACGGGCATAGCCCTGTGCCGGGCAGGACACAGCACGGCAATAATCAGCTCGGGACAGAGCGCCCTCCACTTCAATTCGGGCTCTTACGGCCTGTTAGGACATGTCGACGGCAAGGAGGTCAGCGACCCGTCCGCCGCCATCGCCTCGCGTGAGGCTCCGCACCCCTACGCCCGCATCGGCGCCGCCAACCTTGAGGCGCTGATTGCCGAGGCAAAGCAGATTTTCGCCGACGCAGGCATCACCCTCGAAGGCAGCGACACCGCCAACCATCACCGCCTCACACCCGTGGGCGAGGTCAAGCCCGCTTGGCTGTCGGCCGCCGGCAGCCCCGTGATGGAGAAAATCAGCGAGGTGGCCAAGAACGGCCCCGTCCTCATCGCCTCCATCAAGGGCTATCTTGATTTCTACCCCGCCTTCCTTGCCAACGGCCTGAAGCGTGAGGGCATAGAGAGCCGGACCGCCTCGGTCACCATCCCCGCCCTTGAGCATCTGCGCACCAACCCCACCGAGTTCCGCGCCCCCGGCATCGCCCGTCTGCTCACCGGACAGGCTCTGGCCGATTTTGCCGCCGAGCTGCGCAAAGCCGCCGGCGATGCCTCGGCAATCATTATGCCCGCAGTCATCGGCATGCGCGACGAAAAGCCCCTGGCCGAGCTGGAGCGCCTCACCGGCAAAAAGATATTTTACGTTCCCACCACCCCCATGTCCGTCACGGGCATGCGCCAGCAGGCCATGCTGCGCCGCTATTTCGAGCATCTGGGCGGCGTCTACATGTTGGGCGACAAGGTCACCGAGGGCCGTATCGCCGACGAGTCGCTGAAATCGCTCAGCACCGTCAGCCTCGGCGCCGACAGCCTCACCGCCGACCAGTTTGTGATGGCCACCGGCAGCTTCTTCAGCAGCGGCCTCGTCGCACGTCCCGACAGCATACGCGAGTCGGTCTTCGACCTCGACGTCGACGCCCCGACCGACCGCAGCAAATGGTACAGCAAACAGGTCTTCGACGTCCAGCCCTACATGAGTTTCGGTGTCCACACCGATGACAGCTTCCGCGTCAGCAAGGGCGGCAAGACTATCGCCAACCTCTACGCCGTCGGAGCAATCCTGGGCGGCTGCAACTCGCTTAAGGAAGAGTCCGGAGCCGGCGTCGCCGTTCTCACTGCCCTGACAGTGGCCAGGGAAATCGACAAAAACCTCTCCGGACACAAAAACTGACACGCCATGGAATATCAGATAAAAAACATCAGCCCCAACAACCTCGAGCAGTGCATCAAGTGTACCATCTGCACCGTCTACTGCCCCGTGGCCGCCGTCAAGCCCGAATATCCCGGTCCCAAGCAGGCCGGCCCCGACGGCGAGCGCTACCGTCTCAAAAATCCCGACTTCTTTGACAAGGCGCTGAAATACTGCCTCAACTGCAAGCGCTGCGAGGTGTCGTGCCCCAACAACGTGCGCATCGGCGACATCATCCAGATGGCCCGCATCAACTACGAAAAGGGCGCTCCCAAGCTGCGCGACCGCATGCTGGCCGAAACGGATTTCGTAGGCACCATGGCCTCGGCCTTCGCCCCCGTGGTCAACCTCACCCTCGGCCTCAAGCCCGTCAAGTATGTCCTCGACAAGACTATCGGCGTCGACAGCCACCGCACCTTCCCCGCATACTCGGGCAAGAAATTCGTGTCGTGGTTCAAAAAGAACGCCGCCGACAAGCAGGCGCAGTTCCCGCGCCGCATAGCCTACTTCCACGGCTGCTACGTCAACTACAACTACCCGCAGCTCGGCATCGACTTCGTGCGCATCATGAACGCCTGCAACATCGGCATCACGCTGATGGAGAAGGAAAAATGCTGCGGCGTGGCCAAGGTTGCCAACCGCCTTATCGACCGCGCCCGCAAGGACGCCGCCACCAACGTGGCCGAGATGAAGGAGGCAATGGCACGCGGCGCCGAGGCCATCGTGGGCTGCAGCTCGACCTGCATCTTCACCATGCGCGACGAGTATCCGCATCTGCTCGGTGTTGACAACAACGCCATCCGCGATGACATCTATACCGCCACGGCCTACCTGTACCGCCTCATCGAGAAGGGCGAAATCAAGCTGGCTTTCCGCAAGGATTTCAAGATGAACGCCGCCTACCACACCCCCTGCCACATGCAGAAGTTGGGCTGGGGCGTCTATTCGGCAGGTCTCATGCGCATGATTCCGGGCCTGAAACTCACCACCCTGGAGCAGGCCTGCTGCGGCATGGCCGGCACCTACGGTTTCAAGAAGGAGAACTATCCCACCTCGCAGGCCATCGGCAGCGAGCTCTTCGGCCTCATAGACGAGTCGGGTGCCGACGTTGTCATCACCGACTGCGAGACCTGCAAGTGGCAGATTGAGATGAGTACAGGCCGCACCGTCCTCAATCCCGTCACCGTCCTGGCCCAGGCCCTCGACTTCGAGGAGACGGCCCGCCTCAACGGCGGCAAGGCCTGACACAGGCACATCACATTTCGATTTCAACTAATTTTACACATATAATATTAGAGTATACCTTTTAATAAACCATGAGTAAAGAAAGCATTTACGGCAACTGGTCGCCGGAAGTGATAAAGAAATTCAAAAGCTGGCAGCTGCGCACCATCGTCGTGTCGATGATCGGCTATGCCATCTACTATTTCCTGCGCAAGAACTTTTCGGTGGCCATGCCCGGCCTGACGGCCCAGTACGGTATTTCCAACACCAGTTTCGGTATCATCATCGGCATCAGCTCGCTCATCTACGGCGCCTCGCGTTTTGCCAACGGCTTCATTGTCGACCGCTTCAGCTCGCGCGTCATCATGGCTCTGGGCCTGCTGCTGTGCGCGGCATGTAACCTGGCCTTCGGCTTCGGCGTCAACGTCAGCTCGTGGGTGACAGGCGTGGATGCCGGCCCCGACTTCCTTAACCTGCTTGTCCTGACGATGGGCATCACCATCGTATTCAACCAGTATTTCCAGGGAATGGGCTATCCTCCCTGCGCGCGCATCCTGCCGTCGTGGATTCACCCGTCCGAGCTGGCCACCAAGATGTCGATATGGAACACCTCGCACTCGATCGGTGCCGGCGCCGCCGTCTTCTTCTGCGGCCTCATCATGACCAACATGGGTACCGACATGAGCGGCGACCCTGCCATCATCAACACCATCGCCAAGAACCTCAATCTCGACCCCTCCAACTCGGAGAGCATGAAACAGATCATGCAGTACGCCCAGCACTGGGACGCCTGGCGCTGGTGCTTCTGGATTCCCGCCATCCTCGGTATCCTCGGCGCTCTCTGGCTGTTTGTAGGCCTGCGCGACGACCCCCGTTCGGTGGGCCTGCCCGAGCTCCCCGCCACCAACACCGGCAAAAAAGAAGGCGAGAAGGTTTCGCACTCCAAGTTCCTCAAGGCCATGGTCTGGACCAACCGCTGGATATGGACTCTCTGCATCGCCAACATCTTTGTATATGTGATGCGCATGGGTATCCTTGACTGGGGTCCCAAGTTCCTCACCGAGGCCCGTGAAATGTCGCTGGCACTCGCCGCTATCGCAGTCACCATCTTCGAGGTGCTGGCCATCGTGGGAACCATCGCCGCCGGCTGGTGTACCGACCACATCTTCAAGGGCAAGGCTCACCGCATGTGCCTCGTCTGCATGGTGGGCGCCGTGGTATTCCTGTCGCTGTTCATCTTCCTGCCTGAGCTGCCCTTCGCCGCCTCCATCGCCATCCTTGCCGGCGCCGGTTTCTTCATCTACGGTCCCCAGGCCCTTATAGGCATCGCTTCGGCCAACCAGGCCACCAAGGAAGCTTCGGCAACGGCCAACGGCCTCGCCGGTATCTTCGGCTATGTGGGCTCGTTCCTGTCCGCCATTGTCGTGGGTATCGTCGCTGACGCATACGGATGGAACATGGTATTTTATCTCTTCATCGCTGTCGGTATCATCGGCGCCATTACCTTCGTGAGCATGTGGAACGCACCCCGCGACGGTTACGAGCGCTCGCAGAAATTCTACGCCGCCGCACAGTCGGAGCTGGAGAACAAAGCCAACGAGCTCAACCAGGAGAATTTTGACATCTGATTTTGACAATAGACATTGAAATCTGACATGACCCCCAAGACACAGACCCCCGATTATTTCTCGCCGAAGACTTACGACGAGATGATGGCCGCCTGCCGCCGCATCAAGCATGTCGCCCTGGACATGGACGGCACGATATACATGGGTTCGACGCTCTTCCCTTTCACCAAGGACTTTCTGGCGCGCCTGACACGCCTGGGCATCGGCTACTCGTTCCTCACCAACAACCCCACGCGCTCCATCGCCGACTACCTCAAGAAGCTTGCCAAACTCGGCATCGAGGCCACCGACGAGGAAATGTACACCACCGCCGTGGCCACCATCGAGTACTTGAAGGCATGTATGCCCGAGGTGAAGCGCATCTACGCCCTCGGCACGCCGTCGATGCTGCACGAGTTCGAGGAGGCCGGCTTCGAGCTTGCCGCCTGCGACCCCGATGACCGTCCCGACGCCCTGATTGTGGCCTTCGACACCACCCTGCAGTACGACCGCCTGTGCCACGCCGCCTGGCTGGCCCAGCAGGGGCTGCCCTACATCGCCACCAATCCCGACCGCGTGTGCCCCACCGACCAGCCCACCGTCCTCGTCGACTGCGGCTCGCTGACGACCTGCATCGAGTACGCCACAGGCCGCAAGCCCGACCTGGTAATCGGCAAGCCCAACCCCGACATGCTCTCTGGCATCATGTACCGCTACAACCTGCAGCCCGACGAGGTGGCAATGTGCGGCGACCGCATATACACCGACGTGGCCACGGCGCAGAACGCCGGCGGCATGGGCGTCCTCGTCCTCTCCGGCGAGACCACCAAGGAGACCGCCCTCAGCAACGACCCCATGCCCGACATCACCTGCCGCGACATCAGCGTCCTCGGCGACCTCCTCGAAGCCTCCCACGCCTGACCCCGCCCAATCCTAATCCAACATAAACCACCGGTGCCCCGCAAGTCCTCCCCGACCTGTGGGGCACCGTATGTTTTGCGGTACCAAAATTCGTTTACCTGAATATTTGTCTGAGTTTGTTGGCTTCTGAAAGGAGTTTTTGGGGATTGGTTGCTTTCAGTTTTTGAAGATTCTGGATTTTCCATCGTACTGAAGGATATTCGAGGAATTCCGAATATTCGGATTCCTCCCAGTTGACCGATAATTCCTCGAACCCGACAAGAAAGTTTTTGTCTTCTTCTGTCATAACTTTGTTAACACCTTTGACAAGGTCTTCTCTTGTCGCCTCAAATTCTTAGTAACTGAACGGGATATCACTCATCCCGATAAACTGATTCTCCATCTCCTCCCTCTGGTCTATGAGATTGGGAGCGAAAGACTCATGTACCGGCCTGTCACTGCCAAGAAGACAAAATATCAGACCTTTTTTGATGTCGGACAAGGGTATTTCCATCAGTTTTACATCAAATAAGTCACGTGGATGCTGTCGGGAAAGGGCAGCCGAGATTTTGCCGCCGTATAACTGCGGCAGCGATACTATACGTGCGTCAACCTCCATGCCGAAAAGAGTCTGAGCCTTTTCGCACAACGGATATAGTTTGGCATCACCGCATACAAGTCCCCGCTTTGTCTGATTGACCTCAATCTTTACCTGACAACCTCGTCGTTCGCAGGTGATTTTGCAAATGTCAAGGCGCGGTATTATCCTTATATCCCGGAAACTGCGCCGTACTTTGTCCGCTATCCTCATCAAGGCTTCATTGATATGTCTCAAACTTGATGTTCTATCCTCCAGGGGAATATATGTCACGTCTATATCAACCGAGAGTCGATTGAGATTTTCACAAACAGATTTATGGCGGTTCCGCCGTGAACTGCAAAACACTCTTCATCCGTCACATACGGGAGTATTCGTAAAAGCAGTTATACTTTCTTGCTATATACATCATTCATAGTCGGCAAGTTCTTTAGGTATTACAATATCGTATTTAGCGTTTTTCACGCCTCCTTTTGAAATACTGCGTGTGCCGGAGCCAAGTGAAATTTTTGAAACGTCAAGTTTTGAAAACCAGCGGTGCCCCGATTTGTCGGCCATGTAGAGAAATAATCGTTTCACTTTTACGGATGTGCAGTTTTCAAGCAATTGCTGAACCAATGTCGGACGGAGCGTGGTAAGCATTTCCATCAGATAATATACATCCATCAGATTATATCTGGCAGGCGACAGTAGTAAGCATTCCATTATGGCTCTTTCAGGAGATGAAATTTTTAAAGGCCTACCATTATATTCCGTTTGTTCGATACCAGAGTTCCCAAAAACTATGGTAGATACCTCTATCAATCGCATATCCAAGTCGGTAGTACCTATCCATTTGGGAAGTCGAGGCTTAATCGGAGTGAATACAATTGCATTTGGTTTTCCCATTGCTACATAGTGGGAGAATCCTCTTAATTCCAGTGCCGATGCGGCTCCGACATGGTAAGATAGATTGATTTGGCTTTGATATGAGGCCAAAATACCATATAGTGTCGGGCTGTCTCCTACGAATGTGTATACTCCGGTAGCGACACGCCTCAGCCACCCAGATTTGGTATAATCGGAAATCTCGCTTCTGCTCAGACCTGATTTCTCAAGCCAGGATGTGAGTATTATCCCGTCATGGGGTGTTTGTTGTCGTATTGAGTTTATTTTAGTTCCCATATTGCAATGAATGACTTTGCAAATTTAGCATTAAAATAAACAATAGCCAAATTTTTATTTGATTTTTGGTTGAAGAGTAATGTTTTTGACTTGGAATTGGTTTATACCTGCTATTAGTTAGGGATACCTAAAAACAGGTATTTTGTAATGTGGTATATAACAGCTGGGTAGGTGGAAAATTCATGAATTTTGGGTATTGCGGGGGAGGGGGAGAGTGTCTAATTTTGCAGACGAAAAAACTAATATTAATCACATATCAAAATTCATTTAGAGGATGAAAAAATACGTTTTTCTTCTGCTTTTGCTTGTGGCTGTGGAGTGGTCGGCTATGGCCGCCGGGCATTCGCTCAGGCTGAGCCTCAAGGACGGCACGACAAAAGTTTTCAATCTGTCTGACAAGCCCGTCGTTACATTTAGCGGCGAGGATATGACTATTGAAACGGCTGATGTCACATCGACCTGCGCTCGCTCCGAGGTTGCATCGATGACCTTCGGCGAGGCTGCGGCTGTCATTGACGCCGTCGCTGACGAGACAGTCTACAGCTATGACGGCCGCGTTTTCAGCTGTCCGGGGCATGACATCGTCATCTACGCCCTCAACGGCAACAAAATAGTAACCGGACACGACGAGGTATCGCTCGAAGCCTTGCAGGCCGGCGTCTACATCATCACAGCCAATAACCAGTCATTCAAAGTAATAAAGAAATAATCAATAAAACCGCAATAAGATGAAAAAACATATACTCACTCTCGCTCTCGCAACCCTGCTCTCCACCGCCGCATCGGCCGAAATCGTAAAAATCACCCTTACCGATGGCTCGTCGCAGACCTACAAAGTCGACGAGGTTCAGGAGATAACCTTTGAAGAAGAGTCCATGGCATCGGTTTACGCCGGCAGCTACAAGGGCGGCAACAGCGTTGTCGTAGGCGGAATGTTCACCTACAGCGCCGAAGGCGTGACCTATGTGATTACCGCCAACGAGGACGGTACCGTAAACCTGCAGGTGCCCGAGTATAAACTCACCGGCACCGTCATGGGCGACCTCACCCTCGGCGCTAACACTATCTCCAATATCGCCTTTGACGAGGCAAAGAACGGCTTTTACCGCGCCTACGCCTCGGCCGACGGCACCGACGGTCTGAAGATGCATTTCACGGCCGTCCAAAACGGCAACACCAGCATGAATAATGACTATGAATTCAAGAACCCCAGCAACGTGCTGATTGAAAAGACCGCCGACGGCCTTAAAATCATCAACAATTTCATCATGGGCAGCATGCCCTTCCCCATCGTCGCAACATTCACCCAGTCAGCCGAATGATGAGGGTTCTGCGACTTCTGGCACCCGCGCTGGCGGCGATTGCGCTGCAGTCGTGCAACGGCATCCTGGACGGCATATACGACAAGCCGTCCGAGGATGCGGCTGCAACGGTCAGCGGCCGGCTGTATGTCGACGCCTCTGACTGGACGCAGTGGCACTACATAGACCTGCATGCTCTCGCCGACTCGGTGGGCCGCGACTCGGCCTTCAATACCTCGTCGCTGTGGGTGACAAAGGATATCCCCGTCGCCGAGGCACCCTCCGCCCCCGCCGGCAGCCGCGACGGCATATACGCATACTGGTACGACGTCTACGGAGTAGGCATCTCCAGGTACGAATTCCGAAATTTTTATTCTACGGAGGCTCAGGAAAGTCCCTCGGAGTGGACAATCGCCGTGCACCGAAACAATGTGCGCACCAACGACTGTGAAGCCGCTGCAACTGAATATTCCGAAATCTCCCAAGTCCCTTCCGACCGGGACTTTCTGGCCTCACTCGAATACAAAGGCGACGAATGGAACGAAACGGACGTCTGGACCCTCCAGGACCGTATGCTTCTGGGCCTTATCGGCAACCAGGGCATCGCGGTCAACCCCGTGCTCTCGTCGTGGCTGCGCATCTGCATCCCGCCCATGCCGCCGTCCTTTGAACTCAACAGCAAGGTTTTTGTCCTGCGCCTGCCCGACGGCACCTACGGCGCCCTGCAGCTTGCCGACTATCAGAGCCAGACGGGCGTCAAGTGCTGTCTGACAATAAACTATCGTTATCCGTTATGAAAATAATTCTGTATCTGGCAATGGCATTACCGACAATGGCTTTCGCGGCTTCTCCGACAGCGGACGAAGGTCCCTTTGCCGTGGATTCGCTCGAGCTGGACTCGCTCATGTCGGACAGCTACGACCTCAACGAAGTCGTCATCACCGGTACGCGCGTGCCGCATCTGCTCAAGGAGACGCCGGTGCAGACGCGCCTGATAACGTTGAAGGACATCATCCGCACCGACGCCACCAACGTCCAGGACCTGCTGCAGCAGGAGCTTCCCGGCATCGAGTTCTCCTACGCCATGAACCAGCAGACGCACCTCAACTTCAACGGCCAGGGCGGCCAGAGCGTGCTCTTCCTCGTCGACGGCGAGCGTATGGCGGGCGAGACCATGGACGATGTCGACTTCTCGCGCCTGGACATGAGCAACGTCGAGCGCATCGAAATCGTGCGCGGCGCCGCCAGCGCCCTCTACGGCAGCAACGCCGGCGGAGGCGTCATCAATATCATCACCAGGCATGCCTCGCGCCCCTGGACCCTGTCAGGCAGCGCCCGCATTGCACGGCACAACGAGCAGCGCTATACGCTTTCGGCCACGGCGCGAGGTTCGGTGGTTGAGAATGTGTTGTCGGCGTCGCATAACTCGATTGACAGTTACGACGTCCACAGCGCTCCCAATCCCGTGACACGCGTGGTCAGCACCATCTACGGCAACAGCCTCTGGAATGTCAGCGACCGCTTTACGGTGAAGCCTGCCCGCGAGTTCAGCCTGACGGCCCGCGCCGGATACTTTTTCCGTCAGCTCAACCGCACTGATGACTCGCCGGAGCGCTACCGCGACTTCAGCGGCGGCCTGCGCGGCGAGTGGGCACCCGCAAAGGATCACCGGCTGGAGCTGTCGTACGCCTTCGACCAGTACGACAAGTCCACCTTTTATAAACTCAGCCGCCTGGATGTGCGCAACTACAGCAACGTGCAGAACAGCGTGCGCGGACTGTACAACTGGTGGACGGGCGAGACGGGGTCGCTGACCGCCGGTGCCGATTTCATGCGCGATTTCATGCGCAACGACAAGCTCAAGGAGAGCACACGCTCGCAGATTTCGGCCGATGCCTTCGTGCAGTACGACTGGAACATCTCCCGGCAGGTCGAGCTGGTTGGCGCCCTGCGCTACGATTATTTTTCGGACGGACGTATGTCGCGCGTAACGCCTAAAATTTCGGCGCGATGGACGCTGCCCTGGCGTACCGTCCTCCGCGCCGGGTACGGCATGGGCTTCCGTGCCCCCACGCTCAAGGAGAAATATTATCAGTTCGACATGGCCGGCATCTGGATTGTCAACGGCAACCCCAACCTAAAGCCGGAGAGCAGCCACAACTTTTCGCTGTCGGCCGAGTACACCCGCGGCCACTACAATGTGACGGCGTCGGTGAGCTACAATGACATCCGCAACCGTATCTCCACCGGTCTGCCGTATTATCGCCCCGACGGCGACAAGCAGCTCTACCTCGACTACGTCAACCTGGCTTCATTCTCGCTTGTCGGGGCCGAACTGGCCGTTCAGGGACGCTGGAACAACGGACTGTCGGCTCGCATCAACTATGCCTATACCGGCGAGCATGTGGGGCGCGACAAGGACGGCAATACGGCCAACAACCCGTATATCCCCGCCCGCAAGCACACGCTGACGGCGCGAGCCGATTGGGAGAAGGATTTCTCGAAGAAATATTCGCTTACGCTGTCGGTAAACGGACGCTTCCTCTCGGGTGTCGACAACGTCGAGTACAAGGACTATTACGACATCTCGGCGGGAACCGTCACCGTCAGCTACCCGGCCTACACGTTGTGGAAACTGTCAGTGTCGCAGCTCTTTCTCGGCAAGATTAAGCTGACGCTGGCGCTCGACAACATCTTCAACTACAAGCCCAGATACTATTATCTCAACTGCCCGCTTACCGACGGCATAAACTTTCAGGCAGGCCTCTCTTTCGATATTCCCTGATTTTTCTGAACTTTGTAAACGAATTGATATACCTATGGCAACTGATAAACCTAAGGTTAGAAAAAAATATGTCGGCAAGGCCGTGGCGTCGTTTCTGCTCGTGCTGTTCACGATGCCGCTCGGCCATGCACTGATGATACTGATGGAACATCTCCTCGAGCCGGGGACGCTGCACGTCTGCGCCTTCCTGATGGGCGCGGCGGGCCTGCTGCTCACGGTCGCGGGCGTCTTTGTGCGCGGCGACCTGCGGCAGACGCTGTGCGGTCTCTTCGGCGGCCTGCTCTTCTGGACGGGCTGGGTTGAATTCCTCTTTCAGTATTATGCCGACCGTTTCGGCATGATGCCCTACACCGACCCGCTGACGGGCAAGGTGACACAGCCCGAATACCTCATCCTCCCCGCCACTTTCGGCTTTCTGGTGATGTTCCTGATTATGTACATGTTCTGCATACGCAGCGGATGCAATTTCTTCAACTGGTGTCAGAAAAAGTGTTTCGGCAAGCGCCGCGACATCATCGTCGCCCGTCCGGCCACGCGACACGCTGCGATAGTGACGTTCATGGAGCTTAACGTGATGATGTGGGCCTGCTACCTGCTGCTGATGTTCTGCTACGACACTAACTTTTTGGGCGACACGCATCCCGTTACACTGACCATTGCCGGCGTGTGCCTCATCGGCTCGGTCTTTATCTTCCGCAAGCAGCTGTACCTGGCCTCGTGGGGTGCCAACATCCGCATGGCTATTGCCACAGTGCTGGTTTTCTGGACTTTCGTCGAGATTATCGGCCACATCGGCATACTCAAGGAAATCTGGCTCGAACCCCTGCAGCACATCGGCGCCATGACGGTGATTCTCGTCGCCTTCGTCGGGTTGGGCGCTTTCACCCTCTATAACGCCTTCTCAAAAAAATGAAGATAAACTGGCGCAGACAGCACAAATGGTCGTCGTTGGCGGTGTGTTTCTTTCTGCTGACAATGTGCCTTTCGGGCATCGTGCTCAACCACCGCGACCTTGTCAGGGACTATGGCGTGAGCCGCGCCCTGCTGCCGCACTACCGCCATTCCGACTGGAACGGCGGCCTGTTGCGCGGAAGTCTGCCTGCCGCCGACTCGTCCGGCACAGTTCTCCTCTACGGTAACGGCGGCATATATCGCCTTCAAGGCGACAATGTTACCGACTTCAACGCCGGACTGCCCGCCGCCCCGCCGCTCCGTGCCGTCCGCGCCATGACAGCCACCGCCGACGGCCGAATCTATGCCGTCACCTCAGACAGCCTGTACCGCCCTTCGGCAAAACACCCGTTTCCGGCCTCCTGATTAAGCCCGACGGCTCGCTCCACTCTGTCGACTACGACGCCGGCACCGCCGCCCTCCCTCAGCCCGACTCACTTTCCACCCTCCCCATGCTTTTATCTTTGCAGTCAGAAATGATCTTACTATTTTTGTTAATCAAATGTTAA
>JBJEDC010000042.1:0-3027 GCA_051871645.1 Muribaculaceae bacterium | reverse complement strand
ATTTTCTGATGGTAGTACATATACCCAAGATAAATATTCCTATACAAGTGGCCCATATGGGAATGGCCCTGCGCCGAACCATAATTATACAGGTTATAAGTTCGAGTTCACTAATCAACGAGGGATGTTAATATATGGTGAAACGGGCTGGAAGGTTTACATTGAAGACTGTAATGGCAGAACAGAATTAAGACTACACCCTGATACCAATTCTCCCGGTACAGCAGGATGTATAGGGATACAAGGAACGGCCGAGCAACTGAAGGCTTTAGGGGAATTCTTTCGGCAATATTTAATGAATAATAAAAATGGCATAAAAATAAATTTCCAAATTCCGAACAATCCCAATTATGGTAATAATGGAAAAGCTAATTCAAATATTGGTCAGTAGCTTAGTTGTCCTTTGCTACTGCAGCCAAAAAATTTGTAAAAAAAATGTAGATTCAGACGTTTGTATGATGCCTGAATATAGAATGGAAAATTCTATAAGTGGGTTTGAACTTATGATGCCGGATGCGCTGGATTCTATACTTAAAACGCATGTTGACAATTACATAGTCGACGATTTCCAGCATGGGGAAGGAATTTATGTCTCCAATTTTTCTGATACAGAATTTGCTTTCCTGAGATTGAATTGCGGAGGGAAAGGACTGCAATTTGATGCAATCATCCTCACAGATACTATGCCTTTGGAATTTTGGTCTGATAGGTTGCGTAGCGAAATTCCACAATTTGTAACATCAGGAGGTGCATATTTAGGTATGACTAAATCAGATTATGTGAGAATATATCCAAACAATAATATTTCATATAATGATAAAAGCTCAATGTATGTACAATATGACACTATCAATTTACTTTACAATAAATTTTATTTTCGAAATGACAGACTGAGAAAAGTTGAAATTGGTTATGATTGGTGATTTATGCAATTAGTCCCAATTAAAATTATTCATAATTATGCTCAGCAATATAAGGCGTCCAATAGCCGATGACGTAAATTCAAGCCGTAGACACATTGGATTAAGTTCCAAAGTCTACATCCCCGACGACCAGGCCTACACCGCAGGCGGCGTGCCCGTGCAGACGCGCACCCGCCTGGCACAGGGCGACTCGCTGCTGACCTACACCAACGACATCACCGTCGACCGCCACGGCCGCCCCGTTACCTCCGTGCTCACCCGTGGCGACAGCGGCCCGTCGTGGACCCTCGCCGCCAACACCTACGACGGCATAGGCCGCCTCTCCTCCGTCACCGCCGGAGGCACGCTGACGCGCAACGTCTCCTACGACATCCACGGGTGGATGACGGGCTGGGAGACACCGTTCATAATACAGACCCTGCTGTACGGAGAGTCCGGGCAGCCTAACACCGCCCCGTCCTATACCGGGCTGATAACAGGCCGTGTCACACAGATAGGCGGACTGTCGGGGACGTACCGCTACAGCTACGACCGACTGGGGAGGCTCACGGCGGCGGCATACACGGGCCGCAAGGTCGGCGAAGACTTTTCCACCACCTACTCCTACGACCTGCAGGGCAACATGCTGCGGATGACCCGCAAGGGACTGACCGCGCCGGGACAGCACGGGCTGATTGACGATGTCACGGCAACCTATACCGGCAATCAGCTGCACACTCTGCGCGACGACGCTCCCGAAGTGCTGCTCGAAGCCTCGATGGACGTAGCCGCGGGCACATATTCGTCGGACGCCTTCGACTATGACGCCAACGGCAATCTCACGCGCGACATGAGCCGCGACATCACCAACATGGAGTACAATGCCCTCAATCTGCCATGCCGCGCCACCTTCGCCGACGGCTCCCATATCAATTGGCTCTACACTGCCTCCGGCCAAAAACTGCGTCAGACAGTCATAGCCGCTACGGGCGACACCATCGCCCGCCGCGACTACCTCGGCCCCTACCTTTTCACAGACAAACAATTCGACCGCTATCTGACGTCAGAGGGCTACATCACCGCCGACGGCGTCTACCACGCCTACATCCCCGACTACCAGGGCAACATAGTCGGCGTGGTAAACACCGCCGAGCGCGCCTGGGAGCAGTACACCGAGTACTACCCCTACGGCCTGCCCTTCGCCACATCCAGCACCCCCGACGCCAACCGCCGTAAATACGGCGCCAAGGAGCTCACCCCCGACCTCGGCCTCAACGCCTACGACTTCGAAGCCCGCACCCTCGTCCCCGCCTTCCCGATGTTCATTCAGCAGGATCCTATGGCCGAGAAATACTACCCCCTCTCCCCCTACCTCTACTGCGCCGGTACCCCGATAAATGCCATTGACCCTGACAGCCAAGAAGTTATATTGAAAGGTGCAAATATAAACATTTTTGTTTCTCAATTGCAATTAAAGGCAGGAAAAGCGATAACACTTTCTTTAAATACAGATGGCTCTTTAATATACGAGAGAAGTATTCCTAACGAGAAACTTAAAGGTGAAGCAAAAAGAATAGCTGGTATTATTGATGACAGTGATATTAGGGTTAATATGGATTGCGTGTCCGGCGACAAAACATCTTCAGGAGATTTGCTCATTGGAGGCGCGTTTATGGGCAATAAAGTCAAAGTAAATAACGATAATAGGATAACTGTTGAGGCTGACCAAACTGTAAATCCGACAGTTCTAAAAAAAATGGGAGAAGCTCATGGAAAACCCGGAGCAAATGAATACCATGAGCTGACAGAAGCTTATGAAGGTGCTAAGGCCTCAAGGAAACAAAAAAAATCATCTCCTCGAGCAGGCTTACCGGGCTCAGTCTATCAGGAGGCACATAAGAAGGCTAGTCCGCAATCCGGTACCATATATCAGAGATTCTATGATGATAATGGGAAAGAAATTCAAAACACTAATGGGAAGATTCCCTCAAATGCGACATCTGTTGAATGGCAAGTAAATGACAAAAAAGGGAATTCTGTAGTAATTCAAAAATACCCATAAAATTTAATTAGGGTTTACTGAATAATATTTATCGTATTGAATAGCATATAATTAATCACTCCG
>JBJEDC010000041.1:0-3041 GCA_051871645.1 Muribaculaceae bacterium | reverse complement strand
AGACGCAAAAAAAGAGGCTGCGCCGTAAAACCTTAATTACGACACAGCCTCTTTGCTTTTGTGGGTTAGCGGGTGGCTTCGGGGTTGTTGCGGCTGAGGTAGTCGGCGCGGATGGCGGCGTGGCGGATTTTGCCGCTGATGGTCTTGGGGAGGGCGTCGACAAACTCGACGATGCGGGGGTATTTGTAGGGGGCGGTGGCTTCCTTGACGTGGTTCTGGATGTCACGGACGAGGTCGTCGCCGGCCTTGTCGCGCCAGCCCTCAGCGAGGACTACGCTGGCCTTGATGACCTGGCCGCGGATGGGGTCGGGAACGCCCGTGACGGCGCACTCGACAACGGCGGGGTGGGTCATCAGCGCCGACTCCACCTCGAACGGGCCGATGCGGTAGCCCGACGATTTGATGACATCGTCGATGCGGCCCACGAACCACAAATAGCCGTCCTTGTCGCGCCGGGCGACGTCTCCGGTGTGGTAGTAGCCGCCCGACATGGCGTCGGCGGTGGCCTGCGCATCATGCAGGTATTCGCGAAAGAGACCTAAGGGACGGCCTTCGGCCAGCGAGATGACAATCTCGCCCTCCTCGTCATCGGCGGTCTCGTTGCCATCGGCGTCCATCACCATAATCTTATACTGCGGCCCGGGCTTGCCCATCGAGCCGGGCTTGGGAGTCATGCCCACATAGTTGGCGACGGTGAGCGTGGTCTCCGTCTGGCCGAAGCCCTCCATGAGGCTTATGCCCGTCAGGCGCTTCCACTCGTCAAAGACAACGGGGTTGAGGGCCTCGCCGGCGATGGTGCAATAGCGCAGGGCCGACAGGTCGTAGCGGGCGATGTCCTCCAGTATCATGAAGCGGAAGACCGTGGGAGGCGCGCAGAACGACGTGATGCGGTAGCGCTCCATATGCTCGAGCAGGTCGGCGGCATGGAACTTCTCGTAGTCGTACACAAACACCTCGGCGCCGCATATCCACTGGCCGTAGAGCTTGCCCCATACGGCCTTGCCCCAGCCAGTGTCGGCCAGGGTGAGGTGGCGGCTCGTGCCGTCGAGGTTCTGCCAGCAGCGGGCGGTGATAATGTGTCCCAGAGGGTATGTGAAGTCGTGGGCTACCATCTTGGGCTCGCCGGTAGTGCCGGAGGTAAAATACATCAGCATGATGTCGGAGTTGCTGTTGACGGGCGCGGCGGGACGCACGAAAGGCGGCGCCATCTCAATGCCCGTGCCGAAATGTCGCCAGCCCGCGGGAACGGACGGCCCGGTGGACACGACCACCTTCACCGACGGACAATCGGGCAGGGCCTTTTCGATGTGTCCCGTTATCACCTCGTCGCCGGCACAGACGATGGCCTTGATTTCGGCGCGCGAGCAACGGTAGACGATGTCCTTGGCCGTCAGCAGGTGCGTGGCGGGGATGGCCACGGCGCCGAGCTTGTGCAGGGCGATTATCGAGAACCAGAATTCGTAGTGGCGCTTGAGAATGAGCATCACCATGTCGCCGCGGCCTATGCCCAGCGACTGAAAGAACGAGGCCGTGCGGTCGCTCTCGCGCCGCATGTCGGCAAAGGTGAAGCGGCGCTCGCGGCCATGGTCGTCGGTCCAGAGCATGGCAACCTTGTCGGGGTCCTCGTCGGCCCACGCATCGACAACGTCATATCCGAAGTTGAAATTCTCAGGAACCTTCACGCGGAAATTCCGCATGAAGTCGTCGTACGACTCAAAGGTCGTACGGTCCAAAAACCTTTCAATCATAATTTTACCTTTAGTTACCTATTCGGGTCGGACTACTCCGGCTCCATTTTTGACAAAAGTAACCGAATTTTTTGAAAGCACCAAAATTTTTATGTCTTTGGCGATTTTAATGTTAAATAACGTAAAAAGAGATGAACCCTGTCGAATTTTATTCATAATTTTGAATGTTCTAAAGCGGGCTTTGCGCGGCAAGTCCCTAAAGTCCTTAAAGACCTTAAGGTCCCTAAGGTCATTGGAGACCTTAGCCGCTCCCCGGAACGACATTGCTTTGATACCATAAAAACCCCAATATTCACCAATCAAATTCATTCAGTCCATGAAAAAACTTTTCTTTATCGGAGTGATGATGTTTGCTGCCATGACGGCAGGAGCCCAGACCGCGGTGCCCGGTTCGATGCACCGCGTAGGCACCGCCGGAGGCAGAGCAGTCATCAGTCCCGATGGTTCGTTCGTGGTCTCGCAGACCGCCCAGGGTCTGCAGAAGACCGACCTGACCACCGGCGAAAACACTGTAGTTGCCAAGGGCGCAAACCTCTACGACATCGCCATCTCCGCCGATGGCCGTCACGTGGTATACACCCGTCCCTCTTTCAATGACAAGCACCTGCGCTTCAACAGCCTGGAGAGCGCCGACCTCGTCAGCGGCAAAACCTCCGTACTGGTCAAGCCCACACGTAAACTCAACGCCGGCGTTGCCCTCAGCGGCAGCACCGTCAACGCTGTGGCAGGCGGCAAAGCGCGCGTAAAGAGCCTCGACGGCACAAAGGCCGCCAAAGTTCCCGTGGCATCCATCAGCTACGGTCACCTGCAGGTTACCGGCACCAACGGAAAAACCGTCACCATCGACCCCCAGGGCCGTGCCTCCTACCTGTGGCCTTCGGTAAGCCCCGACGGCACCCGTGTCCTCTACCGCCTCTCCGGCGTGGGCACCTTCACCTGCAACCTTGACGGCAGCGACGTCCGTCCCGTGGGCAACTACATGTTCCCCGTTTGGGCCGGCAACGACGCCGTTATCGGCGTCCGCGAAGTCGAGGGCGACCAGCAGCAGCTCGTGGCTTCGACTCTCGTCGCCGTCAACCTCGCCAACGGCAACGCCAGTGACCTCACTCCCGCCGACATGATTGCCACCTCGCCCTCGTGCACAGCCGACGGCGCCACAGTGGCCTTCACCACCGGTGACGGAGGTATCTACACCGTTTCATTAACCCGTTAAGCCTCCCTGAGTTATGAAAAAGACTATCATCGCCTCAGTAATGGCTCTGGCAACCCTCGCCGCCGGCGCAAAGACCGCCG
>JBJEDC010000040.1:0-16477 GCA_051871645.1 Muribaculaceae bacterium | reverse complement strand
GGCGGTGTGTCAAAATAGCCTGAATGTAGGGACATGCCTTTGGCATGTTGAGCCAGTCTACTGGTTTTCAGGCTTAACATCGCATAGCGATGTCCCTACATCATTAAAATCACACATTTTGACTCCCACCCCCTTATATGGATGGAACAGTCGGTTACTTGCTGAGCCGCTTCGGGAAGAGAAAGACAATGGAGAGAATGACCATGACGGCCAAGGCCCATGGGTAGTAGAGATAGGGGAACGGCGCGCCGGGGGAGATGCCGGCGAGGCCGGTGGCGAGGAGCGTCTGGGCGCCGTAGGGGATGAGGCACTGCACGATGCACGAGGTGGAGTCGAGCAGCGAGGCTGTCTTGCGCGGGTCGATGCGGAAGCGTTTTGAGATGTCGCGCGAGATGCCGCCGACAGTGATGATGGCGACGGTGTTGTTGGCGGTGCACAGGTTGACGATGGCGACGAGGACGGCGATGATGGCCTGGCCCCCGCGGCGTCCGCTGACGTGGCCGGCCATCGACTGCAGCAGATAGCGTATGCCACCCGCCGCTTTGATGAGGCCCAGCATTCCGGCCGCCAGGAGCGTGATGATGATGAGGCTGCCCATGTTCTCGATGCCGGTTCCGGCGAACGACGCCATGTCGATGACGTTGAACCCTTTGCAGACGCCTAATGTTATCGCCGAGAGGATGCCGAGGGTCAGTACGATGGTGACATTGATGCCGATGATGGCGGTGATGATTACAAGGAGGTATGGCAGGATGAGCCATGCGTCGGTAGCGGAAGTGGCGATGGTCTCGGCGGGAGTGCCGATACCCATGAAGATGTACAGGCCGAGGGTGAAGACAGCGGCCGGGAGGGCAATCCACAGGTTGGCCTTGAATTTGTCGGACATGTCGCAGCCCTGCGTGCGCGTGGCGGCGATGGTGGTGTCGGAGATGAACGACAGATTGTCGCCGAAGAAAGCTCCGCCCAGTACTACGGCCACATAGAAGGGCACGCTGGCGCCGGCAGTCTCGGCAATCTGCACTGCCAGGGGTGTCAGGGCAACGACGGTACCCACCGACGTGCCTATGGACATGGAAATGAAGCAGGCGGCAAAGAAAATCGTCGGCACGACAAGGGACGGCGGGAAGACCTGCAGTGCCAGGCTGACGGTGGCGTCGACGGCGCCGATTTCCTTGGCGAGGTTGGCGAAGGCTCCGGCGAGGATGAACACCCATATCATATAAAGGATGTTGTCGTGGCCGGCGGCGCGCGAGAAGGTTTCGATGCGTTTCAGCAGCGGGCGTCCGCGGTAGACGACCACCGCCCACATCGACGACAGCACCAGCGCCACCGAGATGGGCATCTTGTAGAAGTCGTCAAGTATAAGCGACACTGCAACGTACAGCAGCAGAAAGATTACGACGGGAGACAGCGCCAGCAGTCCGCGTCCCGCGGAGACGGGCGCCCCCTGTTCGGTTTCAATTCCGTTTTCGGTCATAGGTAAAAATGATTTAGTGGAGGGTAGCTAAAATGGCTAAATTAGCTAATTTAGCCATTTCCCCTTAAACATTAACGGCACCGGGCGTTGCAATATTGTAATTTGTAGCCAATCTTGTCCAAATCTGTAAAAATTTTTACCTTTGCAGTGATATTTTATGCCTGAGCATACAGGCTCATAACCAAATCGTTATCGTAAAGATGAAGAAAATCAGGCTGTTGACGGCCATCGTTTTTTCCGTATTATCGTTTAGTTTTTCATCGTTTGCCGCCTCACCCACCGACGCCAACATCGTCGGCCATGTGATAGACGCGGCCACCAAGGAGCACCTCGCCGATGTCGCCATGCATGTCGAGGGGACGGCCTTCGGCGCCATGACGGACGCCACCGGCCACTATATGCTCACCAACCTAAAGCCGGGCAGCTATACCGTCGAGGCGTACTATCCCGGCTATGTCACGATTAAGAAAAAGGTGAAGGTCGAGGCCGACAAGACCGTCGAACTTAACTTCGACCTCAAGGCCGACGCCCTCAACCTCGAGCAGGTGGTGGTTACCGGCAACCGCGCCGAGGTGCGCCGCCGCAATTCGTCATCGCTGATAGGCGTCATCGGCGCCCCGACGCTGAAGATTGTCAACGCCGCCTGCCTTGCGGACGGCCTCAACTACCAGCCCGGCGTGCGCGTTGAGAACGACTGCCAGAACTGCGGTTTCACGCAGGTGCGCATAAATGGTCTCGACGGTCACTATTCGCAGATACTGATGAATTCGCGCCCGGTCTTCTCGGCGCTGACGGGCGTCTACGGCCTCGAGCAGATTCCGGCCAATATGATTGAGCGCGTCGAGGTGATGCGCGGGGGCGGCTCGGCTCTCTTCGGTTCGTCGGCCATCGGCGGTACCGTCAACATCATCACCAAGGACCCGCTCAGCAACAGCGCCGAGGCCACGCACACGCTGTCGTCGATAGGATGCACCGGTGCTCTCGACAACAATACGACCCTCAACGCCTCGGTTGTCGGTGCCAACGACCGTGTCGGCATGTTTGTCTTCGGACAGAACCGCGTCCGCGACGGTTACGACCACGACGGCGACGGCTTTACGGAGATTGCACAGCTGAAGACGCAGACTCTCGGGCTGCGCGCCTTTGTCCGTGCCTCGGAGCAGGCAAAGGTGACGCTGGAATATCACGGCACGCACGAGTTCCGCCGCGGCGGTGACCAGCTGGACAAGCAGCCCGACCAGGCCATGGTGTGCGAGCAGACCGACCACAACATCCACGCCGTCGACCTGCAGGGCCAGTTCTGGAGCCGCGACCGCTCGAACCGCTACACGGTCTTTGCATCCACTCAGAACACGCGCCGCAACTCGTACTATGGCTCGGACATGGACCCGAACGCATACGGCCGCACGCACGACCTTGTCGTGGTGGCCGGTGCGCAGTACATCCACTCGTTCAAGAACCTGTGGTTCATGCCGTCCGAGCTGACAGGCGGCGTCGAATACAACTACAACTACCTGCACGACGTCACTTTGGGCTATGACCACAATGTCAGGCAGCGCATCAATATCTACAGCGGATACCTGCAGAACGAGTGGCGCAACGACACCTGGGGCTTCCTCATCGGCGCCCGCGTCGACAAGCACTCGCTCATCCACCACGCCATTGTCTCGCCCCGCGCCAATATCCGCTGGAACCCCAGCAGCAAGCTCAATTTCCGCGCTTCGTATTCGACGGGCTTCCGCTCGCCGCAGGCCTACGACGAGGACTTCCACGTCGCTATCGTAGGCGGCGAGCGCGTGGTGACGGTTCTTGACCCGGACCTCAAGCAGGAGTCGAGCAACAGCTTCAGCTTTTCGGCTGACTGGTCTCCGAATTTCGGCGACGTGCAGACCAACTTTACCCTCGAGGGCTTCTACACTGACCTCCGCGACGTCTTCGTACTGCGTCAGCTCGACCAGCCCGACGGCGCCGGCAACGACGTACTCGAGCGCACCAACGGCGACGGCGCCCGCGTCTACGGCATGAACCTCGAAGGCCGCTTCGCCTTCCCCTGGCGCATGCAACTGCAGGCCGGCGTGACCGTGCAGGCCAGCCGCTACAAGGTGCCCGAATACTGGAGCGACAACCCCGACGTGGCACCTGTCAAACGCATGTTCCGCACCCCCGACACATACGGCTACTTCACACTCAGCTACACCCCCGTCAAGCCGCTGACGCTGGCCATGGACGGCACCTTCACCGGCAACATGCTCGTCCAGCATCTCAAGGGTTCAGGCGCCCCCATTGACCGTGCCGTCGTCACCAAGCGCTTCGCCGACATCTCCTTAAAGGCCACCTACATGTTCAACCTCTTCGGCAGCGCCGACATGTCCCTCACCGCCGGTCTTCAGAACATCTTCAACTCCTACCAGAACGATTTCGACCAAGGTGCCCTCCGCGACTCCGGCTACATCTACGGCCCCTCCCGCCCGCGCACCCTCATCGTCGCCCTCTCCCTCCACATCTGATTTAACGATGTACAAAACAGCGACTGCGCTCTGCCGGGTGGCGGGGCGCAGTCGGTATGTGTGGGCGCTTTAGGCGCGGTTGGGTGGTGATTACTTTGTGAGGGGGGAGTAGTCGCGGCTGTAGCGGAGGTGCTGGGTGGGGTAGTCTTCGGTGTAGGTGACGGTGACGTCGGTGATGTTGCCGGCGGCGTCGAAGACGGGGGTATAGACTGGGTTGACGAAGCCTTTGTAGGGGGCGATGTCGAGGTGGCTGTAGCGTTCGAGGACTTCTTTGTGGAGGGCGGGGTCGACCTTTACGCCGTAGTCGAGGACGAGCTTGCGGCCGGCCTCGTAGTCACCTTCTGAGCGTACGCGCTGTACCTCGGCGAGGAGTTCGCCGAAGAGGTTGCGCAGGGCGTTGTAGTCGTTGATTTTGATGTAGGTCTTGCCGTCGCGCCCGACAAACTCCACGACGTTGTCCTTCTTTCCGTGCTCGTAGGCCCAGCGGGCGATGAGCTGGCGGTTGCGCATGTGCGCCTCCTCGATGTCCTTGCCCGGCTCGATGCGCATCAGCTGTGTCATCAGACCGTTGAGCATGTATTTGTAGTACTCCGACTTGTATGCGTCGGGGTTGTCGAGCAGACCGAGCTCAAGCAGCTTGGGGTCGGCGAGGTAGTAGAGGGCGAAGAGGTCGGCGCGGGCCTCCTCGAGGGTCGAGCCATGCTCCTTGAGGGCATCGGGGTCGACGCCGGGGAGGAGCTTGCCCGAGCCGTGGCCGAGGCACTCGTGCAAGTCGGTGTGCAGGTTATCGGTGATGAAGAGATAGTCGTCGAGGAGCTTGGCCGTGGGAGCGTCGATGACGAACTCCTCGTTGAAGCCGTTGCCGTGGGCGGCCTCGTCGTAGGCCTGGGTGATGTTCTCGATGGTTACCGACTTCGAGCCGTGGGCGGCGCGAATCCAGTTGGCGTTGGGAAGGTTGATGCCGATGGGTGTCGAGGGGTACGAGTCACCGGCAAGCATGGCGGCGGTGATGACCTTGGCCGATACGCCCTTAACCTTCTCCTTCTTGAAGCGTTTGTCGACGGGGCTGTGGTCCTCGAACCACTGTGCGTTGTCGCTGATGACCTCGGTGCGGTGGCTGGCGGGGATGTTCTTGAAGTTGACGATGGACTCCCACGAGCCGGTCATGCCCAGCGGGTCGCCGTAGCTTTCGATGAAGCCGTTGACATAGTCGACTTGCGAGGCCGTGTCCTCGGCCCACATGATGGAGTATTCGTCAAAAGTGCGGAGGTCGCCGGTGGTGTAGAAATCGATGAGTTTCTGCGTATATGCGCGCTGGGCGTCGTTCTCGGCGTAGGGCAGGGCCTTGCGCAGGTTTTCGACAATCTTTTCGATGGCGGGCGAGTAGAGGCCGCCGATTTTGTAGGGCTGCTCGACAACCTTACCGTCAACCTTGGCCACGCGTGTGTTGAGGCCGTACGAGATGGGCGTGAGGTCGGTGGTGTCCTTCTTCGAAGCGTAGTAGGCCTCTACCTCGGCCTGCGTGACGTTCTCGTCGTAGAGGTTGTTGGCCGAAGTGCGGATGAGGTCCTGGCCGTCGGCCTGGTTTACGCGCTTGGCGTAGCGGGCGGGATTGAAGATGACGTCCTCCAGATTGGCCAGTTCTGCCTTGTCGGTGAAGCCGGCGGCCTTGTACTGCTGACGGAAGAAGTCGCGGCTGAAGCCGGGCACGAACTTGTCCATCGAGTAGTGGTGGTGGATGCCGTTGCCGAACCATACCTGCTTGAGGTACTGCTCGAAAGCCTTGAATTCCTTGCCGTTGCGGTCGCCCTTGTAGTCGGTGTAGATTTTCTCGAGGACGGTGCGCAGCTGCAGGTTGGCGGCGTTGTTCTGGTCCCAGAGGATGTCGCGGCCATAGATGGCGGCCTCGGTGAGATAGTATACGAACGCCTTCTGCCTGGGTGTCAGCTTCTCAAAGTCGGGGACTTTATAGCGGAGCACCTCGATGTCGGCGAAACGGTCGACGTGGTAGTCGAAATTGTCTTTAGCCATAGAGGGGAAAGTGACGGAGCCTGCCATCATCACGGCCAGGGCTCCTGTAAATAAACGGTTCATTATCATTATGGTGTTTGGTTATTCGATATAGAGGACAAGCCCCTTGAGGTATTCGCCCTCGGGGTGGTAGATGTTGACGGGATGGTCGGCGGGCTGCGTCAGCTGGTGCAGGATGCGCACGCGGCGGCCCGTCTGTGCGGCGGCCGAGAAGACAGCCAGGCGGAACTGCTCGCGGTTGACGGCCTGCGAGCACGAGAAGGTGAACAGGATAGTGCCCGGCGCCGCCTTGACCATGGCCTTGGCGTTGAGGCGCTGGTAGCCGCGCAGGGCGTTGGGGATGGCGCTGCGGTGCTTGGCGAAGGCCGGCGGGTCGAGGACAATCAGGTCGTATGCGCCGTCCTCCATCGTGTCGAGGAACTTGAAGGCGTCCTGGGCAAAGGCGCGGTGGCGTGTCTCGCTGTCGCCGAAATTGAGGGCGACGTTGGCTTCGGTGAGTGCTATGGCCTTTGCCGACGAGTCCACCGAGTCGACCGCCTTCGCACCCCCGGCGAGGGCGTAGACCGAGAAGCCGCCGGTGTAGCAGAACATGTTGAGTACGCGACGCCCCCGGGCGTAACCGGCCAGCAGGGCGCGGTTGTCGCGCTGGTCGACGAAGAAGCCCGTCTTCTGGCCCTTCAGCCAGTCGATGTTGAACTGCAGGCCGTTCTCGGTGGACACCGAGCCGTCGTAGTGGCCGACGATGTACTGGTCGACGGGGTCGAGGTCGGCCTTGTAGGGCAGCGTCGTCTCGCTCTTGTAGAAGACGTTGGCGATGTTGGCGCCGGGCAGCTCGATGAGGCGCTCGGCGATGTCGAGGCGGGCGAAGTGCATGCCCGGCGAGTGCGCCTGCAGCACTGCGGTGTGTCCGTAGATGTCCACCACCAGTCCGGGCAGGAAGTCGCCCTCGCCGTGGACGAGGCGGTACGTGTTGTTGTCCTCGCGGGCGAGGCCGAGGGCCTGTCGGAGCGCCAGCGCCTGCTCGAGGCGGCGGGCATAGAAGTCCGAGTCGATGACCTCGTCCTCGAACGACAGCATGCGCACGGCTATGCTGCCAATCTGATAGTGGCCCACACCGGCAACGGTGCCGTCGGCGGTGACCACGCGCACGAGGTCGCCCTCCTCGATGTCCTTGGGCAGGCGCGCTATGGCGCCGCTGAAGACCCACGGGTGGAAGCGCTGCAGCGACGCGTCCTTGCCGGGACGCAGCCGCACTTCGGGATATGCTGTCATTGCAATGGTTTTAAATCGTTAATGAGGTCTCCCAAAATGTAGGGACATCGCTTTGCGATGTTAGTCCGGCGGAAAGACCGCGGCATGCCGCGACCCTACACCGGCCTGACGTGCCAAAGGCACGTCCCTGCATCGGGTCAATCCTCAGTTTTTATTTTATGAAGAAACGGTAAATGTCATTGAGGTTGGCGTAGACCAGCAGGAGGAACAGGAAGGCCATGCCGGCCATCTGCGCGTATTCAAGCACCTTTTCGGACGGCTTGCGGCGCGTGACAATCTCCCACAGGGTGAACATCGCGTGTCCGCCGTCGAGGGCGGGGATAGGCAGTATGTTCATGAAGGCGAGGATGACGGACAGGAAAGCCGTGAGGTTCCAGAACTTGTACCAGTCCCATTTTTCGGGGAACATGTCGCCGATGGCTCCGAAGCCGCCGACGCTCTGTGCGCCGGTCTTGGTGAACAGCAGTTTGAGACTGCTGACGTAGGTGACGAGACGGTCGGTGCCGTCGGTGATGCCCTTGGGGATTGCCTGCCAGAGGTTATAGTCCACCTCCTTGATTTCGAATAGATTGCTCGGGTCTACCTCGAGCTGGACGCCGATTTTGCCGTCGCTGTTGACGGCGACGTCCATCGTCACCTCCTTGCCGTCGCGCTCTACGGTGACGGGCACGGTGCGGCTTGCGGCGGCGTTGAGGGCGGGGAAAAACTCGGTCATCGACGGCGTGGGCTTTCCGGCGACGGCAATGATGCGGTCACCGGCCTGCATGCCGGCCTTTGCCGCCGGTTCGCCGTTGACGGGCTTGAGCACCACCACGGGCACGCGGTAGGTCATCAGCGGTGTCTTGGTGTCGGCGATTTTTGCCAGGAAGCCTTCGGGGACGGCGACGCTGACGGTGTCGATGCCGGTCAGGGCCTTGCGTGCCACGGTAATCTGCGAGCCGTCCTGAACCATGTCCCACATCTGGCGGCTGTCGGTGGCGTCGGCGGCCTTGCCGTTGACAGCGAGGATGCGGTCACCGTCGCGCAGGCCTATGCCGTGCATCTGCTCGATGTAGTCCATGCCCTCGGTGGCGTTCTCGTAGGGGATGACTTTCTCGCCCCAGTACCAGGCTATGCCGATGTAGATGATTATCGCCAGTATAAAGTTGAAGATGACGCCGGCGAGCATCACCATCAGGCGCGGGAAGGGCTTTTTGGCGCGGAACTCCCACGGCTCGGGCTCCTTGGACAGGTTTTTGCCGTCGTTGGTCTCGTCAATCATTCCGGCGATGGAGCAGTAGCCGCCGAGGGGCAGCCAGCCGATGCCGTAGAGGGTCGCGGCCCACGAGGGCTTACCGTTTTTCTTGACGGCGGAATGCTTGCGCACGTTGAACGACAGCAGCGAGTGCTGCACCTCCCCGGCGTTCTCGTCGGGCTTGCCGTCGGGGCCTTTGGGGCGTGTTGTCCAGGCAATGAGCTGCAGCTTGCCCTTGTCGGGGTAGTATTTGAGCAGCGAGAACCACGGGTTGAAGAAGAGGTAGAAGCGGTCGACGCGCATGCCGTACATGCGGGCGAAGATATAGTGGCCGAACTCGTGTATGGTGACGAGCAGGGCGAGTGCTAAAATCAGCTGAAGGGCTTTGATGAGAAATGCCTCCATTAAGGGGAATTTAAAATTGAAAATTTAAAATTAAAAATTAATGCCCAGTGCGCAATTGAATCCCGTGAACGCCATTATGCATTGTGCATTATGCATTACGCATTTTATATTGCCCGACGCGCTCGGTTGCTCTGGCGACGGCTTCGGCGTTGGTGGCCACGTAGTCCTCGTAGGTGGGCTCGGCGATGTGGGGGACGCGCTCGAGGGTGTCGGCGATGACTGCGTAGATGCCGCTGTAGGGCAGGCGTTCCTGGCGGAAGGCCAGGTTGGCCACCTCGTTGGCGGCGTTGATGACGCAGGCGGTGTTGCCGCCGCGGTCCATGGCCGTGCGTGCCAGGAGCAGGCAGGGGAATTTCGCAAGGTCCGGCTCCTCGAAGGTCAGCGAGGCCATCTGGTCGAGGGTGAGGCGCGGAGCGACATGGTCGAGGCGCGAATGGCAGCCCAGGGCATAGGCGATGGGCAGACGCATGTCGGGCACACCGAGCTGGGCCTTGATGGCGCCGTCCTTGAACTCCACCATCGAGTGTACGATGCTCTGCGGGTGTACGACGGCGCGGATGCGGCGCGGCTCGATGCCGAAGAGGTAGTGGGCCTCGATGAGCTCGAAGGCCTTGTTGAGCATCGTGGCCGAGTCGACGGTGATTTTGGCGCCCATGCTCCAGTTGGGGTGGCGCAGGGCGTCGGCCACGGTGGCGCGGGCAAGGCGGTCGGCGTCCCAGGTGCGGAATGGGCCTCCCGAGGCCGTGATGATCAGGCGGCGCACCGACTCGGGCGTCTCGCCGACAAGGCACTGGGCCACGGCCGAGTGCTCCGAGTCGACGGGGTAAATCTTTGTTTTGGATGTCTTGAGAAGGCGGTTGACCAGGTCACCGGCCACGACGAGAGTCTCCTTGTTGGCCAGGGCGATGTCCTTGCCGGCGCCGATGGCGCGGATGGTAGGCTCGAGGCCCGAGTAGCCGACGGTGGCGGTGACGGCCATGTCGACGTCGTCACGAGTCATGGCCTCGGCCAGGGCTGACGGTCCGGCGGCGGTCGCTATCCCTGACGGCGACAGGGCCTCGCGCAGTTCGGGCAGCTTGCTCTCGTCGGCTATGACGGCAAGGGCGGGACGGAATTTGCACGCCTGCTCCACCAGCGGAGCCACGCGGCTGCCGGCGCTGAGCACGCTCACGCGGTACAGCTCCGGAAAGCGCTCCACGATGTCAAGCGTCTGGGTGCCTATCGACCCGGTGCTGCCCACCACGGCCAGCCGTTTTATGTCGGATTGGTTCATTAATCAGCAATTTGAGTTTCAAATGCCAAAGTTACGAAAAATCCCCGGCAACGGCAAACGGGGAGGGGCCGTCCGATAAAATGTCGCAGTTCCGAATTTCCGGAATGCAGGGACGTGCCTTTGGCACATTTAGCCTGCATTTGGGCAGGACTGACATCGCAAAGCGATGTCCCTACTTTTTTATGAATTTGCGGCCGTTTTGGATATACACCCGGCCGGGGACGGGATTTGACACGGGGATGCCCTGGAGGTTGTAGATAGGGCAGTCATTGGCGGGTTTGTCGGCGGTGATATCGTCGACGGAGGCGTTGCCGTCGGGGGTGACGGCGAGGCGGACGTCGGGCAGGGCGCCGAAATAGGTTTTGTGGGCGACGGCCGATGTGTTGGCCATGCGGCCTGTCTCGGGGTCGATGTTGCGGTGGTTGCCTACGGGGTCGCCGAAGCCGTTGACCTGGATGACGCCCTCGCTGAGCACCAGCTCGGGGTTGGCGGCGGTGTCATAGTCGGCGGGGATGTCGACGGTGAAGGCCTGGGCGTTCTCGGACGAGCCGAAGGTGTACTGGCCCGAGCCGAGGGTCGTGGACGTGCCGTTGGGGACGCCGTTGTAGGTCACATAGGCCGACATGTTGTAGATTGCGGCGAGTTTGTTGGCGGGGTGGCGCAGGCCCGAGTACTGGATTTTGATTTTGTCGCCGGGCTGGGCGGCCTCCTTTTCGGGATGGGTGAGGTTGACGACCTCGCGGTGGCACGGCCTGGCTGTGAGCACCTGGTAGGCGGCGTTTCCGGCGGCGTCGGTGAGGCGGACAATCTGACGGCCCTCCTTTAGCAGGACGGTGTACGAGCCGTCGGCGTTCTTAGTCACGCCTTCGCTGCCGAACCCGCTGAAGGTAACGGCTTTCTCGCCGATGGCCGGATAGGCCACGGTTACGTCGGCGGCGTTGACGGGATTAAAGGTGTAGGCATAACCCTCCTCGCTGTCAAGGTAGTAGAAGACATCGCACTCGGTGTCGACATATTTCCCGGCAATCTTTTTGGCGCCCTCGTTGTACTTTTCGTTGATGAGCATGTTCGGGTCGGTTGCCGGGGCGGGCTGACCGACGGTGACGACGAAGACGGCGGTGTTCTCAGGCCATATCGCCGACCATATCTCGCCGCCCTGAAATCCCTGCCATGCCCTGTTGCGGAACTGCTGCAGGCCGATGGCGTCGTAGGTGACCAGCACGATGTCCGTGCCGTTGCCGGTGGCCGTGAGGTTGGCCCATGCCGAACCCTGCTTCTGTCCGATGGTGACGACGCCGGTCGATGGCTTGCCGTCAATGTCGAGGACGGTGTAATGGAAGTCCGGCTCGATGAAATAGTTGTTGACGGTGTTGTCGCACAGCTGCCACGAGCGCATGGCGTGCAGCCTGAATGTCTCGCCCGCCTTCAGCTCCAGGTGGCCCTGCGGGTTGATGTTGAGGAAGATGTCGCCGGTCTCGTATCCGCCGTTGTCCTTGACGTCATGCCTGATGCCGTCGGGGCTGAAGGCGTTGTATAGCGACATATCGAAAGTGAGGTCGGGCCGGTCCTCGGCCTTCTCAGTCATGCGGAACATTCCGGCGCGGGTCAGCCCGCCATCCACCGATGTGCGGAAGTTGTAGGCCTGGTTAAAGGTGAGCCGGTACCGGATTTGGCGCTTGCCGTCGGCCACGGTTTCCGACTCGGGCTCGACGCGCGTGAATTCCATATAATGCCGGATCTTGGTGTTGAGTTCGAACCGAGCCTTTTCAGGCACAGTCACCGTCACCAGGTCCGACCCGGCGGCCCATGCCGGGACAGCGGCGCAGACCGCCAGAAGTATAGCGAAGAAACGTGTCATTTGCATTGAAAATTGAAAATGTAAAATCGGGAAGGTTATTATCGGCCTGTAGGGACATGCCTTTGGCTCATGTAGGGACGTGCCTTTGGCACGTTAAGCCTGCCGGGCCGTTCGGGCGGGCTTAACATCGCAAAGCGATGTCCCTACATGGGTATATCGGTCGGCCTTTGACGGGATTGACATCGCAAAGCGATGTCCCTACATTACGACGTGTCTACATTTTTATGAATTTGCGGCCGCCGCGGATGTAGACCTGTCCGGGCACGGGATTTGCCACGGGGATGCCCTGGAGGTTGTAGACGGTGTTGTCCGTGGCGGGACGGTCGGCGAGGATATCGTCCACGCCGCCGAAGTGCATGCCGTCGGGCGGGAGGGCCACGAAATGCGCCGGGTTGACGTATACGCCCCAGCTGCCTATGAGCGTTCCGGAGGGGTCCCACTGGTACAGGCGGCCTCCCGCGGCGTAGTCGGTGGCGTCGGTGGCGTAGATGTAGCCCGTATAGGGATTGACGTAGATGCCGTAGGGCATGCCGAATTTCTTAATGTCCTCAAGGACCGTGCCCGGCATGGTCTCGGTGATGCCGCCGCGCCCTGCCGTTTCGAAGACCGCCTTGGGGTCGACCGTGGCGTAGCAGAATTCATAGTCCATGGTGTTGAAGGTGAAGCGCGAGCCTATCGACATTAATTTGCCGTCGGTGGTTGCGGTGCTGTACGAGCAGGGGTAGTCGGTGACCACGAAGCAGTCCTTGTCGGCCTTGCCGTCGAGGACAGCCTGGCAGTCGAAGACGATGCCCGCGGGGTGGATGTCGTAGTGGTCGCCCGCCGAGTTGATGAGCAGATACTGCCCCGACTGCGACACCTTGCCCATGAGGTTGATTTTCCCTGTGTCCACGCTGCGCTCTTTCTTCATCGTCGCGGCGTCGAGGACGTCGACGGTCTTTTCGTAGTCGTGCCCCTCGGCGTAGGCGTAGCCGCCGGTGTTGGCCACGAAGAGCTTACCCTTGTACCAGGCGATGCCCTCCGGCTCGTAGCCCACCTCGGTGGCGGCGACGGTCTTGAACGTTGTGACGTCGATTTTGGCCACATAGCCGCGGGTAAAGGTGACGCTGCGGCCGTTCACCGTGCACTCGTGTCCGTATGAGGTGACGTAGACGTACCGGCCGCCGTCCGAGGCAATCTTGCGGTTGTTGGGCACGTCCTCCGTTGCGGCGACGGCATTGCCCTCGGGTGTGATGAACTGCACGATGTTCGACCAGTTGAGGGCGATGGCCAGGAGGTTGTCGTTAATCTGGACGATGTCGTTGGGCGTGTCGCCGAGTTTGTGCCCGTTGCGGTCGCGGAACCACCGGTTGGACACGATTTTACCGTTCTCGAAGTAGGTCAGCCGCCCGTTGTCGGTCTGCCACACCCCTTCGTTGACAAGAATTATACGCTCCTGGGCCGCCGCCGACAGCGTCACCAGTGCCGCCGCAGCGGCAAAAAGTATGCTTTTAATCTTCATCGCATTCAGTAAATTATTTGAGACTACAAAATTAGCGAAAAAAGTTGAGATTGAGGCGCTGGAATTTGCGGTTGACGTGTTAAGTCTTGCGATAATCCTATGTAGGGACGTGCCTTTGGCACGTTTAGCCTGCATTTGTGTGCATGACTGACATCGCAAAGCGATGTCCCTACATCGCCATACAGCCAAACCCCAGAGAAGCCCGACACGGGGCCGGGCTTCTCTGGGGTTGTGTCTATGGCAGGACAATTGTTATTTTACGATGAGCTTGCGCACCTCGCCGTTGCTGTAGCGGACGAAGTTGACGCCCCGGAAGGGACGGTCGGAGGCGATGCCGCGGATGTCGTAGTAGCATTCGACGGTGACTTGGCTCTCGACGCTGATGTCGGCGACGCCGGTGGGGTCGCTGTTGGTGTACTTGTCATCGGTGGCGTCGTAGTAAACCTTTGCACCGCCGAGGACGGGATGTGCGTCAGTGCCTATCTTTTGGCCGAAGGCGTCGCCAAGCTTGTAGGCCAGCTCGCCCGAGGCAATCTGTTCTGCGGTGACGATTGTGCACTCGGCAGACTTGGCGGGGTACTCCCTGTCGGCGTAGCAGTTTGTGGCCTTGCACTTTGTGGTGCCGGTGGTGCCGCTGATGGCGCCGGCGTTGCCGTTGTCGGCGATTTGGCCGATGTTGTAGCAGTTGGTGATGACGGTATTGGCGTTGATGGCGCCGACGATGCCGGCGTGGTTGCCGTTGCTGATGACCTTGCCGGTGTTGTAGCAGTTGATGAGCTTGCATTCGTTGGCACCGTTCATGCGTCCGGCGATGCCGCCTGCCATTGAGCTTGCGGCTGTGATGTCGGCATAGTTGGCGCACTCGCTGATAGTAACGTAGTTGCCGCCGTGGCCGAGGATGGCGCCGATGTAGCTCTTGCCTTCAACGGAGCCGTCGGTGACGGTAATGCCTTTGATGACTACGGGAGCGGCTGCCGTGCCTGTGGCGTAGCCGAAGAGGCCCTGGTAGTCTTTAGCGGGGACGTTTATGTAGAGCCCGCGGACCTTGTGGCCTGCGCCGTTGAACTCACCCTTGAAGGACTTGCTTGACGTTGCGCCTATGGGTGTCCAGTCGAAGTTGGCGAGGTCGATGTCGGCGGTGAGCATGCCCTTGGCGGTGGCGGTGGACGCTACGACCCGGGCGAAGCCTGCCAGTTCGGCACCGGTGCCGATTTCGTAGATGCCGTCGGCGTTGGCCACGGGAGCGGTGACGGTCTTGCCGTCCCAGGCGGTGGCTCCGAGAAGCTCCATCTCGACGTTGAAGGTGACGTTGTAGGGCGAGCCTTCGGGGATGCTGAAGGTGTGACGGTAGCAGCGGTAGCCCTCCTTTTTGGCTACTACGGCATAGTCGCCGTACGAGCCGGTGTAGACGCCGTCGGTGGCGGTGAGGGCCTCGCCGCGGTAAGTCACGGTCAGCTCGGCGTCGCTGACGTTGTTGCTGACGGTGATATTGAAAGTCTTGTACTGCGATATCGGCAGACGGACCTCGGGGATGGCGCCGAAGTAGGTTTTGTGGGCGATGGCGGTGAAGTTGGGCGAGCGGCCGCCGACCGGGTCGATGAAGCGGTGGTTGCCGATGGGGTCGCCGTAGCCGTTGACCTGGATGACGCCCTCGTCCATAACCAGCTCGGGATTGGCGGCGACGTCATAGTCGGCGGGGATGTCGACGGTGACGGCCTGGGCGCTGGCGGCGGAACCGAAGGTGTACTGACCCGAGCCGAGGATGAGCGACGAGCCGTTGGGGATGCCGTTGTAGGTCACGTATGCCGACATGTTGTAGATGGCGGCAAGTTTGTTTGCCGGGTGGCACAGGCCTGAGTACTGAATCTTGACCTGGTCGCCGGGCTGGACGATGGAGCTTCCGGGACGGGTGACGTTGGTTATGACGCGCCGGCAGGACTTGGCGGTAAGCACCTGGTAGGCAGCGTTGCCGGCGGCGTCGGTGACGCATACAATCTGACGGCCTTCCTTGAGAAGGACAGTGTATGAGCCGTCTTCGTTTTTGGTCACGCCTTCGGTGCCGAATCCGCTGTAGGTGGCGCTGTGCTCGCCGATTGTCGGATAGGCGATGGTGACGTTGGTGGCGTTGATTGGGCTGAAGGTGTAGGGGTAGCCGTCCTCACCCTCGAGGTAGTAGAAGACGTCGCACTCGGTGTCGACATATTTACCGGCAACCTTTTTGGCGCCGTCGTTGTACTTCTCATTGACAACCATGTTGGGGTCGGCGGTCGAGGCTGTCTGGCCTACGCTTACCACGAAGGCGGCGGTGTTCTCGGGCCAGATGGCGCTCCATATTTCGCCGCCCATATACGGGTTCCATGCATTGCTGGTGTACTGCTGCAGGCCGATGGCGTCGTATGTGACCAGGACGATGGCCGTGCCGTTGCCGGTGGCCCTGAGGTCGGCCCATGCCGAGCCCTGTTTCTGCTCGATGGTGACTACGCCGGTCGAGGGCTTGCCGTCGAGGCCGAGGATGGTGTAGTGGAAATCGGGCTCGATGAAATAGTTGTTTGTCTGGTTTTCGGTTAGCTGCCATGTGCGCATGCCGTGCAGCTTGTAGGTGTCGCCCTGCTTCAGGACGAGGTGGTTGCGCGGGTTGATGTTGACGAAGATGTCGCCGGTCTCGTAGCCGCCGTTATCCTGCACGCTGTGCTTGAGGCCGTCCGGGGCGAAGGCTTTGTAAAGCGACTCGTCGAAGGTGAGGTCGGGACGCTGTGCGACATTCTCTTTCATGGTGAAGATGCCGCCGCGGGTGAGGCCTCCCTCGATGGACGTGCGGAAATTGTAGACCTGGTTGAAGGCGAGGCGGTATTTGAGCTGGCGCTTGCCGTCGACAATGGCTTCCGACTCAGGCTCTACACGGGTGAAGTCGACATAGTG
>JBJEDC010000039.1:3902-17127 GCA_051871645.1 Muribaculaceae bacterium | reverse complement strand
TCTTCGTCAGCCGCAGTCCCGACGGGTCTGTCACAAAGTCGCGCCGGATGCCTGCCGCACCGCGCAAAGTCTCGTGTGTCAGCGAATCACCGGCATGATAGTAAAGACCGGCGTCACCGCGGAGCGAAAGCCCCGAGAAGTCCACCACCGCATCCTTTACAACATCCCCGTTGCAGAACCCGCTGTAGCCCGAAAGCTCCGGTTCCCCGGCACGGACAGAGAAAGCGGCCCAGAACGCAACCGCCCGAATCAGCATACCACACAACTTCCGTTCCATCGCTAATTGAATTTCAACATTAACACCCCAAATATAAGACTTTTTTTTAGTAAAATGCAAGTGCTTGAGCCGGTTTTTTCAATCAATTCAAAAAAATAACCGTCACCGCATCTTTCACATTCAAAACGACCCCTGTATCTTCACAACGGCCAGAATACGTTGCGCGCCACCGTCCACATCGCTATAAACGCCACTATGCCCCAGGCCAGCGCCGGCCTGCGCAAAAAACGCCTCAGCCGCGAGTCGTACGCCGTAAAGGGCTCCAGGGCATACAGCACCAGCAGTGGTCCCAGCACAAACAGCGCGGCATTGTAGCGCAGCGCAGACCCTAAGTCAAGGTGTACAAGCGCATGCAGGGCGCGCGTGGTGCCGCAGCCGGGGCAGTCGTAGCCGGTGAGCAGTTTTGACGGACAACGCGGATAAAACGCACTCGTCATGGGGTCGAAGAAGAACAGCACACAGGCAAAAACGGCGGCGGCCGCAGCTAATGCCGCGGCCACAAGCAGTCGTTTGCTCCTCGCTGTCATGGCAGCTGCCGTTTATACGTTTGCGGCAGCGCCGAGAGAGACGCCGAAGATGAAAATTCCGAAGTAGAACAGCACGCCGCCTATCAGCGATACCCAGACCCATGTCAGGGCGGCGCGGGAGTTGCGGCGGGCGCCCTCGTAGTCGCCTTTCTCCAGGCACTCGCTGACGTTGGCGCTCTTTATGCAGGCCACCACGCCAAAGGGCAGGCAACATAATATCGTCAGCAGGATGGACAGTGCCATGTAGCTGTTGGGGATATGCTGAGGCCTTGCGTCACCGGCAACGGGCTGCGCGGGCTCCCCTGCCCCCTCGATGAGATACGGCGGCTCGGGCAACGGACCGCAGTCGGCGTATGGCGGGTCGGGCAGAGGGTCGGGGCAGGCGGCCTGCGTCGGACCGGCATCCGGTGTCTCGAACAGGAAACGCGTTGCGGAAGCCTCGCCGGCCGCCGTCCAGTCGGGAAGTCCCTGATACCATACCGGAGTCTGCGGCGTGACGGGCATGCGGCACAACTCGTCCATCTCGAAAGGACCATGCTGCTGCCCGTCGAAAATTACATATACCTGCATATTGTTGGAGTCTGATAATGAATGATTTGCTATACTAAAAAAACGGCGCCGAGCCCGACTTTGGCTAAACCGGCCCGACGCCGCTTTTTATGGCTTAAGCTGATAATTCAGAAGAACTTGACGGTTTCGCCCTGGATGCTGCTGAGCATGGCGTTGGCCAGGCTGGAAGCGCCGAGGCGGAAGTAACCCTTGTCGAGCCAGCCCTCGCCGAGGACTTCCTTGACGATGGTGTAGTACTGCACGGCCTCCTCGGCGGTGCGGACGCCGCCGGCAGCCTTGAAGCCGACCTTGCGGCCTGTCTTCTCGTAGTATTCCTTGATGACCTGGCACATGACGTAGGCGGCGAAGAGGCTTGCGCCGGGATATTCCTTGCCGGTGCTGGTCTTGATGAAGTCGGCGCCGGAGTATACGCTGAGGATGGAGGCGTTGCGGATGTTCTCGGCAGTGCGGAGGGCGCCGGTCTCGAGGATGACTTTCATGCGGGCGTCGCGGCACGAGTGCTTGAGCTCGGTGATTTCGTCAACGACTTCCTGGTAGTCGCCGTCGAGGAAGTTGCCGAGGTTGAGGACAATGTCGATTTCGTCGGCGCCGCCTTCGACAGCCAGGGCGACTTCGGCCACCTTGACCTCGATGAACGACTGCGACGAGGGGAAGCAGCCCGATACACAGCACACGTCGACGTCGCTGACGTCAAGGACGGTGCGTACAACCTGCGAGAAGTTGGGGTATACGCAGATGGCGGCCACGCTGGGCAGATCGGGATATTTCTCCTCGAACTCGTTGACCTTCTGGGTGAAGGCGGCCACGCTTGCGGGCGAGTCGGTGCTCTTGAGGGTGGTCAGGTCGATTGCGCCAAGCAGGAACTTATGCACACGGTTGTTGTTGTTCTCCTCGTAGTGTTCGGCCAGGATTTTCTCTACGGCGGCGTTGACTTCGGCGTCGCTGGTGGTGACTTTTGACTCGTTTACGAGATCGACATACTTGTTTTCGCTCATAGTCGTGTATTTTTAGATGATGTTTTATGTAGTTATTGAAAATTCATGGTCTATGGCAGGTCATGGTCTGTGGCAGGAGTGTCTGCGCTGTTGGTCTTAAAAGATAACGCGCGGTGCGGGCTTTTGTTTAGTCCCCGGCCGGTTTCCTCAGCCTCGGGTTGTCCTTGTGGCGGGTGGCGTCGCGCCGGGACTTTTTGTCGAGGTTGCGGCGCAGCGCCTCGGTGAGGTCCGTGCCGGTCTGGTTGGCGATGGCGGCCACCACCCACAGCACGTCGGCGAGTTCGTCGGCAAGGTCGAGCTTTTCGCCGGGCTTGGCGCTCTGCTCGCCGTACAGACGTGCCATCACGCGGGCCACTTCGCCCGTTTCCTCGGCCAGGATGGCCGTGTTGGTCATGGGGTCGAAGTAGCGCACGCCGATGGTGCTTATCCACTCGTCGACAGTCTGTTGCAACTGCCGCAGCGAGATGTCAGTGTCAGAGGTTCTGCTCATCTCCGTCGTTCTGTCATTTTACCACAACCTTGCTCGTCCCGGTGCCGCGCACGAGGTAGAGGCCCTCGCGGGGCAGGCTCAGGACTGCCGTGGCGCCGGTGGGACGTGCGGTGGCGATATGTCGGCCCGACATGTCGTAGACGTCGACACGCCCGGCGGCGGTGGTGACGCTGACGGTGAGGCCGTTGACAGTGATGCGGTCGCCGTCGGCGCTGTCTGCGACGATGTCGTCGACACCGGCCGAGGGTACATAAGTGACGGGGTTGGAGGCCTTGGAGCGGCCGTTGGCGCATACCGCCACAACGCGGTAGGTGTAGCTGTTGGCCTCGGGAAGGCCGGTGACGGTGTAGCCGGTGACATTGCCGACGTTGAGGCCGTCGTAACCCTCGACAACATGGCTGCTGGAGGCACCGCAGTTGACGGTGATGTCGTCGAGGCCTACATTGCCGCCCGACTTTGTATAGATGAAGCGGACGGCGCGGGCACCGGTCTTGATGCGCGCGGGGGCGGCGGTGTAGACCGAAGCCGTGGATGAGGGCGTGATGACGTCGACAGCCTCCCAGATGCCGGGGGTATACTGCGGGTCCTCGGTGCCGTCAACCTCGCCGGTGGGCACGAAGGCCTCTATCTGGATGTTGGAGCCGCCGTTGAAGTTGCCGTTGAACTTGTGCCAGAACGACAGTCCGGTGATGTCGGCGCCGTACATGCGGCTGATGAGCATCTGCGCGTCCTTGTCCATCTTCAGCGAGGGCGAGGCCTCGCCGTAGTTTCCGGCGCTGGTGTAGTACGATGTGGCGTTGGTGAACCAGCCCTGGGGCACCTTCTGGCCCGTGAACTCGGCGGTCTCGGAACCTGAGCCCGTGGCGCCGGTGGTGGCGGTGACGGTGAGCTCGTAGCTTTCGGCCTCGTCCACGGCCGTCCAGCTGGCGTTGAACCAGTCGCTGCCGCCGGTGACGGCCTCGTCGGCCACGGGAGCCTGGAGGACGCCGTTGACACCGAAGGTGATGACGCCGTTGTTCTCGCTGATTTCCATCAGCGTGATTTCAGGCTTGTATCCCGACCAGCTCTTTAGTGCGGGGCTGGAGTTGGGGCCGAACTCGGTCTTGTTGGAGGTGCCGGGCCAGGTGTATCCGGCCATCGTGGCATCGCTGTTGCTGTTGGCGCTGTTGTTGGCCTCGATGATGTCGACGTACTGGTGGCTGCTGTTGTTGTTGACGCTGTTGTTGTCAAAGACGGAAGTCTGGTAGTCGACGTGCCAGACCAGCATGCCGTGGCCGGGGAGATATTTGTCCCAGCCGGTAAGCTGGCGGTTCTCGAGCAGGAAGAACTCGTTGGTCTTGTCTGTCTGGATGATGCAGCCGCGGTTGCTGCCGCCAATCTCCTCCAGCGAGACGAATTTCACCTCGCCGTCAAGGAGTTCGGGATTAATCCAGCCCATGGCGTTGCGCTCGTAGATGCTGTAGTTGGGCGGTGTGCGGCCGTCGTTGTTGTAGGGGCCGTAGTCAAGCACCGACCACGAGCCGGGGGTGTAGGAGGCCGAGCTGCTGGTGGTGTGGTAGAGGTCGGGGAGACCCATCACATGCGAGAATTCGTGGATGAAGGTGCCCACGCCGTCGGGAGTGCTGCGCTCCCACTCGTTGGTGCAGGCATAGCGGTCGATGATGACGCCGTCGAGTCTGAACTTGGAGCCGGTGCCTGAGCTGACTTCCCACGAGTGTGGCCAGACGGTGTCGTCGCTGCCGTACGAGGCCTCGCCCTGACCGGCATAGAAGATGAAGACGTTGTCGACATATCCGTCGCCGTCGTTGTCATACTGGCTGAAGTCGACGGTCTTGTCGAGTTGCTGGCAGGCATGCACCACCATCATGTGGGGCGCCTTGTCGTCGCCGTACGAATCGTTGGCGCCGTAGTACGACATCGGGTTGGGCAGCGTGACGGGACCGTATAGGTCGAATTCGGGGTCGAACAGACCGTTGGACTGCGCACGGAAATATTCGGTGGCACAGCCGGTGCCTTTATACTCGCTGAAACCCTCCTTATGGAGCAGGTCGTTGAAGTAGGTCTTGGCGTCGGTCTTGTAGCCGGAATTGAACTTGACATCGGTGTACTCGACGAGAATTACCAGGCCCTTGATTTTGCCCGTGCGGGGGAAGTTGCTGGTGAAGCGTCCCATGCCCGACTGCGGGAGCGAGCCGGCTGCCCGGACGGGAGCCTTGGCGTTGCGGTAGCTGCCGCCGTTCAGGCGCAGGGCCTCGGCGTTGACGGCGTTGAGACTGTGGGCGGGCCTTTTGGCGCGCACTTTGTCGAGGACGGTCATGTCTACCTCGTCGATATTCTGCATCAGGTAGCGGTGGCCGGAGGGACGCGCGTTGGCGTTGAGGGCGCGGATGCCGCTGCTGACGAGCTGTCCGCTCTTGTCGATGCGGGCGTACGAATACTGGCCGTTGGCATCGCGGGCGAGCAGCATGCCGTCGGCGGTGAGGGTGAAGTGGCGTGACTCGTCACCGACTTTCTGTATGATAAGCTCGGTGCCGTCGGGCTGCACTACGGTGCGCAGACCTCGCTTGGCGGGCACGGCGGATGCATTGAGCGCCACGCTCGCGGCCACAGCTGCGATGATATACTTGAAATTCATGGATAATGACTTTTTATTACTTTTTCGATGATAATTCTGTGATGATTACGATTTCTCTGTCAGTCCGGCATCGGGCCGATAGTTCTTTATACCAAAAGACCCGTCAGCCCGCCGGTAGTAAATAACCAGTCTACAAATATAGCAATTTTTTTCAAAATCCTGCAAATTCACCTCCCGGTGAGTGTTGCGGTTACTCGCGCAGGCGAGAGTCGATGATGATGGTGACAGGGCCGTCGTTGATGAGGGAGACCTTCATGTCGGCTCCGAAGATGCCGCGGCCGACAGGGCGTCCCAGGCGGGCGGTGACGAGCTCGCAATATGCCTCGTAGAGCGATGAGGCCTCTTCTCCCCTGGCGGCGCGGATGTAGCTGGGGCGGTTGCCCTTGCGTGTCGAGGCTGTAAGGGTGAACTGACTGACGGCCAGAACTTCGCCGCCGATGTCGAGGACACTGCGGTTCATCACTCCGTCGGCATCGTCGAAGATGCGCAGGGCCACGGTCTTTGCGGCGAGCCACTCGGCGTCCTCGCGGCTGTCACCTGTCTCCACGCCGACAAGGACCATCAGCCCCCGGCCGATAGCCGAAACCTCCCGGCCGTCAACGGCAACGGAGGCGCACTGCACTCGCTGTATGACTATTCGCATGATTGATTGGGCTTTAGCTTATTCAGCAACGTTGTTTATGTGTTAATTTATTGATTATCAGAGCTTTGTTCGGCGCCAAGCCCCTCCTTCACAAGTTTGGCCTTGGCGGGACCGATTATGGTGGTGATTTCCTGCAGGGAGGCCTCGCGGATGCGTTTGACGCTCTTGAAATGGCGCAGGAGGGTGGCGGCGGTGGCGGGGCCGATACCCTTGATGCCGTCGAGCTGGCTGCTGATCTGGCCCTTCGACCGCAGGTCGCGGTGGAAGGTGATGCCGAAGCGGTGGGCCTCGTCGCGCAGGTGCTGCACGATGCGCAGGCTCTCGCTGGTCTTGGAGATGTAGAGGGGCACCGAGTCGCCGGGGAAGAAGATTTCCTCAAGGCGTTTGGCGATGCCTACGACGGCTATCGTGCCGCGCAGGCCCAGCTCGTCCAGAGCCTCCACGGCGGCGCTGAGCTGACCTTTGCCGCCGTCTACGACAATCAGCTGGGGGAGGTCATCGGGAGCTTCGGAGAGCATGCGGCTGTAGCGGCGCGTCAGCACCTCGCGCATGGAGGCAAAGTCGTCGGGGCCTTCGACAGTCTTGATTTTGAAATGCCGGTAATCCTTTTTCGACGGCTTGCCGTTGCGGAAAACCACGCACGAGGCCACGGGATTCGTGCCCTGGATATTGGAGTTGTCGAAGCACTCGATGTGCCGCGGCAGTTCGCTCAGACGGAAATCGTCCTTCATGCGCTCGAGGGTCTTCTCGACGCGGGCGTCGGGGTCGTGGCGCTCCAGGTGCTTGAGGTCGTCGGTGCGCGCCTGAGCGGCGTTGCGCTGCGACACCTCCAGCAGCTTGGCCTTGTCGCCGCGTTTGGGGACGGTGAAGGTGATGTCGGGCATCTCCACTTCGGGGATGACGGGCACAACCACCTCGTCGTATTTTATGCCTAAAGACGAGCGCACCTCGTCGAGAGCATATGCCAGCAGCTGCGGATGCGTCTCCTCGAGACGCCGGCGGTAGCGCAGGGTGAGACTGCGCACGACGGCGCCGTTGCGAGTATGCATGTAGTTTATGTAGACCTCGTTGCCACCGTCATCGTCGATACCGAAGACATCGACCTCGTTGATGGTCTGCGAGACGATGACACTCCGGCTCTGATAGTTGTCGATGAGGTCGTACTGCTGTTTCAGTTCCTGGGCCTCCTCGAAGCGCAGGTCGGCTGCCAGCCGCTGCATCTCGCCCCTGAGGTATTTGAGGACGCCGCCGGTATCGCCGCGCAAAATCTGCTTTACATGCTCAATGTCGCGCCGGTAGTCCTCGACGCTGACGGCGCCGATGCAGCAGCCCTTGCAGCGGTGGATGTGGTAGTTCAGGCACAGCCTCCCCTTTCCACGTGACACATAGTCGGGAGTGATGTTGATTTTGCAGTTGCGCACGGGATAGAGCTCGTTGATAAGCCGCAGAACGGTATGCGCCACCTGCGTGTTGGCGTAGGGGCCATAATATTTCGAGCCGTCCTTCAGGTATTCGCGGGTGATGAAGACGCGCGGATACAGCTCGTTTGTCACCACAATCCACGGATACGACTTGTCATCCTTCAGCAACACGTTGTAGCGCGGCTGATGGGCCTTGATCATCGAGTTCTCGAGATTGAGCGCATCCTCCTCGGTAGGCACGACGATGTAGCTCATGTCGGCGATGGCGTTCACGAGCAGCTGCGTGCGCAGCACGTCGTGTGTACGGTTGAAATACGACGACACACGGCGCTTGAGGTTCTTCGCCTTGCCCACATAGATTATCTTCCCCGAGGCGTCATAATATGTGTAGACGCCCGGAGTCTCGGGCAAAATAGCGATTTTCTCGCGCAGATCTTCCGATTTCTTGACTTTAGGCATGCGTGGGTATGGTTATGGAATATCCTGTCAGCGTCGGCTCTACAGACGGCACAGGTATATCAGACATTGCGGGTGGTGTGCCACGTGACACACCACCCGAGCAAACATTTACAGCGCCCTGTAAGTTCAGTATTTGATCAGCGAAGTCACCTCGGCCTCGGGGGGAAGGACGTCGCGGCCGTGAAGGGCGGTGAGCTCGATGATGAAGTTGACGTAAATCTTTTTGGGATTCATGCTCTTCACCAGGTCGTATACGGCAGCCATCGTGCCGCCGGTGGCGAGGACGTCGTCGTGGAGAACCACCACGTCATCGGGAGTGATGGCGTCGCTGTGCATCTCGATGACATCGGTGCCGTATTCCTTCTTGTACTCGCGGCGGATGGTGTCGGCAGGCAGCTTGCCGGGCTTGCGGGCTGGCACGAAGCCTGCGCCGAGCTCAAAGGCAAGGATGGAGCCGCCGATAAAGCCACGGCTTTCTACGCCGACAACCTTGGTGACACCCTTGTCGCGGTAGAGCTGCGACAGGTCCCAGCCGATGATGTGCAGGGCGCGGGGGTCCTTGAAAACGGTTGTCAGATCCTTGAAGACAATACCCTTTGTGGGGAAGTCCATGACGTCACGGATTTTCGATTTGATGTAGTCCATGTTTTATTGATTTGGAATGTTGTGAATATTCTTTTTGTCGGTTATCTATGTTTCGTTGTCGGTTATCTATGCTTTGGCCATTGTTCGTAACACTCTGAATAAACGTCGGTTGGAGCTAAATTGTTCCACGTGGAACAATTTGCCGTATCATCTGCCGGATAGCATAAGCAGAATATTTATGTCGGCCGGACTGACGCCGGGGATGCGCGAGGCCTGGGCGATGGTGAGCGGGTCGACGCGCTGGAGTTTCTGCCGCGCCTCAGTGCTCAGGGCCTTCATCGACGGATAGTCGAAGCGTCCGCGAATCCGTATCGACTCCAGGCGTCGGAGCTTGTCGGCAGCCTGCCTTTCGCGTTCGATGTAGCCGTCGTATTTGATGGCGGTCTCGGCATCCTGGACGATGATGTCGCGCTGTCCGGGGTCAAGGGCCTCGATGCGCCCGGCCAGTTTGGGCAGGACGTCGGCAAGCATCCGCAGGGTCAGCTGAGGACGCGTGACAAGCTCGGCGAGACGTACGCTCTGACGCAAGGGCGTCGTTCCGGCCTGCTCGAGGAGAGTCTCGACCTGCTCGGCGCGTACCGTAGTGTTGCGGCAGAAGTCCACAAGGTCATCGGTCGCCTGTTTCTTTGCGCGGAAAGTCCTCAGGCGTTCCCCGTCAACCAGACCGACCTCGGCACCCTTTTCGGTGAGGCGCCGGTCGGCGTTGTCCTGGCGCAGCAGTATGCGGTATTCGGCACGGCTGGTAAACATGCGGTAGGGTTCGTCGACACCTTTTGTGATGAGATCATCGACAAGGACCCCGATGTAAGCCTCGTCGCGGGCGAGGGTGAAGGGCGCACGACCCAGAACCTTCAGCGCGGCGTTGGCGCCGGCGAGAAGCCCCTGCCCCGCCGCCTCCTCGTATCCCGTCGTGCCATTGATCTGGCCGGCGAAATAGAGGCCCGACACCTGCTTTGTCTCCAGTGTGGCCTGCAGCTGCGTGGGGTCGAAGAAGTCATACTCGATGGCGTAGCCGGGGCGCAGAACATGCACATCCCTGAGGGCGGGGATGGTCTGCAGGGCACGTATCTGGACATCCATCGGCAATGACGACGAGAAGCCGTTGACGTAATATTCGGTTGTCGTCTCCCCTTCCGGCTCAAGAAATAGCTGATGCTGGTCCTTGTCGGCGAAGGTGACGATTTTTGTTTCAATCGAGGGGCAGTAGCGCGGGCCTATGCTCTTAATCTGTCCGTTGTAAAGCGGACTGTCGGGCAGTGCCTCGCGCAGTATGCGGTGCGTCTCGGGGTTGGTGTAGCACGTGAAACACTGACGCTGGCGCAGCTGCGAGCGGTTGCCGGGAAGATAGGAGAAACCCGGGAAATCGTCATCGCCTGACTGCGGCGTGGTCAGTTCAAAATGTATCGTGCGGCCGTCGAGACGGGCCGGAGTGCCTGTTTTCATGCGGTCGGTACGGAAACCGAGGGCTTTTAGCTGCTCGGTGATGCCGTGCGCGGCGGGTTCGGCGGTGCGGCCTCCCTCGACCATCGTGCGGCCGATGTGCATAAGTCCGTTCAGGAACGTGCCGTTGGTGAGTACCACAGCGCGTGCCGTAAAGGTGGCGCCGTTAAGCGTGTGTACGCCGGTCACAGCAGTGCTGTCGGCGTTAAATGTCAGCGTGTCAACGTTGTCCTGCCACATATATAGATTGGGCGTATTCTCGAGGACCTCACGCCACATCGTGCTGAAGCGCTGCCGGTCGCTCTGAGCGCGCGGGCTCCACATTGCGGGACCTTTGCTGCGGTTGAGCATACGCGTCTGTATGGCGGTGCGGTCGGTGATAATGCCCGTCCAGCCGCCCAGCGCATCTATCTCTCTGACTATCTGACCCTTGGCTATTCCACCGATGGCAGGATTACACGACATCTGGGCAATCTTGTGCATGTCCATAGTTATGAGCAGCACCGAGCAGCCCAGCCGTGCGGCGGCTGAGGCGGCTTCGCATCCGGCATGACCGGCGCCCACAACAATTATGTCGTAATCAGTTTTCATTCAGAGATATATAAACAAAGAAAAAAGTAACCGGCGGGGGTTATGTCACGCCGTCATGCTGTCCCACATTTCCAGAGCGGCATTTTCGTGGGCCTCCATTATCTCGCGCTCGCCGGGACCTTTGTCGTTGATGCCGCAGAGGTGGAGAACGCCATGTACAATCACGCGCAGTAGTTCGCGCACATACGGCTCGCCCACGGCCTCGGCATTTGTGGCCACGGTATCGAGCGAGATGTACATATCGCCGCGCACCATCCTGCCCCGGCAGTAGTCGAAGGTGATGATGTCGGTGTAATAGTCGTGGCTGAGGAACTGTCTGTTTACGTCCAGTATGGTCTCGTCATCGCAGAAGATGTATCCCAGGCCGTCAAGTATACGGCTGTGCGCTTCGGTCACCTTTTGCAACCAAAGAGCCAGACGCTGCTGATCAAGCTCCGGCATCTCTACATTTTGCGCCTGCCACGATATGCGTGGCGTCAGCGAATTTTTCTGACCAATGGACATAGGCAGACAATTAACTCACAAATTTACGAAATTTGGATGAAAAAGCAAAATAGGCTCGCTGAAGCTTGTGGCTTAAACAAAAATTGCGTGTATGCAGTATATTTTAACATTTGATTTCTATTTTGGCGGATTGGGACGAAAGCCGAGAAAAGGCAGTTTTTAATTGTTTTTTAATGTGTTAAAGCACAAAACCGGCAAAATAGACCGTCTGAGAATTGAATATTTCGCCGCCGTCCGACAGATACACGAGAATATCGGCCACAAAAACGGCAAAAATGAAGACATAAAAAGTAAGATGCGTTTCCTTGCCATTGAAATTTTGTGTAAATTTGTAACAGAATTGTTTCACGTGGAACTATCGCACCGCCGAAACTAAAAAAAGGGTCATAATGAAGATTATAGTTGTATATCACGAGGCCGACTCAATTTTTTACGAGAGCCTGATGCTGATGATGCGGAAGCATCCCGACGCCGAAGTAATCGTCGCCGATGCCGGCGAGGGCGCCCCCAAGCGCAAGGAAATTACGGTTCCCCTGCCGACACGAAAAATTTCCGCCATAACATCGAAGTACACCGCAGCGGCCATCCGCGACCTGCGCGAGCTGTTCCGCGCCGAAAAGCCCGACGTCGTATTTGCGCCGAGCAGCTCGGGCCTGTCGAACACGCTCTTCGCCCTGAACGGAATTTTCAAGACAGTCACCGGCGCAGGCAAGTCTGTCCCCCACCCTGCTGTGGTAGGCTACCGCGGCACCCAGGCCCGCATCCGTCCCCTTGACCCGACATACCACATCGCTCTGATAAACCCGCATGTAACACATGTGGTCTGCGAGACCGACGACATCGCCGGGCTGCTGTCGAAATACATACTCTCGCGCAAGCTCAGCGTCCACCCCAAGCCCTACGGCCTCGACTGGGCCAAAGACGCCGTCGCCAAGCCTGCACGGCTTGAGGGTGACGGGCTGCAGATAAGCTATGTGGGCATCACCGAAGGCCGTCCGCACAAAGGCCTGCACTTACTGCTCGCAGCGGTACGCATCCTCAACGAGCGAGGCGTAAAGACACACCTGACGGTAGTCGGACAGGCCGGAAAAGAAGACATAGACTCGGCTCCCGAAAACGTGACATTCACCGGCAACCGCAACGACGCCCTCAGTTTCATCGCCGCCTCGGACCTCTTCGTGCTGCCGTCGTTGCGCGACGCATCGCCGCGCGTGATACGCGAGGCCGAAGCCTGCGGCATCCCGGTAGTGGTCAGCGACATCCCCGGCGCCCGCGACCTGGTGGTAAACTCCGGCGACGGGCGGTGCGGAATTCTTGTCGAGCCGGCCAATCCCGCCGCCATCGCCGACGCAGTGCAGACGCTGGCCGAAGACCCCGCCTTACGCAAAAAATGGGGCGAAAACGGGCGACGCAACATAGCCAAAAACTACTGCCCCGACCATTACGCCGAGTATTTCCACAACCTCTTCAACTCGCTGAGTAAATGCGATGAAAAATAATAACGACATAGACGGAGACAAGCCCAAAACGCCGTTTTCCCGTCTGCTCCCGCGTCCCCTGGGCTGGAAAGGACTGATGGCCTGGACGGTCGGAATGCTCGTCTTCAAGATGCTGTATTTCGACTTTATCTGGGCGCTCGACACCACTTTTTCGGGCTTCCAGTTCCCTCTCGGATACGTCACCAAAATCGGCCTGGCTGCCCTGCTGATGCTGCCGCTGCTGTGGGCCCGGCGCCGTTGGTACGTCATCACGATATGCGTGCTGATGGACCTGTGGCTGGTGGCGAACCTGATGTATTTCCGCACATATTTCACCATCATCCCGGCATCAAGCTATGGCCTTGTGGGCAACCTCGCCGACTTCACCGACAGCGTATGGGAGTCGCTGCGATGGGCTGACCTCGGCTTCCCGGCCACCACAGCAATCCTGATTATCGCGCTTGCCAAGACCGACCTCAGGGCCGTCATCACCGGGGCACTGCGTCAGTGCGCCCTCACCCTCGGAACCTGTGTCCTCGGCAGCGCCGCC
>JBJEDC010000039.1:0-3802 GCA_051871645.1 Muribaculaceae bacterium | reverse complement strand
GCGCCGCCGTCTACACCATCCCCGGCGCCATATGCTACGAGATTGTAAAAGGCGACGTCGAGCTGACTCCCGAGATTGAAAACCGCATACAGACCTGGCTCGACAAACGCCCCGGCAACAGCTACACGGCACCCCGGCGCGACAGCGTGCCGCAGAACGTGATAATACTGCTGCTCGAGTCCTTCGAAAGCTGGCCCATCGGCCTTACCGTCGAAGGCCAGGAACTGACTCCCAACCTCAACCGGCTGCTCAGGGAGGAGCACACCTTCTACGCCCCCAACGTGCTGACGCAGGTCAAGGGCGCCCGCTCAATCGACGCCCAGCTGCTGGTACACACCGGCCTGCTCCCCGTCAGCTACGGTGCTTACTCATACCGGTTTATCCATAACGAATACCCCTCAATCGACAAGGCATGGAAGGCCAGATACGGGTCCGAAAGCCGCGCGGCATCCTTCACCGTCGACAAAAAGACGGTATGGAACGTCGCCACCGTCGCCAGCGATTTCGGCTTCGAGCTGTACGACAAACCCGAGTGGCGCCTCGACGAGAAAACCGGTCCGCGCGGCCGCCTGGGCGACATGTCCTTCCTGCGCCAGAGCCTCGAGCGCATCAGCGACGACACCTTCTGGCCCCGCGACGGACACACACTGCTGCAATGCGTCACCTACAGCGGCCACACGCCGTTTGTTCTGCCCGAAGAGTCTAAAAAAGTACACTTCAGCAAGTCTATTCCCGAAAGACTGCGTAACTTTATGGCCGTAACCGAGTACACCGACCGCGCCATCGGCTCCTTTGTCGAAGGTCTGCGCAAGAACCCCAAATTCGCCAACACGATGGTGGTAATCACCGGCGACCATGAGGGCCTCGGCGCCGAGCGACCCGCCTACCGCCGTGACCCCATCGTCGGCAACGCCATCGACCCGACCTGGCATACGCCGCTGATAGTGCTCAATTCGCCCGTTTCGGGCCGCTACGACGGCACCATGGGCCAGGTGGACATCTACCCCACCCTGCTTGACCTTGCCGGGCTGTGGGACTACGGCTGGAAAGGCCTAGGACAGAGCATCTTCGACCCCGCTTTCGGCGGCACGGCATACAGTTTCCACAAGGGCCTGAACGGCAACACCGCAGCCCTCACGCCCGACGAGGCGCAACGCCTGCGCGACAGCTACGACATCAGCGACCTCATCATCTCGACAAACTACTTCAGCAAGCACGGCGTTAAATAAAGGCAGACACCGGCGCAAGGCCGCGACTATAATAAAAACAGATGAATTCAAAGATAGTGACACTGACAGCCCCCGGCTTTGAGAGCCTGCAGGGGTGGTTGCGCAAGCTCGCGCGCGAGGGGCTTCCCCCCGACGCCCGCGAGGTCTACCACAACCGCCGCAACACTATCTATGCCGTCTGCGCCGACGGACAGCAGCTCAGCGTGAAGTCCTTCGGCATCCCCGACTTCGCCGACAGCATCGTCTACGCCAACTGGACGGGCAGCAAGGCGCGACGCTCGCTCGAGAACGCCCTCACCCTGCGTCGCCTGGGCATAGAGACGCCCAAGCCCGTAGGCGCGATAGAGGTCATCGAAAACGGGCGCCTGACCCGTTCGTATTACATAGCGCGCCACATCGACATCCTCGGCGACATGCACGACTGGGCCGCCAATCCCGTCGCCAACGCCGCCGTGGCCGACCTGGCCGCCCTGATGGTACGCCTGCACACCCACGGCGTCCTCCACAAGGACCTCTCGCCCGACAACATCATCATAAAGCGCGACCGCCGCGGACGCCGCCACCTCCTGGTCATCGACCTCAACCGCATGGAATTCGGCGTCTTCGACCACTCGCGGCATATCCTCAACTTTGAACGCATATACCCCGAGAACGGCGAGGAGACGTCCCGTCTGGCACGCCTCTACGCCCGCTTCGCCGACCTCGACGAGGCCACGACAGTGCGCGAGGCCGAGGACGCCCGCCAGAAATACCTCGCCCGTAAATCGCGCAAGCGCCGCCTCAAGGCCATGCTGACCCGAAACCACAAGAAAAACTAATCATTCCCCCCTACCCTATGCCTGACAAGCTGAAAATCTACTGCCTCAACCTCGGCGAATACGTCGAGGCCGACGGCGGCAGCTCCCTCCTCGACATCGCCCGCGGCCTCAACGGACGCCTGGGCTTCGAACCCCTCTGCGCCCGCGTCAACAACAAGACCGAGGGCCTGCATTACCGCGTCTACGCCCCCAAGGACGTCGAATTCCTGTCGGCCACGGACGATAACTCGTCGCGCTGCTATGTGCGCTCGCTGTGCATGATTCTCTACAAGGCCGTCACGCGCCTATACCCCGGCGCGCAGCTCAAAATCGAGCACTCCATCTCCCACGGCTATTTCTGCCGCATCATCGGCGCCGGTGTCCCCGTCTCGGCCTCAGAAATCGAGGTCGAAATGCGGCACATCGTCGACGAAAACCTGCCTTTCGAGTTCCACGAGGAGCGCACCGGCGAGACCATAAAAATCTTCGAGCGCCAGGGTCTGGACGCCCGCGTAAACCTGATAAAATCGGCACATCAGCCCTACACCACATACTACACCCTCGATGGCCTCGCCGACAAATACTACAGCTGTCTGGCGCCCTCCACGGGTATGATAGACGTCTTTGCCTTCACGCCCTACGAGCACGGTTTTCTGCTGCGCGGACGCGACCCCAGGCACCCTGACGTGCCGCCCGAGCCGGTGGAGCAGGCCAAGATGTTCCGCGCCTTCCTCGACTACGTCGACTTCAACCGTGTCCTCGGCATCAGCAATGTAGCCGACCTCAACTTCGCCATCGACGGGGGCCGCGCCAAAGACCTCATCAACGTCGCCGAAGCCTTGCACGACCGCTACCTCGGCCGCATCAGCGACGAAATCACGCGCCGTTACCACGAGGGCGGCGCCCGCATCATCCTCATCGCCGGCCCGTCGTCGTCGGGCAAGACCACGACATGCAAACGTCTGGCCATCCAGCTGATGACAAACCTGCTGAGACCCGTGATGATAAGCCTCGACGACTATTTCGTCAACCGCGAGGACACACCGCGCGACGCCGAAGGCGACTACGACTACGAGAACATCCACGCCCTCGACCTGGAGCAGTTCAACAAGGACCTGGGTGACCTCATCGCCGGCAAGGAGGTGCAGCTGCCCACCTACTCTTTCGAGACGGGACGGCGCTACTACAAGGGTACGCCCACGCACATGGAGCCGGGTGACGTCCTCATCATCGAGGGCATCCACGGCCTCAACCCCGAGCTGACCAGGCACATCCCGCGCGAGCAGAAATTCAACATCTATGTGTCGGCGCTGACCACGCTATCCATCGACGACCACAACTGGGTGCCCACCACCGACAACCGCCTCCTGCGCCGCATAATCCGCGACTACAAGTACCGCGGGACAAGCGCCCTGGACACGCTGAAGCGCTGGCCCAAGGTCCGTGCCGGCGAGGAGAAATGGATTTTCCCCTATCAGGAAAACGCCGACGCCACCTTCAACTCGTCGCTGCTGTTCGAGCTGTCCGTCATGCGCGACTACGCCGACGACATCCTTGCGCGCGTCCATTCCGACGTCCCCCAGTATGCCACCGCCTACCGCCTGCGCAAGTTCCTGAGCTACTTCCGCCCCCTGTCCGTCGACGCCGTGCCCCCCACATCGCTCCTCCGCGAGTTCCTGGGCGGGTCATCGTTCCAGTATTGAACAACAACAGGACGCAGTGGGGCTGTGTCAAAATGTGAAATTTTAATAATGCAGGGACATCGCTTTGCGATGT
>JBJEDC010000038.1:0-66344 GCA_051871645.1 Muribaculaceae bacterium | reverse complement strand
AAGACGAATTTTTCAAACAAATCGCTAATTTTGCAGTTGCCAGTTGAACCTGCCCTAATCGGCTTGCCAATGCGGACGCGTTAAAAAGCGTCCCTACTTTTTGGGCGAACGATTAACCTTTTGTATATTTGTGTTTGTATTACAAACGCTTTTAACATAATGATGGATAAACCCAGGATTATTGATATTACACGGATTACGGACCCACGGGGTAACCTCAGTGTCATTGAAGGCGAGCGCACGGTGCCTTTTGAGATTAAGCGCGTGTTTTATCTCTATGATGTACCTGCCGACAGTGAGCGCGGCGGGCATGCCCACCATGAGGCTGAGCAGTTTCTTGTATCGGTTTCGGGTTCGTTCGATGTTGTTCTTGACAATGGTGTCGAAAAGCATCGTTTCCATCTCGACAGGCCTTACAAAGGACTGCTGATTCCGCCGGGGTACTGGCGAACGATGGACAATTTCTCATCAGGATCAGTCTGCATGGTTGTGACGAACCAATACTATGACGAAGCTGACTATATCCGTGATTATGACGATTTTTTGAAGCTCGAAGGTACGCCACGTCCTTTCTGATATATCCGGAATAAAAGATGAAGCATTATCCTTTTCTTGACCTGAAAACGGTAAACGAGCCGTATCGTGACGCCATGCTGGAGGCAATGGAGCGAGTAGCCGACAGCGGGTGGTACATCGGTGGCCCTGAGGTGGAGGCTTTTGAAAAAGCACTCGCCGATTATTGCCAAGTGCCATACGTCGTAGGTCTTACAAATGGTCTGGACGCCTTGAGGCTTGCTCTGCGCGGATATATCGAGCTGGGAAGACTCCATAAAGGCGATAAGGTGATGGTCCCGGCCAACACGTATGTGGCGACTGTTCTCGCCATAACGGATAACGGCCTTATGCCCGTGTTTGCCGAGGCAAGCGATGCCACATTGAATATGGATACGTCTCGCTTCGAAGAATATTGGCAGGAAGGCGTAAAGGCCATAATGCCCGTGCATCTGTATGGGCGAGTATGCTGGGATGAGGCATTGCGAAATTTTGTACAGCGCCACTCTCTGTTGGTAATCGAGGACAACGCCCAGGCGATAGGGGCGGTGGCAGGATGCGACGGCCTTTTCGGCACGCGGAAAAGCGGTGGCCTCGGACATGCAGGATGTTTCAGCTTTTATCCGACAAAGAACGTGGGCGCTCTTGGCGACGCAGGCGCCCTTGCAACACACGATGCCGAGCTGGCTCAGGCTGTCAGGGCTATCCGGAACTACGGCAGTCTGAGGCAGTACGACAACATATACAAAGGCCTGAACTGTCGCCTTGACCCGATGAAAGCGGCGCAGCTTTCGGTGAAGCTGCCTTTTGCCGATATGGAGAACGGGCTGCGCGCCAAACTTGCCGGAATTTACGACTGCTACATCAACAACACGAAGGTGCGCAAACCGCTGTTTACCGATGACGGAATATGTGTCTGGCATCAGTATGTCGTCCGTGTCGATGACCGCGACACATTCCGTGCCTATCTGCTTGAACACGGTGTGGAGACAGCCGTACACTATGCTACTCCGCCTTATCGACAGACCTGCTATTCCGAATTTGCCGGGATAGACATGACTGTCTCGGACGAGATTGCCCGCACATGCGTATCGCTGCCGATAAGCCGTTGCACGAGCGTTGACGATGCCATGGAAATTGCGGAAATCATCAATAGTTATAGGGGTTGACAGGGCAGGAACGGCCCGTTCCGAAATGATATAAAGCCGTGCGTTGCAAATTTTTGCATTCGCACGGCCTTTTTATTAACTATTGTGAAAGTGAGGCGTATAGCGCAAAATAACTTTAAAGTTGATGCTGACTTGTAGGTTATTACAAATTTTGGCAATATTTTTGCCAATGTAAAACCGGAAAGGCCGTGACTTTATGCTTCTGTCATGGCATCGTTTGAACGAATTCATCAACTTAACCCTACGAAAATATGAAAATGTATCTGATTGCAAGCGCAGCGCTTGTTGCCGGGGCATCGATGCTGTCCGGCACGGAGACGTATGCCGCTTTGCCCAACAATGTGCTGACTCAAAGCGATTTCATCAAGGCTTCAGAGTCGACGGTCAACGGCGTTGTCAGTGTAAAGAGTTTTGCCACTCCTCAGATGCGGCAGAACCCGATGTACGGCGCCGACCCGTTTTTCAATGACCCGTTCTTCGAGTATTTCTTCGGCGCCCAGCCGCGTCAGCGCCAGCAGCCGCAGCAGGAACAGCCCAAGCAGCGCCAGATTGGCCTCGGTTCGGGTGTGATTGTGAACAAGGACGGTTATATCGTCACCAACAACCATGTTGTCGACGGAGCCGAACGTCTTGAGGTCACTCTCAACGACAACCGCAACTTCAACGCAACAGTCGTGGGCACCGACGCCACCACCGACCTTGCGATTATCAAGATTGACGCTCCCGACCTGCATGTCATCCCAATGGGTGACTCGGACAGCCTCAAAGTAGGCGAGTGGGTGCTTGCCGTAGGCAATCCCTTCGGCTTCACCTCGTCGGTAACCGCCGGTATCGTCAGCGCCAAGGCCCGTAACATCAGCACCTCCACCCGCGGCGGAGGTAGCCGCGGCATCGAGAGCTATATCCAGACCGACGCAGCCGTCAACTCAGGCAACTCGGGTGGCGCTCTCGTCAACCTCCGGGGTGAGCTTGTGGGTATCAACACAGCCATCTACTCGTCCAACGGTTCGTATGTCGGCTGTTCGTTCGCAATTCCGACATCCATTGTCAATAAGGTCATGGGCGACATCATGCAGTACGGTACCGTGCAGCGCGCATATCTCGGTATTTCGATTGTCGAGGTTACACCCGATCTTGTGGCCCAGGAGAACCTTAAGGGCGTCTACCAGGGCGTGTATATCGCAGAGGTACAGGACCGTTCGTCGGCACGTGAGGCCGGCCTCAAGAAGGGCGATGTCATCGTGTCAATAAATGGCGCATACATCAATAACATGGCTATGCTGCAGGAGCAGCTTGCCAAGTACAGCCCCGGCGACACCATCAACCTTGAATATGTGCGCGACGGCAAGCATCAGACCTGCAAGGTCAAGCTGCGCAACAGCAAGGGTGATACTGCACTTACCAAGGCTGCAAGCCTGATGGATCTCGGCTGTGCCTTCACCAAGGTAAGCGAGGAGCGCCTGACGCAACTTGAAATCAGCAACGGCGTACAGGTTTCGGGCGTCGAGGACGGACGTGTCAAGGACGCCGGCATCCGCGACGGCTTCATCATCACCGTCATCAACGGCCAGCGCGTAAACAGCCCGGATGACATCGAGACCATTTACAAGGCCATCATGAAGAGCGATGATGACAAGGTAATGTACGTCAAGGGTGTTTATCCCACCGGCAAGCAGGCCTTTTACGCTATCTCGCTGGGCGACTGATAAAAGGAACATTCTCTTCTCAACTCTGACATAGTGAAAAGCGGCGGCACGCTGACCGGGAAACCGGGAACGTGCCGCCGCTGCTGTGTGAAGCGGGGGGAGGACGCTCGCTGAAGCTCGCGTGCCCGGACAAAAGGCCGGGTATGATGCCGGAAAAGCGGGGACAGGGGAGGACGTGTAACGCCCGGGCTGAAGCGGAGTGGAGACGGGGGAGGATGTAAAAAAGGCGCTGTGCCGGTGGGGGGCACAGCGCCTGGTGTATCAGGGGAATGGGTTTACTTGGCGGGGTTGAGGTTGTAGACGCGGTAGTTGTTGGCGCCGATGAGCTGCTTCATGATGGCCATGACGTCCTGCTTGGTGATGCTGCGGACGAGGTCGGCCTGGTTGGTGAAGACGTCAACACCGTTGAGGGGAGTGCCTACTATAGCGCCTGCCCAGTACTCGTTCTTTTCCTGGTTCTCGATGGCGGTCTTGACCATGTACTCCTGAATGGGCTGGAACTCGTCGTCACGGACATTCTCGGGCATGGTGTTAATCATCTGGGCGATTTCCTTTAGAACTTCGTCCTTTCGGTCGGGGTTCATGGGGAAGGGAATGCGGAGGGTGAGGTTCTGCTTGTCGAGACGTGCGAGCGAGCAACCGGCGCCGATGGAGTAGGTGGCGCCCATTTCCTCGCGGATTTTCTTGATGAGGCGGTTCGAGAGAATCTGACCGGCCATCGAGGCTGCCATGCGCTCTTTAGCGGTGTAGGGAACGGCGGCGCTCAACGAGATGCAGGTCCAGACCTGGGGCTCGGCCATCTGGATGGAGTCGTTGATGACGTCGGCACCGGTGGTGTACTCCATGTCGGGGTTCTGGACGAAGGGAACAGAAGCGATACGGGGAGCGGCGATGCTGCCGATGTACTTGTCGGAGAGGGTTTTCATCTCGTCGACGTTGATGTCACCGACGATAGCGATGGTGAAGTCGGCGGGGTTGGAGAAGAGAGTGCGGATGATTTCCTCGCACTCCTCGCGGTTGGCCTTGTCGATGTCCTCAAGCGAGGGGAACTGCTTGGCCGGGCTCTTGTACATATTCTTGAGCATGCCCTGCTGGAACACTACCTGCGGGTTCTTGAGCTGGTTGGCGAGGATGCTCTTGATGCGCTCGCGCATGCCGTTGAAGTCCTCCTCGTAGAGTTTGGGGTCCTTGAAGCTCATGTAGACGAGCTCGAAGAGAGTCTGGACGTTCTTGGGAGTGGTGCTGCCCATGAGTTCGCGGGTGTAGTCGCTGATGCCCATCGAGAGGGCTGTCTGCTTGCCGCTGAGGTAGCGCTCCATATCCTTGGAGGTGTAGGAACCGTAGCCGAGGTCGAAGAAGTCGTTCTCGAGGAAGATGAGCGAAGCGGGGTCGGCGTTGAGGCCGGAGTAACCGCCCTTGGCGATGGCATTGAACTGGATTTCACCCTCTTTGAACTTGGTGGGCTTGAGGATGACCTTCACACCGTTGGGGTAGGTGAGCTCGGTGGCGTCCCACTGGGCGTTGTGGCCGACCTTGGAGGCAACGGCGACGGGCTCTTTTTCGATGAGGGGCTCGGTCTTGGTCTCGTCCTTGAGGGGCTCGATTTCCTCGGCGTCAACCTTCTCGAATATGTTGTTCAGCTCGGCTTCATTTGGGAAATGGTAGCCCTCGGTCTCGGGGAGGAGGAGCATGACCACGCGGTTGTCGGGGCCTACAAGTTCCTTCATGGCCTGGTTGATCATGTCAAGGGGCAGAGCCTCGAGCTGCTTGGCCATGTTGAGTTCGAACTCGATGCCGGGAGCGGGGATGAGCTCGGTGAAGTTTGCGGCATATTCGCGGGCGTACGAGGTGTTCTCGCGGCCGTTGCGCTGCTGGTACTGGCGGTCGAGGGCGGCGATGTATTCCTTCTTGGCGCGGTCATATTCGCTGGGAGTGAAGCCGTTGCGGGCGGCGCGGAGAAGCTCGCGGTAGGCGGCCTCAATGGCGGGACGGATGTCGTTGCCTTTGCCGACAATCTGAACGTTGAGGGCGTCCTTGGTGTCGGATACCAGGAAGGTGCCGAGGTCGAACGAAGCCTGAGCGAAGGGGCAGTCGGCTTTCTTGGCCATGTCGCTTGTGCGCTGGTTGAGCATGCGGCCGATCATGTCCTCGAGATATGCGATGCTGAAATAAGCCATCGTGCCGCGGAGCTCGCGGGGCAGGAGCTGCTGGGGCTGCTTGAAGGCCATGAGGCCGATGGCGATGGGCTGTTCCTTGTCCTTGCCGATGGCGTAGATGGTACCCTTGTTGTCGCCAACACCTTCGTAAAGGCGGGGAGCGGCGTTCTCGGGCATCTTGATGGGGCCGAAGATTTTCTCGATCTGCGATTTGATGTAGGCGGGGTCGATGTCACCGACAACGATGATAGCCTGGTTGTCGGGACGGTACCACTTCTCGTAGTAGTCGCGGAGAACCTGCGGGTCGAAGTTGTCGACAACGGACATCAGGCCGATGGGGAGGCGTGTGCCGTATTTGCTGTCGGGATAAACGGTGGGCAGCAGCGACTCCATGAGCTTCTGCTGACCGGCGTTTGTGCGACGCCATTCCTCGTGGATGACACCGCGCTCTTTGTCGATTTCGTCGGTGGCGAGGAGCAGGCCGTCAGCCCAGTCGTGGAGAATGAGCAGGCACGAGTCGACTACGCCCTTGCGCTGTACGGGAACGTTGGAGATGTTGTAGACGGTCTCGTCAATCGAGGTGTAGGCGTTGAGGTTCTGACCGAACTTTACGCCGACGGTCTCGAGCCAGTCGATGAGCGAGTTGCCGGGAAAGTTCTCGGTGCCGTTGAAGCACATGTGCTCGAGGAAGTGAGCCAGACCGCGCTGGTCCTCGTTCTCGAGAATTGAGCCGACCTTCTGGGCGATGAAGAAATCGGCCTGGCCTTTGGGATTTTCGTTGTGACGGATGTAGTAGGTAAGGCCGTTGGCGAGCTTGCCCGTGACTACGGCGCTGTCCATGGGAGCGGCCGGAATCTGTTTGGCCATTGCGGCCATGTCCGGTTCCTGAGCCGAAGCGCCGACGCTGAACAGCATGCCGATGGCAGCTATTGCGCCGATAAATAGTTTTCTCATAAATAAAATGTTTTGTGAAATTTGGTTTCGGATATGATGAATAAGGAGAGTGATAGGATAATTTCGGTCTTTGCTTAATATATTAGACGCAGGGAGCAATCAAAAGTTACAGATAAGAGCTATAATCCAATGTTAAAATTATTTAAATGCGGCGGGCGCGAACTGTTCCTGCAGGGCGTCGAAGAGGAGCCGGGCCTCAAGCTCATAGCCGGGCTTTACCAGGTGAATGCGGTCGCGGTTCATGAGTTTGTCGTCGAGCCAGTGCGTACTTGCGCCGTTACCGCCTGCTACGGTGTAGAAATCCCATACAGGGACGTGCATGTCGGCGCCTATGCGTTTGATGATGTCGGCGACATCAGCGTTGCGGGCGAGGATGTCGTATTCTTTCGACAGCGGGCGGTAGCCGTGGTTGCGGTTTTTCTGGCACTCCATCGGTGTCAGCAGCAGCATCTCGGCATCAGGATTGAACTGACGGAGCATGGCGATGAGAGTGCGTGCCGAATCCTCAATCTCCTTGTCGGTCATGTGCGAGAAAGCCTCGTTGGTTCCCATCGAGAGCACGATTAGGGCCGGTTGGAAGATACGTGTCTGCGAGGGGAACGAGTCGATGAGGAGGTAGTCGTTGAAAGTGGCGCCGTTGTTGCCGATGGCCGAATAAACGATACCGGGCTTGCCGTTTTCAAGGATTGCGCCGTACAATGCGTTATCTTCCTGCAGGGGAACAGACAGCGAGTCCAACGGAGCGATAAGATTTATGTCGGTTCTGCCTTTCGCGGTCAGAATTTTGGCAGAAGTGATATTGTGACCGGCGGCTTTGGGTGTAAAAGTAATGTCCGTGTCGGTCTGCGGTTCGGCGGCGATACCCGTTACGCCGGGCTTTGCCTGCCAGGGGTGCTTGAGCAGACGTGTCTGACGGAAGTTGGTGCCGGGAGTAGCCGTTATGGTGTAATCGTGGGGCTGGTTTGTGCCGGCCAGCCTGAGAGGCGAAATCAGGCCGCGGCCCGCGTTGCCGTACTGCTGTTGCAGGAGGCGGCGCAGCTCGTTGGTGACGAATTCGGCCTGTATGTGCGAGTCTCCGATGTGGAGTATGCGCACCACCGTGTCCTGTCCGGCAGAGAGTTTTGCCATTTTGGAGCTGAGGGCCGACCAATCGGCGCCGTTCATCGTCAGGTGGTTGGCTCCGGTGTTGATGTATTGCGGTGTCTGAGCCTGTGCCGTCAGGGCGATGGCGACTGCGGCAAGGAGGAGGCTTATTTTTTTCATCCGTTATGCATTTGAGGTCAGAAACTTATACCGAGGCGGATTGTGGCGTAACTCATGCCGCGGCAGTCGTGCTCGGTTCCGCGCTGCATGCAGCGGTCGCGGCCGATATAGGAATAGCCGACGGACAGAAATGAGGCGAAGGTGCGTCCCGAAGCCAGAGTGAAACCGACGCTTGCCGAGCCGTAGCCCTGTGTCGACTCCTTTTCATTCTTGAAATAGGTCAGTGCGATACCTCCTCTGAGGTCGAGGAAGCACAGACGGCGGCGCTGCGAGAAGTCGGTGCGGAAAATCACTGCCAGAGGGAATACGCGCGACGAGTTGTCGACCATGATGTTGGCTTCGGCGCCTACGCCGAGGAAACGCAGCCATTTGTATTCGAGGCCGAAGTTGGCGCCGATGCCGATTGTGGACATGTCGTGTCCGCTCATCTCGACTCCGCCGTTGAGCTCGGCGCCCCAGGCGAAGCGCAATGGGCGTGCCATTTCTTTGCCGTCGCCGGCTTTGTCGGTGAGGATTACTTCGGTGACCTCTTCGGTGAAGTCGGTCACCGCTGCCGTGTCAGCCGGCTGCTGGGCTTTGGCGGCGCCTGCGGCAAACAGCAATGCTGCCGCTATGTAATGTTTCAAAGTCATAATTCGTTGGATGGTCATTAGGTCAGGCGTCTTTGGCGAGGCGCAGGCATACCCAGCGCTCCTCGTCGGTGTATCCGGTCTCGCGCAGGCCGTGTTTCTCGGCTGCGGCGGTGACGACGGGGATGTCTTCCACATAGAAGCCGCTGAGCAGCATCGTGCCGCCGGGTTTCATCGCCTTGGCGTAGCGGCCGATGTCGCCGGTGATGATGTTGCGGTTGATGTTGGCGATGAAGACGTCGCATGCAGGCACGCCGGCCAGAGCCGACGCGTCGCCGTTGATGAGAGTGATTTCGGGATGTCCGTTGAGGCGGATATTCTCGACGGCGTTGACGTATGCGAACTCGTCGATTTCGATGCCGGTGACATGTTCCGCGCCGAGCTGTGCCGCCAGGATGGCGAGGATACCGGTGCCGGTGCCCATGTCGATGACGGTCTTGCGGCGCAGGTCAAGCTCGAGCAGAGCCTTGATTACCTGTGAGGTTGTGGCATGGTGCCCGGTGCCGAAGGCCATCTTGGGGTCGATGACGATTTTGTGCTCGGCCTCGGGCACGTCGGTGTGGAAACTGCTGTAGATTGCTACGCGCTTGCCGATTACGATGGGACGGAAATAGTTTTTCTCCCACTCGGCGTTCCAGTCGCGCCCCTCGACAAAGTTGTCGGAGACATTCAGCGAGCATTCGATGGGGAAATCGGCCAGGGCTTTCTTTACGGCCTCTTTGTCGTAAAGCTTTATGGGCGCGTAGGCTGTAAGTCCTTTGCAGTCAGCGACAAAAGACTCAAAGCCGATGTCTGCCAGCTCGGCGGCGAGCAAATCGGTGATGTCCTCGGTACAGGGGTCGGCGTCGATGCGTACCTCGATATAGTCGTTCATAGGATTGGCGGTGTGTCCGTGTGGACGGATTACTGTTGAAGTTGACTATGCAAATTTAAGGAATTTGCAGCCAATAGCCAAGAAACGACGGCAGTTATATCATACTGCGGCGAGGAGCCATGCCGTATATGCGACGTAACCGAGGGTAAGGACGGCGCCTTCACATCGGTTGATGACATGGTCGCCCCAGACCTTGCCCTCGAGCCAGAACAGCAGTGAGGCGGCGGTAAGCACGAGCAGGTCTACGTTGCCGATGGTGCCCATCGACAGAGGCGCGCAGACGGCGCCGGTGCCGAGGACGATGGTGGCGTTGAAGATATTGGAGCCTACGACGTTGCCGACGGCGAGGCCCGGGTTGCCCTTGAATGCGGCCACGATACTTGCGGCCAACTCGGGCAGACTTGTGCCCATGGCCACGATGGTCAGGCCGATTGTGGCTTCGGACATACCGAGCGACTTGGCCAGAACCGAGGCCGAGTCGACGAATTGGTCTCCGCCCCAGACGAGGCCGGCGAGGCCGAGGGCTATCCATAAAATCTGTTTCCACAGCGGCATGCGTTTTTCGGCCTGCGGATTTTCGGGGATAGGCGGTGTGATGCCGGACTCAAGTTTTGTCCCTGCGGGTACGCCCGGCATTTCAACCTTGGACGTCAGCACCGTGAAAATCATGAACAGCGCGAAAAGCAGCAGCATGAACATGCCGGAGGTGCGCGTGATGATGTTTGTCGGTGTGCCGTCGAGAAGCGACGAGTTGCCTAACATGAGCAGCAGCAAGGCTGACAGCACCATCAGCGGCATCTGCTGCGACATGATGGTTCGCTCGACCTTTAGCGGTTTGATCATGGCCGTGATGCCGATAATCATCATGATGTTGAACGTGTTGGAGCCCACGACATTACCGACAGTCAGTGAAGTTGCGCCATTAAGAGCGGAGACTATCGAGATGGCCAGCTCGGGGCTCGATGTGCCGAAGGCGACGACGGTGAGACCCACCGTCACGTCGCTCATGCCGAAGCGACGGGCGAGTGCCGACGAGCCGTCGACAAGCAGATTGGCGCCGACCAGAACCACGGCCAGCGACACAACCAGCATTACTATGGTGAGAAACATGGACTAAAAACGTTATTTGTACATTGCCCAGCGGATTAGGTCGCGCACGGTGGGCTTTTTGCCATACATGAATATGCCGACGCGGTAGACCTTGGCGGCGAACCACATTATGAACACCACGCTGACGGCAAGGATGAGCAGCGACACGACAGGCTGCCATACGGGTATGCCGAAGGGTATGCGCGAGGCCATTACTATGGGCGAGGTGAAGGGTATCAGGCTCATTACCTGGGCCAAAGTAGAGTTGGGATTGTTCATGACGCTGAAGTCGACAATGAAGGCGATGATGATGGGCAGCATGGCCAGCGTGGTCAGCTGACTGGCGTCCTGGGCGTTGTCGACGGCCGAGCCGATGGCGGCGAAGATACCGCAGTAGAACATGTAGCCGCCGATGAGGAAGGCTGTCATCCACCCGAACATGCCGAGGATGTAGCCGGGGTCGGTGAGCTGTCCCAGGACTCCTGTCAGCTCGGCCATGTCGGCGCTCGATGCTGCGGTGGCTGCGTCGGCATTGATGAAAGGCATGGCGATGAACATGAAGAGGCAGACAATCACCGCCCAGATTATAATCTGTGTGGCGGCCACGCAGCCTATGCCGACGACCTTGCCGCACATGAGTGTAGTGGGTTTGACTGACGAAACCACCACTTCGAGCACACGGTTGTTCTTCTCCTCGATGATGGATGTCATCACCATCTGTCCGTACAGGATGATAAACATATAGAGGATGAAGGCCATGCCGAAACCGAGGGCAAAGGAGACGATGGACGAGTCTTCGGTATCGCCTTCGTCGCTGATACGCAGGGTTTTCATGTTGCAGTCGGCCTTGACCTCCTCCATGATTTTGTCGAGGTCGTGGATGTCGTATTTCTTGAGGCGCTCCTTTTCGATGATGCCGCCGACCTGCGAGGGTATGGCCATCGAGGCCTCCATGCCCGTCGACTCGTGGGTGTAGAGGGTTAGGTCGGAGGGATTGGTCATGATGTCGGGCCCGATGACGAGGATGCCGTCGAAGCGCTCGTCGTTCTTGGCCGAGTCAAGGCTGATGGTAACGTAGTTGTACTGAATTTCGGGCGAACTTTTGAGCAAAGGACCGATTGTGGCCTTTTCGTCGATGACGGCGATGGTTTTGCTGTCCTCGCCGCCTAACATCATCATCACGGTCGGGAGCACCATCATGGCAATCATGAAGACGGGCGTCAGCAATGTGGTGATGATGAAGCTCTTGGTGCGTACGCGCTCGCGGTATTCGCGGCGAACTATAAGGAAGAAATTTCGCATTTTTCTGGATGTCTGGCGGTTGGGTTATTCGGGAACTTGTACTCCGGCAGCCTGCACGGCGTTGATGAAAATATTGTCCATCGAGGGCAGGAAAGGCGCGAATGACGCCAGCTGGCCGGTCTTGTTGGCGCTGTCCACGAGGTCGTGGCGGGTGGCGTTCCCGCGCAGGCGAACCTGCATGGTGCCGGGGGCCTCGCTGTTGATGACGGCAAGAGGCTCGACAGCGGCCCGGAATGTGTCTCCGCTGCCTTCGTAGGTGAGCTGATATGTGTTGGCGCCATGCTCGCGGCGCAGTTCGTCGACGTTACCGGACAGGATGACTTTACCCTTGTTTATCAGCGAGATGGAGTTGCAGAGCTCTTCGACGCTGCCCATGTTGTGGGTGCTGAAGATGACGGTGGCGCCCTGGTCGCGCAGACGCAGAATCTCGTGCTTGAGCAGATTGGCGTTTATGGGATCGAAGCCCGAGAAGGGCTCATCGAAAATCAGCAGGCGCGGGTTGTGGAGGACGGTGATGACGAACTGGACTTTCTGGGCCATGCCCTTGGACAGTTCCTGCACTTTTTTGTTCCACCATCCGCCCATTTCGAGGCGGTCGAACCACTCCTTGAGGTTCTTTTCGGCATCACGGGCGCTGAGGCCTTTGAGGCGGGCGAAGAACATGGCCTGCTCGCCCACGCGCATCTTTTTGTAAAGGCCGCGCTCTTCGGGCAGATAGCCGATGTTGGCGACGTCGGAGGCGACGAGGGGATGGCCGTCGAAGACCACCGAGCCCCGGTCGGGAGCCGTGATATGGTTGATAATTCGTATGAGAGTGGTTTTGCCGGCGCCGTTGGGGCCGAGAAGTCCGTGTATCTCTCCTTCGCGGACATGCACAGTCACGTCGTCGAGGGCGAGGTGACCGGTGTACTGCTTGACGATGTTGTCGGCTTTGAGTAAGTCCATCGTGTGAATGTTATATTAGGATTGATTTGTTGTTTCTATTAAGGTTAGACGCAGCGAGGTGCCGAAAAATTACAGTTTCCGGCAGAAAATTTCGAGGTCGTTGTCTTTTCCCAGCCAGTCGGGGAGGATGCCGGTGCGGGTGAAGCCGTCAGCGGTGAAAAGGCGTTTGGAAATTTCGTTGTCGGTGCGTATCAGTGCGGCCAGAGTCTCGAGGCCGAGGGCTTCGCGGGACAGTGTCAGTGCCTGCGACAGTGCTTCGGTGGCGATGTGGCGCCCTCGCATTGCCGGGTCGATGTAGATGCTGACGAAGGCAGCGTTGCCTCGGCGGTTGAAGTCGCAGATGTCGATGGTGCCGGCGGGGTCGGCGCTGTCATCGGGCTGTATCATTAGACGCAGTGAGCCGTCGCGGGCGATGTCGCCGGTGAAGTTGTGCACATACTCCCAGATTTGCTGGCGCGAGGTCAGCGGAGGGGTTAACGAGTTATGCCACAATGTCGGGTCGTTCTCCCAGCGGTAGATGATGTCGATGTCCGAAGGCTCGGGGGCGCGCAATGTCAGTGCGAGTTTAGCTTCCATTTAGAATTCCTGGCTGAAGGTGTCGGAGAAGAGGGTGCGGTCGCGCAGCGAGCGGCCCAGAGTAATCTCGTCGGTGTATTCGATGTCGTTGCCGACGGCGACGCCGCGGGCAAGCTGGGTGACGCGCACGGGCAGACCCTCGAGGCGACGGTAAATGTAGAAATTGGTGGTCTCGCCCTCCATGGTGGCGCCGAGAGCGAGGATGACCTCGTCCACGCCGCCGTCGCGGACGCGCTGTGCCAGCGACTCAATCTCCAGTTCGTCGGGGCCGATGCCGTCCATGGGCGAGATGACGCCGCCAAGGACGTGGTAGACGCCTCGGTACATGCCGGTATTCTCGAACAGCATGACGTCGCGCACGTTCTCAATCACGCAGACGGTACGCCGGTCGCGGGCTTCGGAGGCGCAGATGGGGCAGATTTCGGAGGGGCTGATGTTGTGGCACACGCTACAGTAGCGTATTCCGTGCCGCATGTTTATTATCGAGTTGCCCAGGGCGTCGGCTGCTGCTGTGTCCTGGCGGAGCAGGTGGAGGGCAAGCCGCAGGGCGGTCTTGCGTCCTATGCCGGGAAGGCGGGACAGTTCGGTGACGGCGGCCTCGAGCAGGGGCGATGAAAATTCTGTGTTCATTTTGCGGATAGAGCGTTGCGGCATTCCGGCGGGAGCGTTGTTCCGTGTGGATTGTCGCTTAGAGCAGACAAATTTAGCAATTTTTCCGCAACCAATCGGTGTCTGAGACCGTTTAAATGACAACGATTTGCTATCTTTGCATACAAAAGGAGGTTCGATGAAAAATTTCCGCAGTAAAATATTTGATTTCAAGACCGACCGACGACCCGTCCGCAATGGCTCGCTGCTTGTGTCCGAGCCGTTTCTGAAGGAGCAGTTTTTCAAACATGCTGTAATCTCGCTCGTCGACTACGCTACTGACAACGGTGCCATGGGCGTCGTGCTCAACAACCGCACGGCCATCACGCTGGACGAGGTGCTCGATAGCGTGCGCCCGGAAACAAAGGTGCCCGTCTACTGCGGTGGACCCATGTCGCACGACCGTCTGTTCTTCATCCACAATCTCGGCTCCGGCCTCATCCCCGGTGCCCGCGAGTACACCGAAGGCCTCTGGATAGGCGGTGAATTCGACGACATCATCGACTACGTCAACTCCGGCTACGAAGTTGACGGTCATCTCCGCTTTTTCATCGGCTACTCCGGCTGGGAAAAAGGCCAGCTCCAGTCCGAGCTCGAGCAGGACGTCTGGGCCGTAGCCGACCCTCTCCCCACCTCTCAGGTAAACTCTACCATCACCGCCAGCTCAGTCCCCATTCCCTCACCCTCCATCACCCCCAAACAACTCCTCTCCCTCCACGGCGACGCCATGTGGCACGCCGTAATCCGCACCATGGGTCCCACCTACCGCCACTGGCTCCTGCACCCCATGTCCTCTCACGCCAACTGACTTCCGCCACCTCAAAAAGTTTCCAATATAACTGAAACTTTCTCGAAAATCACCAAAAGCTTCCGTTATATTGGAAACTTTTGCTATATTTGCAAAAAGTTTTAATTATGGAAGAAACCGGAGGTATTATTGTAAGACCGTTATATATGGACCGAATTCGGCCATATATCGGTAAAAACATCATAAAGACACTGGTCGGACAACGCCGTGTGGGGAAAAGTTACATCCTTCGGGCTGTTGCCGACGAAATACGCCGTCAAAACCCCGTGGCAAACTTTATCAACATAAATCTTGAGGATTTTGCTTTCTCCCATATAAAGGATGCGGCGACGCTGTATTCGGAGATAACCTCGCGCATTACAGCCGGTTGTAAAAATTACATTTTCCTTGATGAGATACAGGAAGTTGCCGATTTTGACCGTGTCGTGCGTTCGCTTATACTTGACCCGAACAATGACATCTACCTTACGGGCAGTAATTCGAGCATGCTCTCGTCCGAGATGGCTTCGCGTCTGGCGGGCCGTAGCATAGAAGTACATGTTCATCCCCTGACCTACAGTGAGTTTCTTGAATTTCACTCCCGACAGGATTCTGACGAGGCTGTTCAGGCATATCTGCGTTTTGGAGGTTTGCCGTATCTGCGTAATCTGCCGGATCAGAGTACCTGGAACGAATACCTTACCGGTGTCACTGATGCCGTTGTGTACCGTGATGTAGTAAGTCGTCATGCTTTGCGGGGAACGGACTTTCTGCAAAGACTTATGCTTTATCTTGCCGATAATGTCGGTAATATATTTACAGCCAAAAAGATTGCCGACTATCTTAAATCGCAGCGCATAACGTCGAGCACATCAAGTGTCCAGTCATATATCGGTTATCTGGAGGAGGCCTTTATTGTCAACCGCGTGCGCCGCTGGGACATAGACGGCAAGCGTTTCTTCGAGATTGGCGAGAAGGTCTATTTCGAGGACCTTGGCATCCGCAATGCCATTATCGGCTATCGCCCTAACGACATCGGCGGTCTGCTGGAGAATGTCGTATACAATCACCTGCGAAGCAGCGGATATAAGGTTTCGGTAGGAGTAATGCCACAAGGCCGCGAAATAGATTTCATTGCCGAGAAAGATAATGAATATCGCTACATACAGGTCGCTCTTACCGTCCTCGACGATGGCACCGCTGCCCGTGAGTTCGGCAACTTAGCCAAAATCCCCGATAACTACGAAAAAACCGTCATCACTCTTCGTGGCACCTCCCCCAACACTCTCAACGGCATCCGCCACCAGTCGCTACGCGAAATTTTGCTCAGTTGAAATTTGAATTTGCAATAAAGTTTTATGCTTACGCTGTAAAAAACGAGCCCCCGGGTCCGGAATGGACTTCGGGGCTCGGTTTTTGGGGGTGGGGTAGGTTACTTTTTGGCGGCTTTGGCTTCCATTTCGGCGGTCATGGTGAGGACGAGCTCTTTCATGGTTTTGCCGAGGTCTTTGGCTTCGGCCATGGTGGGAGCTTCGCTGTAGACGCGGAGGATGGGCTCGGTGTTGGACTTGCGCAGGTGTACCCAGCTGTGGGGAAAGTCGATTTTGACGCCGTCGATGTCGGTGATTTTCTCCTGGGAGTATTTTGCCTTGACGGCTTTGAAGAGGGCGTCGACGTCGGTGTGGGGCGTGAGCTGTATCTTTGTTTTGGCGATGGAATACTGGGGATAGGTCTTCTTGAGTTCGCTGACTTTTTTGCCGCTCTTGGCAAGGAGGGTGAGGAAGAGTGCCACGCCGACGAGTGCGTCGCGGCCGTAGTGAAGTTCGGGGTAGATGATTCCGCCGTTGCCTTCGCCGCCGATGACGGCGCGGATGTGCTTCATCAGCGTGGTGACGTTGACCTCGCCGACGGCTGATGCCACGTACGGGCAGCGGTGTTTGCCGGCGATGTCGCTGAGGGCGCGGCTCGAGCTGAGGTTGGAGACGGCCGGGCCGGGAGTGTTTGCCAGGACGTAGTCGGCAATGGCGACGAGGGTGTATTCCTCGACGAACATCTCGCCGTTCTCCATGACGATGGCGAGGCGGTCGACATCGGGGTCGACGACGAAGCCCACGTCGCAGTGATTGTCCTTGACGACATTGGAGATTTCGCTGAGGTTCTCGGGGATTGGCTCGGGATTGTGGGCGAAGTTGCCGGTGGGGTCGCAGTTGAGTTCGATGACGTTATGGACGCCCAGGGCCCGCAGCAGTTCTGGGATAACCACGCCGCCCACCGAGTTGACGGCGTCGACTGCGACGGTGAAGTTGGCCTTGCGGATGGCCTCGGTGTCCACGAGGGGCAGGGCGAGGACCTTCTGGATATGGCGGCGGTTGTATGTGGTGTTCTTGAGGTGGTGACCGAGGTGGTCGACGTCGGCGAAGACGTAGTCCTTGGTGTTGGCTATGCGCAGAACTTCTTCACCTTCGGCGGCAGAGAGGAACTCGCCTTTCTCGTTAAGCAGCTTGAGGGCGTTCCAGTTCTTGGGGTTGTGCGAGGCTGTGAGGATGAGGCCGCCGCAGGCTTCCTCAAACGTCACTGCCAGCTCGGTTGTGGGGGTTGAGGCCGGGCCGATGTTGATGACGTCGAAGCCCATGCCCATGAGGGTGCCTACAACGATGTCGATAACCATCGGGCCCGAGATGCGGGCGTCGTGGCCTACTACTATCGAGCGGTAGGGCAATGTTGTCGTGCGGTCGATGAATGTGGCGTAAGCGGCTGTGTACTTGGCGATGTCCATGGGGGTTAGGGCCTCGCCCGAAGCGCCACCGATGGTGCCGCGGATACCTGAGATTGACTTGATGAGTGTCATGGTTTATTATAGAGTTAGGTATATGGAGCTAATGTGAATTATTCAGGGGTCAGTCGCCTGTATTTTATGTCAGCGGGCGGTAGTAGCGCAGACGGAAGAGGAAGGGAATGACGTAAGTCTGGTCGGCGACGAATCCGTACTGGCTCTTGACGACGAGGTTGACAACGGCGTCGACGGGGAGCAGCGTCAGAGGCATCTGTATGCCGGTGCCCCACTGCCTCGAGCTGTTGAGCGTGAAATTCTGGTAGCGGAAGAACGTGTTGTCGCTGGTCATGTTGCTCTCGTTGCCGTTGCCCTCGCCCAGGTCGCCGGTCTTGGCGTAAGTTTCGAGGTTCCAGCGGGTGTAGCGGAAGTAAATCATCTCGTCCTGCTTGGCGTAGTTGCCGCGCGTGCCCGGGTCGATTACCTGCATGTACAGGTTGCCGTCCTCGTCGAGGCGGTAGTAGGGGGCGTCGGGCCCGGTCTGGAAGACGAAGTTGGTGTCGGTGGGGATTTCGTTGATTACGCGCTGGTCGGCCAGGAAGACGTTTGTCGACTGGTTCTCCTTGGTCAGCAGGTCGGCGTAGCTCTGGTCATCGTTGCACGAGGTCAGAGCCGTCGCGGCGGCGAAAGCCATCAGCAGAGGTGCGATTATACGGTGGATTTTCATTCGGTGTAATTTGTGATGAGAGGCCGGATGTCCGGCGTAGATATTTCGTTTTTAACGGTCGGCGGCTTTGAGTGCTGCCGGTGACATGAGTTTGAGATTTTCCTGAAGATTGTCTTTGAAGAGCTGTATGCACTCTTCCATTGTGCCGCGGAATTCGCCGCCGGCGGCGTTGAGGTGGCCGCCTCCGCCGTAGTGGCGCGAGCACAGCAGGTTGACCGGGAAGTCGGCGAGACTGCGCATCGACACCTTTACATAATCGGGCTCCTGACGCATGTAACAGCTGTAGACTATGCCGGGAATTTCGAGGGGACGGTTGACCAGACCCTCGGTATCGCCCTTCTTGTAGCTGTAGCTGTTGAGCTCGTCGCGGGTGAGGACGATGAGGGCGGCGCGGGCCTCATGGAAGACCTCCATCTTCTTTGCCAGGGCGTAGCTTTCGAGACGCATGGCGTTTTCGGTGGTGGTGGTCACCAGGCAGCGCACCAGACGGTCCTTGTCGACGCCTTTTCGGAGCAGGTCGGCTACGACGAGGTAGAGGCACGGCATCGACGAGTTGTAGCGGAAACCGCCGGTGTCGGTTATGATGCCACCCATGAGACAGGTGGCGGCATCGGTGCTGACGCGGTTCCACCAGCCCAGAGCCTTGAGCAGATGAGCGGTAAGCTCGGACGTGGACGAGAGGAGAGGGAAGCTGAATTCTATGTCGGCGAAGTGCTCGGGACCCTCGTGGTGGTCGATGAGCACGCGTTTGCCGCGCACGTTCTCGATGACGGGCTGCAGACGGCTAACGCGGTATGTGGCGTTGAAGTCCATGCAAAGCACCACATCGGCATTCTTTATCCACGATGCGGCCTTTTCGCCGAAGCTCGAGAAAGCCATGATGTCGCGTGCTCCCGGCAGGACACGCAGGTAGTGCGGCGGCTCGTCGGGAGTAAAGACGCGGGCTTCCTTGCCCATCCCGCGCAGCACATGCGCCAGGCCGAGGGTCGAGCCCAGAGCGTCGCCGTCAGGCGCAAGATGACCTACCAGGGCGACATTGCGTGCCCCGGTCAGCAGGCTCTTGAGCCTATGTAAGTCTTCGCGGTTGAATTCGGGTCCCATTGTAAGTTTGCGGTTGGCTTCGGCGTTTGGAAAACCTTGGCTCCCTGTCTTAATTTTGCAAAGATAACAAATTTTGCCATTACCGTAAAAAAGCCGCCCCCCAAAGTTTTTGGGAAGCGGCTTTTTTTTGAATTTTTAAACAGTGCGGCTCGATGCGGTGCTTTTCGCAAAGAGTCTCATAAGGTCGAGGCCTTCTTTGCGAATACCGTAATGAAGAAATTTTGAACCCAATTCTTTGCCATAGTTCAGATGTATTGTTGAGGGTCGAATATATCCCAGTTAGTCGTATCGGAAGTGCCGAGTTTAACGTCAAGCGGAGCAGGCGAATAAACCCAGTTGCCGAAGTCATCGCGAATGATGATACCACCGTGAAGCTTCTTGCCTTTGTTTTCAGGAAGACGCATATATTCCCATAGTGCATTATGCTTGTATGGGGCTTCGGGATCGCTGTTTTCCGTTTTCGTGTCGAAAAGGAAAATATCGCCGCTATAAGTGCGGATTATGAAATCAACGTAGAACAGAGCTTTTTCACCGAAAGAGTTGGTGTAGCCAATGGCGTAATGGGCTTTGCCCCGGTCGCCGTTCTTATACCACCAATCTATCGCGTTGCTGTTTTCTTCGAGAAATTCCGCAAATTTCTTTTCAGGAGTTTTTGCACCTTTATATTCCATGAAAGGCAGAAGCGCATGGTAGCTTATCTGCGGCTGTTCGTTGAAACAGTCAATAGGGTAAGCGCGTTCGGCAGGTACGACCCAGTCGTAGTGTTTGAAAGCTCGACGTTTAGCCATATCCTGACGGAGATGTAGCCTTTCAGTGTATTTCTGAATAGCTTTCGATATAAGCCGTTCGAATTTGGGGCGGTTATGATGCACATTATCATTAGAAAGGATAATCTTCATTGCATCATACTCGAATAGCTCAAAGAGTCCTTCCATAACTTCTTTGAGGGCGCCGCCGAGTGTCTTCACACTCCTCTGTTCATAGTCATTACCGAGAAGTCGCTTGCAGAAAGCGAGGTACATGGCCGTGAGGTCTGCTACATTATTTATATAAGTGGCTTTACTCTCCACGATACGGGTTCCAACCTCGCCTGTCATATCAAGGTCTTTGACAATATCGGTACTTATATTCTTGACATTAAAATTGATACCTCTCTGACTGGAGGCAATTTGTCGGTTGCGGTAGGTCTCACTTGTTACATCGGCCGGCTCGGCATCAGTATCTTCTCCCAAAAGCATATCTTCGGTAAAGAGCATTAGCTGACCCGAAGATAATCCCCATTCCGACTTAAAGGTATTTTTCAAAACATCCTTGAAGTCCGTGCCGAGGCGGTTTCGGTCGGTTGACAATCGCTCGCTGTATTCTGAATCAAGTACGATGTTGGTAATCCCCTCACGACGCAGAGCAACGATGTTGGTAGAGAGATAATCCATATCGTCTTTGACAATTTCGATTATATCTTTTGAAAGGTTAGTATAAACATACCCTTGATTGAGCCGTTGGTCGGTGTAATACTTTTGTTCCGGCATACGGAGTATACGCCCGACAGTCTGTGCCGAGAACTGGAAACTCTCGATTTTGCGGAAGATGAGCAGCACGCCAGCGCGGGGACAGTCCCAGCCGAGGGCAATAGCCTGTTTGAAAAGCAGAACCTCGGTGGGATCATCGGGCCGGTCAATGACATCAAGGTTGTCGGTCTTCTCTCCCGACAGCCAAATGGCAAGTTTCCCATTGGCTGTGTTGATGCCATAAGCATCAAGCGTAGCGATAACCTCGTCCTTTACTTTTGTGTCGTCGGCAGTGAGGTTTTCGCTATTGTCGTTTGGGAGCTGAATAAGCAAAAGCGGATTGATTTTGCCGCACTCGCCACGACGGTGTGCGGCCTCGTATGCTTCGGCGAGTTCCTGACGCTTTTGAAGAGCGAGCCAAATCAGGTGCTGATTGAGGGAGCCGTGAGGGTCTTTGAAGTCGAGAGCCGGATTAAGGACGATGTTCTCCTTAATCATTTCTTCCTCGATAACCTTTTCACGAGGCACATTGACCTGTTGCTCGCCATTAGTCTGCGGTGTGGCAGACACTCGGATTTCAACTTTTGGTTGAATGGTGGCAAGGACCTTCTCCGACTTTTTTGCGTTCTTACCGCCGAACATGTGCTCCTCATCAATCACAAGCACGATAGGGATGCCGTGTTCGTCTTGGGTGCGGCGGGTAATATCGTAGAGCGAGGCCGAATTTTCAGTTTCGCGAACCATCAAATTCTTGTCTTTGTTGATGCTTTCCCAGTTTACAAAAAGAATTTCGCCCGGCTTGATGTAACCGTCGGCGGAGTGGTCGAGTTCATCGTAGATGGCGGGGCGCAGGGCACAATTCTCTGTAAAGTAATTCTTCATCTTGAAATAGCTCTGCTCATGCAGTTTATTTGGAGCAATCCAAATATAGGCTATTTCGGTATAGGGAGCATCGGGCCGCTCGGCGAGTTCCTGATTGAGACGCATAAGCATCTCCGACACCATAACAGTTTTACCGGAGCCGGTAGGCGCTTTGAAAACAAGCGTGTGGCGGTTGCCACGCAAACTGAGTAAGTCGATAACCTTGTTTACAAGTTCATCGACGGCTTTCTGCTGATAGCGTATTTGTTTCATTCGTCGCCTCCTTTCTCATAGTCAAGACCAAACAAGCCTTCGTTGTTTTCTTCGGCTTCATCATTTTCTACAATTTCTTCCACAAGTTTCTCGACGAGGAATTTGGGCTTACGCTTCGGAAGCACTTTTTGATAAGCGTCGTAGATTGCCTGTGGCAGGGCGCAGAGTTCTACGCGGTCTTCCACCTCGGCAAATTCATCGTCGTAGGCATAACTGCCGTGTGAAAATACATAAACCTTGATTTTCTCGTCGTCCGGCATTGTCTTGATAATATTGGCGATGAAAGGTATAGACCGTTCTTCGTAGATAACAAGCATACGCTTATTGCCGTGCTCGAAATACCGGGCATATTTAGGGTTCAACTTACGGCCACCGAATGGAGCCTCCGTGTAAAGGTCATTCTTGATGCAGAGAAGGCCGGTAGAGGCTTGTACGAGTTCGCGCATATTTTTGACGGTGCGCTCACGCGGCAAAAATTCAGTGCGGTAATAACGGAGATTGTTGTCGGTCAGTCCGGCGACTTTCTCACCGTTTGGCTTGGTGTAACCCTCGATAACTCTCTTGTTACGCTCGTAAGTAACATTTTCGCAGATGCCATTCTCGTTGTTGGTGCAGAGGATGCACTGGCGGTGTCCGCCATCCTCTGCATTAAGCTGCATAACAGCATGTAGAGTCGTGCCAGAGCCTGCGAAGAAGTCGAGGACTTTAATTGCTTTATTGTAATAGCTATTAGCTAAAACGAGTTTCTTAACTAAATTGACTGGTTTGGAATATTGGAAAGGCCTATCGGTTGCGAAAACATCTTTAAGTAGTTCGTATGCGTCTTCATTTGTGGCACCTTCTTCTCTACCATCAATAAATGAAGGCATTGCTTTAATAGAAGTGTTATTATGCCTGATGACGCGAACCTGAAAATTCTTTGTGTTTACAATAACTTCCGTTCCGTTGTTAAGCTCTTGCTCCAAAAAATCCTGTCCCCAAACAAACGGTGCTCTTATAACAAGTGGCGTTATAAAAGTTCCATCTTTTGCGATGACGTCTTCGATAAGTTCGCTTGCACTTGTTCCTACGCCATAGACACCTTTTGTGTAAGTGCCATTGGGTAACTTGGTTTTGATAACATTAGCAGGGAACGTGAGAATTTTGGGGGAGTTCGTTCTCTTTATAATAGGCTGTGATTCGCTGTTGCTTGGGAGTCCCCCAAAAAGTTGAATATTTGGTTTGGGTGTATATATCAGGATATATTCCGTTAGGGAAACGACTTTATTTGATAAAAAAGAACCTTTGCGTTTTTTGAACCAAACAAGTTGACCAACGAATTTATCGCTTCCATAGCCGAATATTTCATCACAAAGAAGTTTTAAGTTAGCCTGTTCATTGTCATCAATAGAAATAAACAATACACCTTTATCAGACAATAGCCTTTGCGCAATCCGAAGGCGTTTTGCCATAAATGAGAGCCATTTAGAATGTCTATACGTATCTTCCGGGTCAACATATAAGTCATTATAGACGAAGTCCTTGTTGCCGGTATTGTAAGGAGGATCGATGTAGATGACATCTACTTTGCCCGCGTGAGTGTAGGACAATTCTGTTAGAGCAGCGAGGTTGTCGCCCTCGATAATGATGTGATTCGGTGCGTCAGGATTGTCTGAGATTATTGGATGGACTTTATCATCGTTGCGCTCGACGAGGACAGGGAGGTCCTCCTGCAGACGTTCCTCAATGTCTTCAGGCTTTTCTTCCCATACAAGCCCGTACTTTTTATGACCTCGTATGAGTTCAAGCAACGCGTTTTTTTCCTCGTTGCTTAATTCCTCAAGGTCCTGTATTTTACGGGCAAGTTCTGTCTTGTTCATGGTACCAGCGGTTGTTTTGTGCCCGCTTGAACAAATGCCGCCAATACCCCTATGCGACGGGATTATTACAAAAAAGGGTGGGTATCTGTACCTTCGCTCATTCTACACATCACGGAGGTCGGAATTCCTTAACCCATAGAATGAAATACAGATAACCCACGCCGATATGTGAATACCCCAAACCCATTCTATGCCGGTTAAGGCACAGAATGAGCCGGATAGGTATGAACATACCCGTGGGCGTTTACTGTTCTTCAATCTTGGCGGGTTAAAAGTTTCCGACGCTTTTGATGTGCCAAGAAAGAAGCGTTGATAAACGCCTTTTATTTTAATTTCCTCCCGCCTCGCTCCCTCTCTCGGAAGACGCACGGCGTGAGCCTGAATGCAAAATTAGAGAATTTTTCCTGATTTGACAATCGGATATGCTGAGAAACATAGTCCCACTGTTTAAAAAGCCTTTCAAAAAACTTTTTAAACAGTGGGATTGGTGTGAGCCCGCTTTTCAGGCTTCGGCTTCTTTGTGGACCTGGGCGGCCCAGTCGCTGATGCGGGCGTCGGTGAGGTCGGGGTGGTTGACTTCGTCGAGGAGCAGGCCGAGGGCGAAGTGCAGGCTGTCGACAGACTCCGATCTGTCAAATTTGAAGGGAACGGCGGTGTATTTGCCGATGAGTTTCGCCCCGGTGCGTTTCATACGCTTGTAGAGGTCGTGGACGCCGTTGCAGAAGGTGTCCGTCATGGACTCGTCGCCGCAGCCGAACAGAGCCATTTTCTTGTCGCTGAGGTCGAGCGACTGGGCGCCGTCGAGGAAATCGTACCAGTCATCCTCGATTTCGCCGTTTCCCCATGTCGAGGTGCCGAGGACGATGACGTCATAGTCGCCCATCTTGTCGGGGGCGGTGTCGGCGACGTTGTGTATGTCGCTTTCGGTTACGCCGAGGGCGGCGGCTATCTTTTTTGCCACGTCGGCGGTTGTGCCGGTCTGTGATCCGTAGAATATTCCGTATTTCATAGTTTTGTTGAGTTGGTTGCAGGTGAGTGGCTAAGGTGGCTGTTTTAGCCGTTATAGCTTTATAACAACGGACTGGGGCGGGGGGTTCATGGTCGTGGCCGGGCATAAAGCGAACACCCGCACCGGTTGAGGCGCGGGTGTCGGTGTATGGGAGGAAAGAGGGCCTCTCGCTAAAGCTCGGGAGCTGAAACAAAAAGGCCGTCCTTGTCTGTCTTACCTTGCCGGTTTCAGGCTATGCCGAGGTCTTTCTTGATGACTTCGATCTTGCCGGCGGCGACTGCGTTGAGGTCGTCGTACTGCGATACGTCGGTCATCTTGTCGTGTACCTCGATGTAGAACTTAATCTTGGGCTCTGTGCCAGAGGGACGTACCGAAACCTTCGAACCGTCGGCGGTGAAATACTGCAGGACGTTGGAGGTTGCGGGGAAGTCCATCTTGGTGACCTTGCCGGTGGTGAGGTCGGTGTCGGTGAGGTTCTGGTAGTCTTTGAGACGGATGACGGGGCTGCCGCCGAGCTCCTTGGGAGCGTTTTCGCGGAACTTGACCATCATGGCCTTGATTTCGTCGGCGCCGGTCTTGCCGGGACGTACGACGGAGATGCCCTCCTCGTGACTGTAGCCGTTCTTGAGGTAGATTTCCTGGAGCATGTCCATGTAGTTCATGCCGCGGTCGCGTGCCCAGGCTGCGATTTCGGCCATGAGGGAGATTGCGGAGACGGAGTCCTTGTCGCGGCAGAAGCTCTCGGCCATGAAGCCGTAGCTCTCCTCGCCGCCGCCGATGTAGCGGCCTGCGCCTTCCTGCTCGCGGATGACGTTGGCAATCCATTTGAAGCCGGTGTAGCAGTCGTAGAGTTTGATGCCCTGGTTGTCGGCGATGGAGCGGATTGTCTCGGTGGTGACGATGGTCTTGACGGCGTACTCGTCGCCCTTGAGGAGGCCGAGCTCGCGGTAGCGCACCATGATGTAGTTGAGCAGAATCATTACAATCTGGTTGCCGTTGATCATCACATAGTTGCCCTTGCGGTCGCGGGCCACGCAGCCGATGCGGTCGGCGTCGGGGTCGGAGGCGAAGATGACGTCGGCGTCAGTCTCCTTGGCGCGCTCGATGGCCATTGCCATTGCCGAGGGGACCTCGGGGTTGGGCGACACTACAGTGGGGAAGTCACCCGAGGGAATGTCCTGCTCGGGAACGTGGATGATGTTGGTGAAGCCGTAGTTCTTCAGCGACTGGGGAACCAGCTTGACGCCTGTGCCGTGGATAGGAGTGTAGACAATCTTGATGTCGTGGTGGCGCTTGATGACTTCGGGGTCGAGCGAGAGGCTCTTGACGGCCTGCAGGAAATCGGCGTCGATGTCGGCACCGATGCTGACGATGAGGTCGGGATTGCCTTTGAACTTGATTTCGCTCACGCTCTTGATTTTGTTGACGTGCTCGATGATTTTGGCGTCGTGGGGAGCCAGCACCTGAGCGCCGTCGGCCCAGTAAGCCTTGTAGCCGTTATATTCCTTGGGATTGTGCGAGGCGGTGATGTTTACGCCGCTCTGGCAGTCGAGGTGACGGATGGCGAACGACAGCTCGGGTGTGGGGCGGAAGTTCTCGAAGAGATATACCTTGATGCCGTTTGCGCTGAAGATGTTGGCGACGGTCTCGGCGAAGTAGCGCGAGTTGTGGCGGACGTCATGGCCTACGACAACCTTGATTTCGCCCTCGGGGAAGGCTTCCTTGAGGTAGTTGGCCAGACCCTGGGTGGCTGCGCCGACGGTGTAGATGTTCATGCGGTTGCTGCCCGGGCCCATGATTCCGCGCAGGCCGCCTGTGCCGAATTCGAGGTCCTTGTAGAACGATTCGATGAGGTTTGTTTTGTCTTCGGCGTCAAGCATTTCCTGAACTGCCTTGCGGGTAGCTTCGTCGTACTCTTCGCTTAGCCACTGCTGCGCTTTAGCGGTGACTTCCTTAATAAGGTCTGTGTTATTGGCCATAATAGGTAATGGGGGAGATTGTGGTTATGTTAATTGTGTATTAATCTAAGGCTGTGACGGGGCATGGAGCCCTTGTCAGTGCAAAGTTAACGTTTTGCTGTCAGTATAACAAAATTTTTTGCTCCAATGTTTCTCCCGATGCGGCAAATACACCGCATCGGGCATTGTTATTCGGCTCCGGCGGCGGAGAGTGTGCCGAGCATGAAAGTCAGTGAGGCGGTGCCGTCCATGGTGGGCTCGTTGGTGGAGTAGTCCGAGTAGTCGTCGTGGTATACGATGGTGTCGTTCTGGACTTCGGCGTACGGGTCGTGGCCGCGGCGCAGATGCACGCCCCACAGCGACTTGAATTTGGCGGTGTAGATGGGGCCGTCGACAAGGCCGCCTGTCAGCCAGTAGCGTCCGGGACGCCTCTGAACGGTGAGGTCGGTCATGGCCGAGTGCGGGTCGCCGGGTGAGGCTGCGATGCCGTCGGGGACTATCATCATCACCTGGTTCCAGGGGTTGGCGCCGAAGAGCCAGTCTCGCACCGCTGTCTCGGTCTCGGCGAACTGTGTGTCACCGGTGAGCTGACGGTAGAGCATGGCCTGGGTGACGAAGGCCACGGCGAGGTTGTTGGAGCACCAGATGAAGGGGATGCCGTTGAGGAAGGCGTTGTCCTGACCGCGTTCGGCCACGCGGCGCAGTCCCGAGCGCATGTTGCGCACAAACTCGGCGCGGCGGCGCCCGTCGGCCTGCGCCGCCAGTTCGTAATGGCCGAGGTTGACGAAGGGGTACCACTGGTAGTGGTCGGCCGAGTCGGCGCCCATCCAGGGAGTGACGGGCTCCATGCGGCCGTAAGCCACGGCGTCGGCAATCATGGCGCTGTCGCCGCCGAGGAGGCGGTAACGGGCCATGGCGGCCAGCTCCATGTCATCGGTCCAGTTGTCCTCCTCATAATAATAAGGTGAGGCCGTGCATGCCGTCTGGCAGGCGCCCGGGTTGGCTTTGGCGACGGCGTATGCGTTTGCCGAGCGGGCGGCAAGGTCGCGGGCGAAGGCCGGGTCGCTCTTGCCGAAGATTTCTGCGCCAAGGGCAAAGGACGAGGCGAATTTGGCCACGGACGACGCCAGGCCTTTTGAGTCGTTCTTGTACTGCCGTAGTCCGACGGGATGTCCTATGCAGGGGAAGACGGGACGGTCCTTGCCGGCTCCCCAGCCGTAGTCGACGTTGTCGCCTGCTGGAGCCCCGCCGTAACGGTGGTCGCGGTCATCGGCAATCTGATTGAGGAAGAGCGTGTCGGTCGGATTCATCTTCACCATCCACTCCAGGCCCCAGCGGGCCTCGTCGAGGATGTCGGGGATGCCGTTTGCTCCGGGCATGCCTGCGGCATTGTGGGTATCGCCCCAGACGGTGGGGTTCTGACGGTAGGCGAACAGCATCTGATAGACGGCGTTGGCCGAGGTGGTGAGGTACTGCAGATAGTCGGAGGCGTCGTGCCAGCCGCCGGTGACGTCAATGTGCTCGCCGTCGCGGTCACCGGAAAGTACGAGGCGTCCGTCATGGGTGTGGCACGAGTCGTTGTGCACCGGATTGAAGCCGCAGCGCTGCTGGCGCATGTATACGAGCGGCATCTCGTGCATTTTGTGCCGCGAGTAGGCATCGTCGCCGATATAGATTTTACGTGACTCAATGGTTTTGCCTTTGGAGTCCAGCATCTTCAGCGTGTAATCGCCGGGTGTTCTGCGACCTGAGAAATAGATGCGGGCGGCATGTTTCTTGGGTGCCCAGGGGGCGGTCACGCGCACCGAGTCGACGGCTGCTGTGCCGTCCGGACCGCTGATGGTGAAGCGCAGCTCGTCCACGGGCGTATCGCTGGAATATACGGCTACCTTGATGTCTTTGGAGAGATAGCCTATCTGATTGACTTTAAGTGGGCTGACTTGTGCCGTGGCGACAGCGCCGCAGCCCGCCGTCATGACAGCCGCGGCAAGGATTATGTTTTTCATATCCAAGGTTTAATGATTGGTTTTTAGGGGAATATAATCAGAGGAGATGGAAGAGCATGAGGAAAACGAAGCTGACGGGAGCGACGAAGAGGAGCGAGTCGATGCGGTCGAGGATGCCGCCGTGGCCGGGGATGAGGTTGCCCGAGTCCTTGACACCGGCGGTGCGTTTGAGCTGCGACTCGAACAGGTCGCCCCAGGTCGACAGCAGGCTCACGCAGGCTCCGAAAAGCGCTCCGGTCCACCAGGCTTTCATACCGGCCCATCCGGCCAGCAGTGCGCCGGCGATGACGCTGCAGGCGAAGCCGCCCCAGAAACCCTCCCAGCTTTTCTTGGGCGAGAGGCGCTCGCACAGACGGTGTTTGCCCAGGGTGCAGCCGAAGCAGAATGCGCCCGTGTCGTTGACCCAGATGAGGATGAACATTGTAAGCACGGCGTAAGTGAAGATGCCGGGGGCGAAGGTTATGGCGGCGCCGGGAGTGCCGGCATCGGTGAGCATGCCGAGGAAGCAGAGCAGGCTCATGGGCACGGCGATGTAGAGGAAGCCGGTCAGCGAGGCCGCGCACGATGCCACGGCGTCGCCTTTCTGCAGGCACAGCGAGGCTGTAAGGCGTGCCAGCAGACACAGTATCAGCATCATCAGTCCGGCTGCCACCCACGCCATGGATTCGAAGAGGAAACGGATGAATGTATTGTCGGTATAGTCGAAACTATAGGCGACCATGCCGGTAATGCATACCGCCAATACGGCCGATGACATGTCGAGCGCGCGGATGGCCCAGGGTATCGGGGCTCCCTGCCTGTGCGCCATAAGGTTCTGATATTCATGAATTCCAAGAACGGTGAAGAGCACCGTCATGGCAAAGAAATACCAGCCTCCGGCCAGTGTGCAGAACACTATCAAGGCAACGTAAACGGCACCTGAAAGTGCCCGCACCAATACTTTATTCATAAGCTGTCAGTTATATTCTGAAAAGTTGTTGTTCGTTTATCAATAAAACTTGAAGAGTTAATACATCTGCTTTCGGACGGCAGCTTCCATCATCGAGCCGAAGAAGGTGGCGGCAGTGCAATACCATTTGCCGTCATCGAGGCGTTCGAACATGAGCATTATAGCATTGCTGTCATATTCGTCGCATTTGCGGTTGTCCCATCCGCTGTATATAATCTTGTCGGCTGTCGGGAAAACCCATTGGCCCACAACGTTGTAATTGTCAAATTCTTTCTCTTTCAGATTTTTGATTGCACGGCCCTGCAGCGGATAGAGACCGCATTCTTCGGCCGCCTTTACTATCATCTGATAGAACGGAGCGATATCGGCAAACAGGTTTTTCAACCGAATCTGGTGGTCGGAATAATCAGACTTGCAGGTACGGTCCATTCGGAATTTGCCGTCGGTGTTAAATCTCTTTAAGAAAGAGTCAAAGCTCTCGCTACCCTTGTTGTACGGGCCGTTGGCCGGGAGATTTGTCCATCCCCATGCCGGGAAATATCCGGCGGGAATGTTCGACCAGGTGAGGTTGCGGCTGAACAGACAAGCCACTTTGGTTGTATCAGCACTTTCCGTGATTGTATATTCTTTCTGACCGTAATAATCGTATTTTTCGGATGACGCCTCTTCGTCGCGCATAGCTTTCATTGTCTTGAACAGCTTGCGGAAGCGGTCGGCAACGCTCTGTTTGTTGTCTTTGCCGACAAAGGAAAATTCCACCCTGACGGAATCAGGAGTGCGCCAGATGACGGCTTTGGCGGGATGCAAATCTTTTAAGGGGAATTTATAGTCGGGCGGAAGAGATATTTCGAGCCCTCTGCTCGTGCTTTCATAGCCGTATGGGTCGGGTTTGTCTCTTTTGTATGCAATAGAGTAGCCTTTGTCCTTGGTATAACCGTTTGCAAAAATAAGCTGATGAATGGACTCTACACTGTCTTTGTTAAAAACGCCACGCCTTTCTTTTTCGGCATCATGCACATATACGGCATCGTAGTCCATAAAGCTGCAGTATGGAAGATTGCTGATGCCGAACGGCGAATCAAATACGCGGTGCATGGTGTCCGCGGCATAGACTTCTGCCGGTGTACGATCCGTAGTCCGGGATGATTTCGTAGACTTGGCGTCGGAGGTGGCGGCAGCGACTGATATCGCAAAAAAGGCGAACAGTGCTTTTGCAAGAGCGTTCATTTTAATGGCTGTTTTAGCTGATATGGCAGTTCTTTTGGCAAATGTAGTAAATTTATTTCAGCTTCGCTAATTTAGCGGATTATGATTTTCCGGACATGCCGTCCGCGGCGCTCGATGTAGAGGCCCGGGCCGGGGTTGGTGACGCGGCGGCCGGTGAGGTCGAAGTATCCGGCGGGACCTTCGGCGGGAGTGTCGGGGACGATGGCGTCGACTCCGGCCATCTCGTTCAGTTTGTTGAGGCCGGCCAGGGCGTCGATGGCTCCTGCGGCGCCCCAGCGGGGATTAGCGCTGTCGCCGGGAATGTATGCCGTTTCGGCCGCCACCTTGCCGGCGGTGAAGACATCAAGGGACGGATGAGCCTGCATCCAGAGCGCAATCACTCCGGCTACGGCAGGCGAGGCCATGGATGTGCCGCACTCCTGGAACCATGAGTATTCCTTGCCGCCGACGGTCTGACGGTAGGCTATTGTCCGGACGTCCGGGTGTTTTGCTATGTAGGCGTTGCTTATGGCGGAGATGACGGTATTGCCCGGGGCACAGATGTCCGGCTTGACGCGGCCGTCGCGGAGGGTGCCGTACGAGCTGAAGGCCGCCGGTGTGTCGAGGTCGAAGTTAAAGGTCTGTTCCTTGTCCGAACCCCATATAGGTGCGACGTTGCGGGTGTTCCATGCTCCCACGCCGATGACGGCGTCGCTGCAGCAGAGGTCGCTGATGGAGAGTTCGGGCGTGCCGTCAATCTTTCCCGGCGTGCCGTAGTTGCGCATGTACGTCTGCGTGCCGTCGGTATAGGCATCGAAGCTGAATCCCTGACGCCCGCGGACCTCCCAGCCCATGACGTAGCGGGCCCATTTGGTGCCCGGCAGTGTGGCCTCGGAAATCATGGCATATTCGAGAGCGATGTTGTAGCGGTTGTTTTCAGGGCTGGTGCCCCAGGCGATGTACACGCGGCTGCCTTTCAGCAGTGCGGCCGTCTCGGGCAAGTCGGCGGCGTCGAAGACGGCCTCGCCCTCGGCTTTGCCGGTGGCCGGACCGTACCAGTCGGTGCGGTAGACGAATTTGCGGTCAATCTGGTCCCAGACGACGATACGGACATCGCAGGTCTGTGTGTCGGCGCTCCAGATGTCCATGGCGCCGCGGATGTTGAAACCGTCCCAGGTATCCAGGCTTTCCCACATCGTGCCCACGGTGGGCAGCCCGTCGGCAGTGCCGGGAGAGTCCGGGCCGAGGGTATGCCGGAGTGTGACGTTCTTGTAGCCGTTGTTGCCGGCGCTGAAGACTATCACGGCTTCACGGCCCAGCAGGCTGAGATAGCGGTTCATCAGGTCGCTGCCGTCGTGGGGCCCGAGATACGAGCCTACCGACAGGTTTATCACGCACGGCATATCGCGCTCTTTGGCGTAGGCGATGATGTCCTCGATACCCGACAGCATCGCTACGTCGGTGAGGTAGCTGCGCGAGACCGCCAGCACCGACCCGGTGGCAATGCCGTGATAGGGGTTGCCCGCGTCCGAGCCGCCGAGGATGTTGAGCACATGTGTGCCGTGCCATTCGTCATCGGTGTCGGGCTTTAGAGCGGCGCCGGTGTCCAGGGCGGAGCCGGGTGCCCAGACCTCTCTGATGGCGAGCGAGTCGACATAGGTCGAAACCAGTCCCAGTCTGTCCTTGAAAGCTATGTGGGACGGGTCGAGGCCGATGTCGCAGATGCCGGCGACAACGCCTTTGCCGGTGACGGGGAGCGTGGGTATTTCTTTGTCGTTTTCAGTGCGGGTGACACGAACGCCTTCCCTGAGCCTGTCGCAGTTGGCCGTGGCCTTGCGGCTGATGGCATAGCTGTCGACATAATTGCCGCGCGAAAGTTCCTCCACCTTGTCGCGGGGGATGCAGCAGAGCGCCATGTCGGCGCGGGTGTGGAAGATGACGCCGCCGAGTTCGTCGGTGATGCGGCGCAGGTCGTCGTCACTGTCGAAACGGACAATCATCGAGGTGTACAGCGTCTGTCCGTCCTGCACGGCCTTTGCCTTGTGCATGGCGGACTCGCGGGCAATCCGTGCTGTTTCAAGTCGTGTGCGTGAGTCGGAGACGGCGGCTGATGCTGTCAGGTATGGCAGCAGAGCCAGCAGAAGCAATATCTTGATTTTCATTAGCAGAATTTTTTTTCAGCGGAAAGTGAAATTTCGTGGTTTATCATACAAATTTAAAGAAAAAAGCGCAAAGCGGGAAGCATTGCGCTGATAAGAAACAATATTTTAAGTTCTTTTGGTTATTTTGCTGCCATGTTGGAGGCTGCGGCCAAAGCCTGGTAGGCGTAGAGACCCTGCTGGTCGGCAGTGTAGGTGTGCATCTGACCGTCGGGGCCCGGGACGCGGATGTGGGTGTCGTCAACCCAGGCCAGGAAGACTACGTCCTCGCCGTTGATGTTGGTCGACCATTCATTTGTCTCGGCGTTGAAGTCGAGGCGGGTCTTGGAGCCGTCGGGATTGGTGATGGTATAGCCCTTGGGGTCGGCCTTGACAAGGTAGATCTGGCCGTCCTCGCCCTGGATTTTCTTGGTGCCGTGGGCAAGGGGATTGCTGCCGCTCCAGAATTCGATGCTGTTGATTACCAGTACGTCGGCGAGGGCTGAGATTTCGTATACGGGGAGAATCCAGAATGCTACGAACACCAGCTCGTTGACGAATTTGTTGCCCACTGATCTGTTCCAGGTCAGGAGCTTGTTGGTGAGCTGGAAGGAGCCGATGCAGGAAGTCAGGGTTGAGCCGCCGAGGATTGCCACGGCGAGGGCGACTGCGATGTAGGATTTTTTCATAAAATTGAAAGTTTAAAATTGAAACGTGTCAGAACAGTCTGAATGTAGGGACATGCCTTTGGCATGTCGGACCGGTCAGTGGGTTTGCGGGATAGACATCGCAAAGCGGTGTCCCTACATCATATAAAAAAACAAGTCGGCGGAAAGTTTACTGCCTGATGTATTTTTGCGCCTTGTTGTAGAAGTTTTCGACGCGGCGGACAAATTCGACGGTCTGTGTGCCGCGGAAATATCCGTATTTCACCACAGGGTCGTTGTAGTGCGTCGGGTCCGACTTCATCAGCAGGGCCATGTCCACCGAGCCGTGCCACTGTTCGGGGTTGTGCCCGTGCTTCCTGGCTAGCGCTATGGCGTCGATGATGTGAGCGCCGCCCGAGTTGTACGAGGCGATGACGAAAGGGCGGCGTTTCTGCGGGTCGGAAATATAGCGGGCCATCATTCTGTCGATGGACTTTATGGCTTTGACGGCTACGCGGATTGATGTCTCCGGGTCGGTCATGGCCTCGGGGGTAGAGCCCATGGCGCGCGCCGTGACGGGCATAATCTGCATGATGCCCCGTGCGCCGGCCCAAGATACGACATTGCTGTCGTAGCCACTCTCGACAAAACCTATTGCCGCGAGCAGGCGCCAGTCCCAGCCTATCTCCTTGGCATACTGTTTGAAAAGATGGTCGTAGGGCGATACTTTGCCGCCACGGAAAGTGATGGCGGCGGTGTGCGAGGGCATGGTCTTGCTCTCCTCGAAATAGCGGCGGTAGACCTCGCGGGTATGCAGCCGAGGCAAGTCCTGTGAGAACCAGGTGTTTACCGAGTCGGCCAGCCATTTGCGGTCGCGGGCGACGGCCCACTGCGCTTTCTGTCCGAAGCTCAGCGACAGCGAGATGTCCAGGCCGGGATAATATGTGCGGTTGAGCTTGGCGATGTCGCTGTCGACAATGGTCATGGGTATCTCGCCTTTGGCTACCATCTCCATCAGGTCCTCGGTGATGAGGGTGTCGCGGTCGACGGGGTGGATGCGGATGCCGCCGCCGAGCTCGGAGTTGAGGTTGTTGATGCGCTGGTGGTATTTGCTGTTGCGCTCGACGTAGACATCGTGGCCGACGAGCTGGGTGACATCGGTGAGGAGGGTGTCGCGGCTTTTTTTCTGCACGAGAATCTGGCTTGTCTCCGACACGGGTCCGCAGTGAAGGACCTGACGGTTGTAGGCGTCGGTTACGGGTACCTGATATGCTATGATGTCGACTTTGGCCGAGTCGAGCCACTGTATGGCCGTCTCCAGCTTGGGCGCCACGCGGATGTCGAGCACCATTCCCTTGTCGCTGGCCCAGTCGGCGACCAGCGCGTAGTCGTAGCCCATCTCCTCCTCGCGGTAGATGAAATAGCTTGTGGGCGAGTAGAGGGTAGCCACTCGCAGGGTGTCGGGCAGGGGGTGTGTGACCACCGTGTCGGCACCGTCACCGCCCTTGCCGCTGCCGCACGCCGACAGCGCCGCCAAGATGGCGGCAGCCGTCAGCGCTGCTATGGCGAATGTCTTACGCACGGGCGTCAGTAGTCGTATTCGAGGACGATGTCATCGAGCCACAGGGTGGCGCCGTTGCCGCCGGTGAAGTAGTCGCCGTATTTCGACGCCGAGGCGGTGATGAGCAGGAAGCGCGGCACGCGGCCGGTGGAGGTGTAGTTGAGCTCGAACTCGAAAGGAACCCACTCCGTGATGTCCTCGCCGCTCTCAATCTGACCGTAGGCCACGACGTACGGGCCTTTGGAGTCGAAGAGCTGGCGGTTGCTGGGACGGGTACGGATTTCGAAGGGCGTGTCCTGGTCGATGAGCGAGCACCAGATGATGCAGGTGTCGGGCTGGCCTTTCAGGCTCTCGAAACCGGTGGTGGTGTGTGAGATGGGTGCCGTCGTGTACTTCATGTAACCGCGTACCTTGGTGGGACGCTGGGTGAACTCGCGGCCGAAGGCGAGGATGCCGTTGGTGCCGTCGGTGCGGACGTACTCGCCGACAAAGATGTTGCCTGCGGCGAGTTTGCCGAGGGAACCGATGCCGACAAATTTGGTCAGTAGTTGTGCCGACATGCCGCTGCCGGTGGGCGTGTCGTTGCTGGGGGTGGTGTTGGACTGGCCGAGGGTCGTGGCGCCCTTGTTGCCGGTGCCCCAGTAGGGGGTGCCGTTCTCGGCCCACGGGCACCATACTTTGCCGTCGAGCCACCAGTTGTCAAAGTCGGCGTTTGGCGGCTGCTGGTTTGTGCCGGTGGTGAAGGCAATGATGTCGCCGTACTGGTCGCCGCTGACGGCGCGGGCCTCGTAGGCGGTGGCCGGCGACAGATGGATGAGGCGTGCGTGGAACGAGCCGCCCTCGCGTGTCAGCCATGCTTCGGGCGCGTCGGTCCACTCCTCTGTGCCCTGCAGGCGGTACTGAACGCCGTAGGGACGCGAGGCCTCGGTGGTACCGTAGACCCAGGCCACCTGAGTCCAGGCGTCGACGTTGACGGTGGAGACGAGGGTCTCGACAACGTTGGCGGTGATTGTCCATGTCTCGCTGCGGCCCCACTGGCTGACGGTGACCTCGACTGGCCGGGTGAAGTCGACGTCCTGGCCTTCCAGTGCCGGAGTCATGACGCTGCCGGTGGCGCCGAGCTTGCATGTGAGCACATGCAGGCGGTCGAGGGGCAGGCGGTCGTTGACGTTGAAGCTGACGGTGCGGGTGGCGGCGTCGATTACCGAGGCGCCGATCTGGCTGTCGACGGTGAAATAGCGCTTGATGTCCTGCACGGCCGACAGCTTCCATGTGTAGTCGTAATAGAGGTGCAGGGTCACGTCTTTGGAGGTGCTCAGGTCGAGGGGTCTGGAGAGTACGTCGCCCACGACTTCGGCGCCGGGGGTAAGCGTGTAGTCGGAGACGGTGACATTCTGGATGTCGACATCCTCGGGCAGATAGAAGGTGACCTCAAGGTTGGTGGAGTCGATGAACGCCGTGGTCTCCTGGCCGGTGGCGGCGATGGTGAGGAAGTTGGCCTGGATGTGGGGGTAGGGTATGTCGTTGTCGATGCAGCCCGTGGCTGTCAGGGCCAGGGCCGGAAGGGCATATATGAGATTGCGTAGTTTCATGTCGTAGTCAGATTACAACCATCAGGCCGAAGTTGATATTGAAGATATTGAAACGGAAGTTTGCGCCTGACGAGAAGCGCGAGCCGTTGTACTCGCCGTTGGTCGACTGCTTTTCGTGACGCCAGCGCAGGCCGAAGACGCCGAACGAGATGTTGAAGGCCAGGTTCTCCTGCAGGAAGCAGCAGACGCCGGGGCTGAAATTGAGCGAGGCCTGCGTGATGTTGGTGCGGGTGTCGCGCAGTTCACCGCCGATGGTGCGCTTGAAGCGCGAGGCTCCGGTCTGGAACATGAGATCGACCTCGTTGAAGAGCCCGAAGCGGCGTCCGCGGTCAAGGCCCACGTAGTTGCGGTAGAAAACGCCCATGGCGTAGGTCTCGTTGACGTACGACACGTTGTGGAGGTCGAAATTGAGGTCGTCGTCAAAGTCCACCGACAGGTCGCCCAGGTATGCCGAGCCGCGCGAGTAGGTGGCCTTGAGGCCTATCGACTGGTTGTGGCGGATGAAGTACGATACGGTGGGATGTATGGAGTAGAGCTTGCCCTTGAAGTTGAAGTTGGTGATGATGTCGAGCAGCTGGATGTCCTCCGAGTTGAACTCGCCGTAGTTGGCGGTGAGTCCGAAGGCCCATTTGCTCTTGGGGATGTACAGGTAGTTGTACAGGCCGCGGTCATAACGGCCGAAATTCTTTTCGGGCAGGATGATTGAAGCGGTGTCGGCGCCGACGATTACCTTCTGGTCGGCGAGGATGCGGCGCCGGTCGGCGGCGGCGTCCTTGCGGATGACGGTGTTGAGGCGGCTGAGGCGCTCTTTGTTAATGGTGTCGGCTGTCGGGGCTGTTGCCTGTGACGGTTCGGCCTGTGCGCACAGTGCCGTCATCGCCATTGCCGATACTGCGGCCAGCATGGAGATGCGGCCGGCGAAAGCGGTGAAAATAGTTTTTGCGGTCATGGCGGTGTCAGATATAGAATGTGCAGCCGAAGGTTATGCTGAACAGGTTGATGCGGAAATTGCCTGATTTGGAGTCGCGGTGGGCGACGTAAATCCGGTCGGTGGTGGACTTGGTGCGCCGGTAGTCGAAGCCGAGGACGCCGACGTTGACCTCGATGGCCGAGTAGTTGTTGAGGAACATCACCATGCCGGGTGCGACGCCGATGTTGAGGTTGAAGTTCTTCTCGTATGTGCCGGTGTAGTCCACGCCCTGGCCTTTCTCGAGTTTGGACTGGCCGCCGCCAATCTGCACCTGCACCTCGTTGAAGATGCCGAAGCGCGTGCTGTTGCCCAGCGAGATATAGTTGCGGAAGGCTCCGGCCACCGAGTAGTTGTGGCTGATGGAGTAGAGGTGGTCGACGTTGTAGTTGGTGTCATCGCCGAGGACGACGTCGGCCTGGTCGAGCTTGACACGCTGGCGCGAGTAGGCCACGCGGCCGCCGGCGGCGAGGTTGTCCTTGAAGGCGTACATCACCATCGGACTGACCTTGAAGGTGTAGGCGTCGCCGTTGAGGTTTTCGACGACAAGGAACTGGTAGTTGTCCTGCGACGACTGTGTGTAACTGACGCTGACACCGGTTATCCATTGTCCTTTGGGGACAAACGAAATCTGTTCGATGTCTCGCTTGAATTCTTCCTGGGCGCGGGCTTTCTGCGGCAACGCGAAAGCTACGGCCAGAGCGAGCATGAATGCAGGCACGGCGCGGCGCCACGATATTTTGGCGTTAGGCTTCATCGTATGATAAGTTCTTGGCTTTTTTCTTAGGAAATGTGGTTGAAATCAGGGTTTTGTATAGGATTGGTTCTGTCGGTGAGGATTGTCAGTAGGAGAAGGTGAGCTGCGACACCCACAGCGTCGAGCCGCGCATGCGGGCGTTGGGCAGGTCGGGAGTGACGGGCACAAGGCGGTCGCCGGCGGTGTCGCCGCAGTCAGCGTGGTGGCTCGACACGAACATCATGCGCAGATGCGTGGGCTTGAGGTCGTAGACGAGGTAGTTTATGGGACAGCGGAAAGCGGCATAGTCGGGCTGCGTGCGGAAGTTGAGCGTGCCCGTGGCTATCTTGGTCTCCTTGCCGCCTGTGATGTTGACCAGCTCGATGCGGACGTATCCGTAGTCCGAGCCGTCGGTGAGGTCGGGCAGATATTTGAAATATCCGTTGAGTGCCGACGGGCGGCAGGCGAAGGGTACGCCTTCGTTTATCTTCTCGCTGCCGTCGGCGGGATTGAAGTCGTACGAACCGAGCCAAAGGCGTCCTGCGGCACGGCCTTTGACCTCGGGGACATTGGCGGAATAGGGGAGGCGCTGGCCTTCTTGCTGGATGTAGTCGGGGATGTCTTTACCGTTGGCGTCGTAGCCCGTCGAGCTGATGGCGATGGCCTTGGTGTATGTGTCCTCGCTGATGTTTTCGAGTATGGCCGACGGCTGCATGTACCATGTGTTGTGGTTGGCGGCCTTGCGGTTGAAGGTCTTGGCGTTCATCGAGGCCCATTTGTGTTTGGGCCAGTTGACGTCGACGTTGACGAAATTCTGGCGGTTTACCACTGGAGCCGACGAGGCGGAGAATTTTCCGCCGCAGGGCAGGTCCTCGTATTTGATGCTGCGTTCCCAGTCGCTGAAATCGCCCATGGGCACTCCCTCGGCTTTCTCGGTTGTGATGGCAGCCGTGGCCGCGGAGACTGTGCCGGCAAGGTTCAGCGCTACGTTATAGCGCGAGCCGGGTGTGAGGCCGGTGATGATGAGGGCGCCGTGCGACGGGTCGCGGGTCCATATCGAGGCGGCGCGTCCGTTTACCGTCACGGAGGCGTATCGTACAATCTGGGCAGCTATGGAGTCGGGCTGCGGCAGGCTGGAGTCGATGTTATTGACGGAAAGGACGGCGGTGGTGGCGAATGGGTCGGCGTTGATGGCGAAGGAGGGATTGACTCGCTTGATGACGGTCTCGAGGCGCGGCTGGCCCAGATAGCGCACCTGTACCGGGATGTCCCTTACGCCTGCGGGGACGTTGAACCACAGGTTTATTGTCGCGCCGCTGTCGTGGCTCTTCGAGGCGATGGGGAGGGCGACGGTGTATGTGCCGTCGCTGTCTTTGGTGTATACCGAGAAGTCGTTTTCCTCGACGACATCCGAGCCGGCGAGTATCGACAGCATGGCGCGGTTGACACCGACGGTGGCGGTGCCCTGACCGGTCAGAGTGAGGCTCATGACGCGGGTGCGCACGACAAGCTCGACGGGGTTGTTGCAGGTTCCGGCCTCGTCCTCGGCCATGATGGAGAAATGCGAGACGGTGGTGACGTACGAGGCCATGTCCTCGAGCGCCTCGGTATAGTCGACTTTGGCCGACCGGCGGTCTTTGGCGACTTCGAAGCGGATGCCGCTGTCTTCAAGGAATTTGGCGTCGGCAGGCGAGAGGTTGATGAGGTCGATGGAGTTTGTCTCGAGGTTGAGCTTCTCGAGGATGGGTCCTTCGACCACCAGGTTGACGTGGCGGAGCGGGCTGGTTGGCGACGAGACGGTCATGGTGACGGGCTCGCTGAGCGTCAGGCCTTCTATTATGGAGATAGGTGTGCCGGGAGTGAAGCCGGAGGGGATGATGACGGGGGAGTTGTCGGGCAGGCCGCCGGCGAGGTTGACCGTACCGGCGTCAGTGCCGTCGATGGCGGCCGTAATATCGTCGTCGGTCAGCGTTAGGCCCATCTGCGCAACCTGGGCGCTGTTGAGCGCCGCCTGTCCCGGCATGGCTATCATCACCGACTTGTCGGCGCCTTTGTCGCTGATATGGGCGTAAGTGGTGATGGCGCCGGGGTTGACGTAGAGCAATGTGTCGCTGCTGGCAACGGTGACGAAGCCCTGCAGGGGCACGAAAACCATTATGCTGTCGAGGGTATAGCGTGTCGAGTTGTCGGCGTAGGTGGAGTGGAGCATTGCCACGGACGGTGTGGCTATGATGTCGACCGAAGTGTGTCCGGCGGCCTGCAGTTCAAGGTTGCTCACGCCCTCGAAGCGCGGTCCGTCGGGCATGCTGCCGGCAACCTTCATCGTGTAGGCCCCGGCCATGAAGCTCTGGGCATCGTCGCGGAACGCCTCGACGGTGGGCCAGGTGTGGCTGGCCGACTCATTGGACAGCGTCAGTGCCAGCGAGTCGGGATTGGGAATAAGTTCGGCGTCAGGCGTCAGCGTGGTGCCGTCCGGCATCCGGAATTCCGGCTTCAGGCTCACCCGTACGTCGATATATCCCTGCCGTGTAGCCACATTGTTTTCCTCAGTGGAGCAGGACACGGTGCTGCCGAGCACAGCCGCGCAGACCGCCGCTACGGCAACAGCGCGCCCCATAGCCCTCGTGACAAAACGTCCTACAACAGCAGGCATAATAAGATGATATTTCGCAGATTTTACCATTATCCGCAAAATTACACAAAAATTAGCATATATCCCCCATCCCCCCGCCAAAAGTTGCATTTAAGCACTAATGTTGATAGAATTAATTGTGTACTTCAACTTTTGTCATTACGTTTTTTGTGTAACGGAAACATCGTAATGGATGGCTACGGAATTATCTCAGGTGGTGAGACTGGTTTTATTGTGTACCCATCTTTTCCTGCATGGCTTTTGTCGTCAGGACAAGAATAGCTTCGTATGGATATGAATCCAATTCTTCCATCATTGGTTGGGATGGCCTTACACAATAAAATGAAATGGTGGAACAATCGATTTTTGTCTCGTCATCTACATCTTGGATACTCAATACGATGTTAAATTTCTCCGGGAATTTCTCAAGCAATTTAGCTAACGCGAAAATATAGTTCAAACATGTCCTGATGCTCTTTGGCCTGTCCGGACAATTATCAAACCATATTTCATTGTTTGAGTTTTCATCCAAGGACGGGTCTTCATAAAAAGGGGAGAAGTGTGTATCTGACTTGTATGTATAGCAGTTTAAATCTGGCCTGAACTCAATCCCTTTCTTTATATACTTATAAAGCTGGAGTGGAAGTTTGGGCGATGCAAGATTCTTATAGTCAATCCTATAATTGTCCAGAAGAATTTTCATTTTATCATTCATGGAAATGAGAAACACCGAACTCCTCGGCTCTTCGGTATCTGTTCCCTTTTTATAGGTCTTTTTGTAAATTTCTTTGTGCATTGGCGTTATGTTTACCTGGCGTCCAGAAACGCCAAATCAGAAAAATCATGGAAATAATTGCTATGGAATTGGGGATGATTAATTCATCAAGCACGTTTCCAAAGCTCAAACCCGGAGACAATATGTAGTAATATTTGTAGTAATCGGAAACTGCTATGAACGACGTCATGAGGGCCGAATATGCAAGGATTAAGGTGCCGATGGCTTTCATAGCTATGACAGATGGATCTCTGGAATTATTACCATATTGTTTCGGAAACCAAATAAGCCGGATTATGTATAACAGTACTATTATTGCTACGGTTTTCGGTATAATTCGTTCCAAAAGCATTGATTGTACGCTCACATCCGGCGATGATGCAAGAAACCCGTAAGCAGTCAAAACGGACATCAAAAAGGCCCAATAAGCAAAGGCAAGAGTGCCGACGCTCTTCAGAATTATGACAGATGTTTTTCGAAGCATAGTCTCTGTAGAATTATTTGATATTCGGGCTAAAGTTCAGGAACTCATCAGACGTATGCGCATTTATGCAAATACTTTGTGTTTTACTCTGAAAGGCGCGTTTGTAGATGGATTAACACAACGGTCACTCAGAATGGCTGGCGGCGGAGCCATTCGGACAGGAAGCGGTTGTCGACGGTATATCTGGAGATGGGAAGTGAATTACTGGACTTTATAACATTTACTTCGATTATTGCGTTTCGCAATTTACGTTACGCTTTTTCCGTAACGCAAATATCGTAATAAAAAATTGAACGATAATCCAGAGCCGTTTATCTTTCTGAGAAAAAGGTATTTTGTGATGATTTGAATGGTTATTGCCGATGTGCTTTTATCACGATTGACATCTCTGCATTGGTCGGTTTTAGTCATACCCTCCAACCGGAGCTTAGGACGGGTCAGCGGGCCAGGGAGATGTTCATGGAGATGCCGTAGTTGGTGTTGGAGGTGGGGTAGGAGGCGTTGGTGACGATGGGGGTGTTGACCTGGTGGTCGAAGTAGGCGCCGACGGTGATTTTGCGTGAGAGGACGTAGTTGGCGGTGAAGTTGATGTTGAAGCTCTTGCTGCCGCTGGTGGGCTGGGTGTAGCCATTGTCCTCGATGCGGCGTATCAGCGCCTGATTGTTGTCGAAGCTGACATCGGCGTTGACGGTCAGGTCGTTGGAGACTCCCTGCCCCGAGCCTTTCATCTTGAGCACGGTGTTGAAGCCGATAATCTTGTAGCCCAGGCCGAGCTTGAGGCCGCGCTGGTTGGCCTCGACAATCTGTCCGGCGGAGGAGTTGAGGGTGAGGGTGCGCTGTTCGCGCCACTCGGCGTTGATCTGCAGGTCGTTCTTGAGGGTGACGTTTATGCCGATGAGGGGAGCGAAGCGCTCGGTGATGGCTACGGAAGAGATGTTGTAGGGTGACGAGGGTATGGGTGCTCCGGTGAGCTCGTCGAGGGTGAAGCCCGTGTTGACGCCTCCGGCCTCGACCCAGTTGAGGTACGACGAGTAGCTGCCTACCGAGTATGTACACTGGTATGCATGAGTTAGTGTGAAGGTCTTGAACCATTTCTTGAGGTTGCCGAGCTGGACGAAGCCGTCGTAGGTGACGCGCCAGTTGGGCAGTACGTCTTTGAACGAGGGGAACGGGTCGAGCCACTGCTTGCGGGCGTCGGTGCCGGTGTAGGCGGCGACGAAGGCGGGGATGAGGACATCGCTGGAGGTACGCGAGACGGCGCCGACCTCGGGCGAGTAGACCTGTCCGGCGTAGCCGCTGTTGCTGAGGAAGCCGGCGTTGGGATAACGCATGCCGGCGTACTGCGCCTCGATGCGGTCGCGGATGACAGGGATGTTGTCGAGGAAGCGCTGGAAGGCGTCGCTGTGGTACCCGTCGTCGGGGCCGGAGCTGCGCAGGGCCGAGCGCAGTGCCATGTGCGTCTTGGTGTACGAGCCGGCGTAGCTGGTGGGCATGCCGTCGAACATGAACTGTACCTGGCGCGTGCGGTTGTCGGTGCGATTGCTGGTCAGCTGAATCTTGAGGCCCTTGATGGGCTCGAGCTGCAGCTCGATGTTGAGCTCGTTGGCGCGCGAGGTCATTGCCGGCGACGTCTGACCGTCATCGGTGATGAGCCACCCGCGTTTGAGCGCCTTGTCGATGTAGTCCTCGCCGTTGAAGCCGAAAGCGAAGTCGAGACCCGGCGACATGGGGCCGTAGCTTGTGCTCTGGCCGAAGACGTTGCCTATAGAGGGCGCGAACAGCGGCAGGGTCATCGACCGCGTGTTGCGGTAGCGTACCGACAGCGAGCGCGGCGAGATGGCGAAGCGCAGGGCATACTCGCCTACCTCGCGCCACAGGCTCTTCTCGTCCTTGATAATCTCGAGGACGGTGAACTTGATGTTCTGGTCACCTTTGGTCAGGATTTCGACGTTGTTGGCGTCGATAATCTTCGAGCGGATGGGGAAGGGCTTGTCATCGGTGGTGACGGCCGTGACCTTGACCTTGGTGGTGCGCAGGTTGTGCTTGATGGTGAGTGTCGTGTCGGCCTTAAGCTGGAACGTGCGCTCGAATTTCTTGGGCTTGCGCTCGCGTGAAGGGCCACGGCGTGCGCTGCTGAAGCGGCGGTTGACGTCCTTGACAAAGGGTATCTTGTTCCACAGACCCTCGAAGTTGACGCGGCCGTCGGCGGTCCAGGCGGCCTGGTTGGCGATGCTGTTGCCCATCTGCATGCCCTCGACGGTGGCGCCGCGGTCCCATCGGTAGGTGGCGTTGTAATTGACCGAGGCGGTGAGGAAGTCGAGGACGGGTATGCGCGAGAAGGGAGCCTTATAGGCGCCGGTGAAAGTCTGGTTGTAGTTCCAGGGCGTGCCCATCGAGAGGATGGAGTCCCAAACCTTCTCTTTCCAGTCGCGGTATTCGTCGGGGAAGAGTTTCTTGTTGACGGCGCCGACGGGCTCCTCGATGCGGGCCGCGGTGTTGGAGTTGAAGGTCAGCGACAGCGATTTGAGAATGTTCCATGTCAGCGACAGCTGGCGGTCCCACAGGAAGTTCTTCGACACGGAGACGGGCAGGCGGAAGTTGGTGTCTGTCTCGGAGCGCGTCTGCTGCTCGAAGTAGTAGCGGCTCATGTTGGTGTTGAAGGTGATGTTGTTGGGCAGCCACTGGATTTCCCAATCCTTCAGGAACTTGAGGTTCTTGTTCTTGCTCTTCATGAACGAGAACGGCTTGAAGGGCTTGATGTAGGGCGAATAGGTGTACTGGAACGAGCCGCGGTAGTCGTTGGTGTGCTCGTACTCCGTCGTGGGGTCCTGCTTGCTCTGCTTGCTGAACGAGAAGTTGAACATGAAGTTTGCGGGGTCCCACGGCATGGGCGTCTTGCTCTGGACGTCGAACTTGAGGCCGGAGATGGAGAAGTTCTGGATGGTGGTGCGCTGGATGGCGTAGTCCGAGATTGAGTCGCGGGCGTGCTTGTCGGCGGCCATGTCGAGTGCGTCCTTGAGCAGTACGTCCTGGTCGAGGGGATTGTATTTCGGCGAAGTCTTCTCTTTCGATATCGAATAGTAAATCGGCGCTGTGAGTTTGGCTTTCTGCGGGACAAGCTTGCCCAGGTCGGCCTGGACGGCCACGTTGTACTGCTCGTAGTCGTCGAGACGGCGCTCGTTGAGGCTCTGGTCGACGCCGCCGAAGCCGGCGGTCTCGCGGTGCATGCCCATGTTGACTGTGGCGAAGTCGCTCATGTTGAGGGTGGCGTTGACCTTGGCTGCCCAACCGCCTTCCTCGTTGAAGTCGGTGACCTTGAGCTCGTTGACCCATACCGTGCCGTCCTTGGTGTTGGCCGAGTTGTTGCGGACGCCAACGAGCAGCACACGCACGTCGCTGAGCGACGGGTTGCCCACCACGGCGATGGTGTTGCGCTCGTTGTCGGGGTCATGGCTGCGGTATACGGTGCCGTAGCCCACGCCCTCCTGGTTCTCCTGCTTGGCGCGGTTGCGCTCGAGCTTGAGATTGACGAGGGTCTGCAGGTTGAAGTTGAAATAGTTGTCGGCGGGCCACACCTCGGCGCGGTCGCGCGACGAGCCATTGCTGTATTTGCCGGGCGGTGTCAGCGTGAGAGGCACCTCGTACTCGTAGTAGTTGTTCTTGACGTCCGAGCCCAGGCGGATGAAGCACGACAGTTGGCCCGACTGCAGATTGGTGTGGTCGTCGATGAGGCGCTCGGCGTGTACCCACATCTGCATGCGTTTGTAGTTGCGCAGGTCAAGCTGTGTGTTGCGGTAGACGCCGCGGGCGTCGCCGGCGGCGAGGTCGGTGATACGCATCGACATCGATTGCTCGTTGAGCTGGGTAATCTGGCTCTGGCCTGGGTCGGTGATACGTGTCACGCCGGGAGGCAGCACATAGTTGACAGGCTCGCGCTGGGCATTTTCCTCGATGTTGACGACGGACACGTCGAGGTTGCCCTCGGCGGGCGTGTCGCCGCGGTTGTTGAGGTTGAAGTCGTAGCCGCGCCACTCGCCGCGCACCAGTTCGAGGGTGGCGAAGCGCAGGTGGACGGGCTTTCTGAAGCCGGTGAGGAAGATGCGGGCGAAGCGGATGGTGGAGAAGTCACTGATGCCGCCCACTGCCTTCTCGAACTCGGAGAGGGGTATCTTGAACTGGAACCACTCGGCCTGCTGGTCCGAGCCGTCGGGGACGGGCACGAACGACTGCTGGCGGTCGGTGATGTAGTTGCGGCCTACCTGCAGGTCCTCGGGACGGATGGAGATTTTGTACTGGAAGTAGCGCTCGTACTCGTTGAGAGTGTTGTCCTGGTTGATGTCCTCGACATCCGGGGTCGAGCGCGAAGTCTGGTAGAGCGGGTCGGGCGCGTCCTGGGGCGAGAGCGAGTTGCCCTCGACGCCGTTGTAGCGTTTGTAGCGCTCGAGCACGCCCAGGCGCTGCTCGTCATAGTCGTAGCCACGGTAGAAGTGGTAGTTGTCGCCGGCGGGGTCGTTGAGGGGAGAGAAGGCGTCGCGCTGCATCGAGTCGAGGGTGACGGCGTCAAGGCGCGTCTGCAGGCGGCTGACGTAGTCGCGGTAGCTTGGGAACTGGAACTCGTCGTTATTGGACAGTCCGTCAAGGCCGACGTCCTGGGTGACGCGGGCGCTGGAGTTGTTGTCGAAGGAGTAGGTCAGCGAGTTCTGCGACGATACACGTCCCCATGCCGTCTCACGCATGTACTGGTTGTTGCCGTCGACGGGTACGCCGTTCTCGTAGCTCTTCAGGCCGTCCTTGAGGATGTCCTCGGATATTTCGCCGAGGTTGATGTACAGGTCGCCGCCCTCGGGATTGGGGTTGTCGGGGTCGAGGAACGGGTTGAGGAGCCAGAACTGGATGTATTCGATGTTGGACTGCTCGAAGTTGGTGTTGTCGAGACGGCGCATGATGCCGCCCCAGCGCTTTTCGGGGTTCTGCAGGCGTCCGTCGCTGCCGATGTTGTCGGCGTCGAGGTTGTACGGGCCGCGCTCGGTGGGATAGAACGACAGGTTGAGGGTCTGTATAATCTGACTCTCGCCGTATTTGGCGTCGCGGCCGGGGAAGATTTCTCGCATCTTGACCTCGCGGACGTACGGGTTGGAGAGCTGCTTGAGGTCGGCCTTGAGGTAGCCCGGGGCCAGCGACGAGTTGCGCTCGGTGAACATGCGGTCGATGAAGTACCAGTTGAGCAGGGCGCGGTTCTTGCCGTAGTCGACGTTGTTGGACAGGGCGGCCTCGGGGAAGAGGGCGTCCGGCGTCGGGTCGTAGGGCGTGGGCGCCAGGAACCACGAGTAGGGCGAGCGCAGGTCGATGCCGGTCTGCGTCGACTCGAAGTCGTCTACGTAGGACGAGCCCTTGTTCGAGCCCGTCTTCTGCTTGCGCGGCAGCAGGCGTGCGTACTCGGCGGTGAGGCTGAGCTTGGAGGGCGCCAGCGAGCTGAAGGTCGGTACCTTGTTAAGCAGGTTTGTGAGCCACATGAACTCGGTGTTCCAGCTCAGGTTGAGGCCTACCATGGTGTTGTTGACGGTCTCGTCGCCGATGTTGACCTTTTCGGTCAGCGATTTCTCGCCGTAGCTGAGGACGGTGGCGCCGACGTTGAGGTTCTTGCTGAACTCGTACTGCAGGTCAAGTCCCAAAAGCGTCTTTCGCTGCATCGAGAACAGCGACTGGTTCTCGAGGGTGACGCTTATGTTCTGGCCCGAGTCGATAATGCTCTGGTTGGTGATGGTGACTATGCCCATGGCGTAGTCGACGGTGTAGTCCGAGTTTTCGGTGAGGGTGACGCCACCGGCGGTGACGACAACCGAGCCTCGCGGCACGTTCATGGCGTTGAGGCGTATCTGCGAGCCGGACGAGGCTATGTACTCGCCCTGCAGCATGAATTTGTTCTTGTCGGCGAACTGGCGCGCCACGACAAGGGTCGAGTCGTACAGCTGCTCGTAGACATATTGCTCGGCGATGGCATCGTTGCCGATGGCCTTGCGCAGATGCCGGCCGAATGGCTCCACGACCGGAAAGATGACCTTGCCCTGCGACGGGATGATGGTGTAGCCGTCGACAAAGTCGAAGAAGCCGTCGGGGTTGCTCTCCTGGTTGGCGTCAAGGCGGTCGAGGTTCATCACCTGCAGCAGCGACTTGTCGGAGATGGAGGGCACGGGCAAGTAGTTGATGGCGGTGCCGGTGGTGTCGCTGAGGTATTTGATGTTGAGACGGAAGCGGTTCTGTTGAATCTGATAGCCGCCGATGTTATAGACGTTCTTCATCATCAGGCGCCACATGGGCAACTTAGGCGAGACGGTGGTGCTCTTCAGCATCTTGACGTAAATCGACTGGTTGGTGTCGGTGATGTCGCCGGAGAACTCGCCAACCTGGTAGACCTGGCCGCGGTAGGTATACTCGAAGGCTACGCCCAGCACCTCGTCGCTGTTGAGGGCCGAACGCAGCGAGATGTAGCCCAACGAAGCGTTGAGGGTGTACTCGTTCTCGCTGAGCAGACGTGCGCTCTCCACTTTCTCGTAGTCGCGGCCGCCGTTGATGCCGTAGGCCTGCAGTGGCTCGAGCGCCTGGGTGACGGTGGCGATGGAACGGGCTCCGGGATAGTCCTGCTTGATGGTGCTGAGCAGGTTGTTGGCGTTGTTGGCGGGGACAGGGACCGCAGGGTTGGGCGTCCAGTGCGACGATGCCGTGCGGTCGTGCTCGGCAAGGTCCATGAAGGCCACGATGTTGCGGCTCTGGTCGAAGCGGCCGTTCTTGTTGGTCACCCACACCTCGATGCGGGTGATGTTGATGCCGGAGGTGACGACGGGCAGGCGCTTGCAGAACTCGTCGTAGTTGTCGTTGAAATACTGGGCCAGGAAGAAGTGGCGGTTCTGGTCGTACTCGTCGGCGTTGATCTGGAACTTGGTGGTCTGGGCGCCGCCGCTGGTGTTGACGGTCTTGCTCTCGGAGTTCTGCTGCGAAATAAGCGCCGTGGCCGTGAGTTTGCCGAACTGGAATTTACCCTTGATACCGAACAGGGCCGTAGAGCCGCGTATCAGCGATGACCCGGTGGTCATAGACACGTTACCGGCCTCGATGTTCTTGACGATGTCGTCCTCCTTGCCTTCGTAGCTGAGCTTGAGATTTTTGGAGTCGAAGTCGAAGGTGGCGTCGGTGTTGTAGGTCATGTTGAACTTCAGCCTGTCGCCCACGCTGGCACCGATGGTGGCCTGGATTTTCTGGTCGAAGTCAAAGTAGGTCTTGCGCTGCGATTTCAGCGAAAGGCTCGGGTTGTCGGTCTTGTTGCTTTTGATGCCCATCGCCAGCTGAACCGAGCCCTGGGTGCGCAGCTGCACGCCGCCGGGACCGAAGATTTTCTCAAGGGGACCGAGGGCGAAATTCATGTCCAGGATGTTGAACGGCTGCTTTTCCTTTTGGTTCTCAAGCGACTCTATGTTGCGCTGCTGGTAGTATTCCTGCATCGAGCGGCGCAACTGCCAGTTGTTGTACTGTGCCTCGCTGAGCATGAAGGGAGTGGAGATAACCTGGTCGCCGAGGAGCGTGCGCACGACGTATGTGTTGGTGACGGGGTCGTACTGGACGTCGGTGCGGATGTTGGAGGGTGTGGCGAGGTCGTAGCCGAGCTGCTCGGCCATGAGGTCGTCGTAGCTCTGCGGAACGGTATGCTGGACGGGGAAGGGGAGGATGAGGCTGTCGACTGGTGACTGGGGCGCGGGAGGATAGGCCGCCGGCGCGGGCGCCTTTGGCGTTACCGGCTGCTGAGGCGTCTGCGCCAGGCCCCACAGTGCCGCGGTTACCACAAGCACGACAAAGCACACCGCTACCGCAATGGGTCGTGATGTGGCTGAGGTGCGTGTGATGTATGATTGGTTGCGGCTGTTCGGGGACATTTGCAGGATGGCGACACCGGGCTATTCGATATGGCTACTTCGTGCGATGCGGCGGGCTACTTCATGATTGCCAGGGCTTTCTTGATGGCGGTTTCGACTCTCAGGGCCGGCTCGCTCTCGAAAAGTTTTTTCAAGGCCTTCTGGGCGTCGGGTTTCTTGTAGCCCAGCATGACAAGCGCGGCCAGGGCTTCGTCGAAGACGGCTGACAGTGCCGGTGTCTGTATTGATAACGCAGCGGTATCGGCTTTTATTTTATCGCGGAGGTCCACAATGATGCGCTCGGCGGTTTTTCCGCCCACACCCTTTACCGACTTGAGCAACTTGGCGTCGCCCTGCGCAATGATGACCTCGAGGTCGGAGGTACCGAAGGCAGACAGCACGAGCATTGCCGTGGCCGCGCCGACACCGCTGACGCCGATGAGCTGGCGGAAGAGCTGGCGCTCCTCCGGGGTGGCGAAACCGTAGAGTGTCCAGGCGTCATCCTGGATGCGCAGATGTGTCCACAGGCGGCATTCCTTCTTGCCTTCGAGGGCTGTATATGTGTTGAGCGAGATGTTTACCAGGTAACCCATGGCGCCGGTGCTGACGGTGACGTCGGTGGGGCTGAGCCGGTCGATGGCTCCGGTGATGTATTCAATCATAGTCTGTTAATTTTCTTTTTCGGAGAGTTCGAGCCAGCGCATTTCCTTTTCGTCGAGGAGGTCCTTGACTTCCTCGTAGCGGCGGGCCTTGTCGGCGATGTCGGCGACGACTTCGCCGCTGTTGAAGATGGCCTCGAGGGCGGTGCGCTCGGCGGTGAGGGCGTCTATGTCGGCGGTGAGCTGCTCCAGCTCTTTCTTTTCCTTGAAGGTGAGGCGCACAGGCTTTTCGGCGCGCTGTTTCTGATTGTTCTGAACCGTTTTGGGCGTGTCGGTACTGTTGTTGCGCGTCTGCGTCGCCTGCCATTCGCGGTACTCGGTGTAATTGCCGGCGAAATCGCGGACGGTGCCGTTGCCTTCCATGACGAACAGGTGCTCGACGATGTTGTCGAGGAAAAAGCGGTCGTGGCTGACAATCAGGCAGCAGCCCTTGAAGTTGGACAGATATTCCTCCAGTACGCCGAGGGTGACGAGGTCGAGGTCGTTGGTGGGCTCGTCGAGGATGAGGAAGTTAGGCCGGCGCATGAGCACGGTGGCCAGGTGCAGGCGGCACAGCTCGCCGCCGCTGAGGGTGTGGATGTATTTCTGCTGGTCGGGTACGGGGAAAAGGAAGTGGCTCAGAAACTGGCTGGCGCTGACGCGGGTGCCGTCGGTCATCTCGATATCGTCGGCAATTTCGGAGATGGCGTCTATGACTTTCTTGTTGCGGTCGAAGGCAATGCCGTCCTGACTGTAGTAGCCGAAGCGCACTGTCTCGCCGATGTCGAAATGGCCGGAGTCGGGCTGTACCAGTCCCTGCAGCATTTTTATCAGCGTGGACTTGCCTACGCCGTTGGGGCCGACGATGCCCACTTTGTCGTAGCGGGCAAAGACGTAGTTGAAGTCGTCGAGGATGACTTTGTCGCCGTAGCGCTTGCTGATGTGGTCGGCCTCGAAGATTTTAGAGCCGATATAAGTCGAGTTGCCCTTCAGGTCGAGCGTTTTCTCGCGCAGGTCGATGCGGCTGCGCTCCTTGAGGTCGTAGAAGCGGTCCTTGCGGCCTTTGTCCTTGCCTCCGCGGGCCTGGGGCTGGCGCGACATCCAGTCCTGCTCGCGGCGCAGGGTGTTGCGCACCTTTGCCAGCTCGGCGCCCATGGCCTCGATGCGCTCGGCGCGGCGCCGCAGGTAGTAGTCGTAGTTGCCGTTGTGCATGTACACGTGCGTGCGGTCAATCTCGAGGATGGTGTTGCACACGCGGTCGAGGAAGTAGCGGTCGTGGGTCACCATAAGCAGCGTCATGCGGCTGCGGCGCAGGTAGCCTTCGAGCCACTCGATGACGGGGATGTCGAGGTGGTTGGTGGGCTCGTCAAGGATGAGCAGGTCGGGTTCCGAGGCGATGGCGCGGGCGATGGCGAGGCGTTTGCGCTGTCCGCCCGACAGGTTTGTCACGGCATCGCCCTTGTGGACGTCGAGTCCCATCTGTCCCAGCAGACGCTCGAACAGCAGGGCGCGGTCGGGGTGCCCCGTCAGCTCGGGACAGGCCGTGGCGACCGTTGCCCCGTCGGGAAACGTCGGCTCCTGCTCGAGCAATACGGTGCGTATGCCCGTGCGAGTAGTCACCGTGCCCGAGTCGGCGCTGTCAAGGCCCGCGATGATGCGCAGCATAGTGCTCTTGCCCGTGCCGTTTTTGGCTACTATGCCGATTTTGTCGCCCTCGTTGACACCGAAGGTGACATCCTGAAAAAGCATGCGGTCGCCAACACTCTTGGTCAGCTCCTCAACCTGCATGTATATCATAAGTCTATCCTCTTGCTATATCCGCGTAAACAGTACGCGTTTGTAATGTGCAAAAGTAGCTAAAAATCGGCAATTTCTATCACTGCACAACAAAAAATCAAGGCCGATGCCTTGATTACCCGTCCCCCCCCATGCTCCAGCTCACAATCCGCCTGCCGAACCGTCAACGGCAGCAATAATTTTAGATAACCTCACCATCCGGAGCCGAATTTCCCGAAAAACTTCGGATGGTGAAGGGTTAGAGACGGAATAAGAAGGGCCAGAAGAAGTCGTTAAAGAGCATGATTGCGATGTTTAGGGCCAGCAGGCTCTCGGCGGTCGTAATCAGTTTTTTGGAGAGGACTTTTGCGCACAGAAGGTGGTTGACGATGACGTACACCAAAGCCACGGCGATGACTATCGGGAAACAAGAAACCAGCTTTGCAAGTCCATTACCCTCCCACTGAGCAAGATTTAAGTACATGGAAAATACCATGTAGAATATAAATATAAAACCACCCCAAAGAAAGATGTATGATATACTTTTCTTTAGAAACTTATAGATTTTATGTTTCCGATTAGTCATAAGGGTTTTACTGATTTAAGATTCTGCGGAAGAATGCACCGGGGAAGAAAAATTATATCTTTAAAGTTTGAAAATCCAGGAATCAAACCATAAGTCATGCACATCATTTGCCCATAGGATTAGATCAAATACCTGAAAGACGAACAAGCAAAGTATACTGAATACCAGAATTTTTTCAGCCCTTCGTATCTCTTTACGTGGTATAATGTCAGCAGGTACAGAGTAAGTCAGCCCATGGTAAGCCACACAAGGCACACTCATAATAAAGAGTACGATGATATTAACTGTGGGATCAAGGATTAGAGATGCAGATTTAAAATTTTCTGCCAAGATTAAATGTATAGAATAAAACATAGATAAAATAACACTATACCCTCCATATACAAACATATAAGTCAGGATTATATTAATTCTCCGCTTTACCTTTAGTATGCGCCTTTGTTTTTCTATTCGATTACTCATAGCCGGTTTGATTGTGCGTTATGCTTTCAATTTAGATAAATAAACTAAATTCAAAAGAATACTAATTTAATTCATCGAATTTGTGAATGATGAAATAAAGAGTAAATCATTTCCTTTTATAAATATTCATACCTTTGGGATACGAGTTCTTTATAGTCTTTAAAGCGTCTTTGGGTTTACTAATATCGACAGCTGTTTGAACCGCGGCAGATACGCCAAATTCAGAATCATATGGATCAGAAGAGCCAAAATAAAAGTTGCTTGGAGGTGCAGAAAACTTCATTTCTCCAGCTTTCATAGATCGGATTACAGCATGTACACAGTTATTAGTAATTGGATTATATGTTTCGTTCCCGATATTTTTAAACTTCTCCCGCATCTTTTTATCTTGCGAAGGTGTTGTTTCGATGATGTAGCCTTCTTCGTACTCAAAATAGTTTATGTTCTTGTCTTTTTGGCCTCCTTCACGATTATAATTTGAGTCCAAAAACTCCTGGGGAGAATTCCATTTGCGCACATGACCGGTCTTAGGGTCAACGGGCTCTATGTCATTGAACGGACGTCCAGAAGAGCTGTTTATTACTGCGTTTACTCCGTTGAAAGAATAATACATCCACTTTCCGTCGTCACCCTGTATAAGCATTGCCAAATGTCCGACGACACCTTCATCATGAAGGATACAAATATTTTCACCTGTTGGGTCGATGAGGTTGATGGGGTTGTTGGCGCAGAAGATGTAGGGGGAGAGGGGGTGGTATTTTTCGGCCAGGGGGTCGGGCTGGGAGAAGGCGGGGAAGGCAGAGGTGAGGGTGCGGGCCTCGAAGTCGGAGGCGTTGAAGCCGAGGTCGGGGATGAGCTCCTTGGTGCCGAACTTGTAGCGGTTGTTGTCGGGGAGGACCGACGAGGCGAAGGGCAGTCCGTAGGGGTAGTACTCGGTGAACTGGTCCATGTGCCGGGCGGCGGTGTTGACGACGCCGACGATATTGCCCTGGTAGTCGGGGATATAGGCGTGGTAAACACTGTCGGCGGTGATGTAACCCTCGGCAGTCAGGTAGCGGTCAAACTGCCTGTCAGTGAACAGGTACGGCCCGACGTAGTCGCGGCGGCTGATGGTGTCACCCGCAGCCGAGATGACCGTCTGACGCAGCTTCTGCCCCGTTGCCGTGTATAGCCAGTCGATGTGCGCCCCGCCGGCTACCGTGGCCCTTTGCGGCAGGTTGAGCCCGTTGTACTCCATCGAAGTGATGTTGCGGCTCATGTCGCGGCAGAGGTTGCCGTTGGCGTCATAGTCGAAAGCGTCAGCCGAATACGACCCCGCGGCGACGTCGAGCGAAGCCTCGAGAAGCACCTCCGGGGCGTCGTCGCGCAGCGTGTGCAGCTGATTGCCCGTATAGGTGGCCGTGACATCGTCGACCAGGCCGTGACTGTCGGGCGCCGTAATACCCTTGCGCGTCATCCGCAGCATATTGCTATGCAGGTCGTAAGAATAAGTCGTCGAATAGTCCTCGCCGGCACTGCGGCCCGAGTAAGCCGCCCCGGTGAGCCGGCCCATCCGGTCGTAACTGTAGGTGTAAGTTGCCACCTCGCCCACCTGCGTCGACTTGGCCGTCATGAGGCCCGAATAAGACGGCGTGGCGTTCTGAGGACCGTTCTCGCCATAGTACAGCGTCTGAAAGATGTACGGCGACTCCCAGTACGTCAGCCATCCGTGGATGTCGTACGACATAGTGCGCGACAGCCAGCCCCCGGCAATTACCGACGACAGACGGCCGATGCCGTTGTAGGTGTATGCTCCCAACGTCCATGACGGACCATTGTCGCCCTCGGAGAGCACCGACGCCAACGGGCGGCCGTGCCGGTCGACAGAGATATCGTTGGTGTACGCCAGCTGCACATCACCCTGCGACAGCTGCGTGCGCGTCTGCACAGGCACGCCGCCCACAGTGTAGGCCGTCGAGGCATAGAGCAGGCCGCCGTCGACAGTCTGACTGCGGCTCTCCAAAAGCCGCTCCTCCGAGTCGTAGAAGGACGTAGAGAGGAGATATCCCGTGACACCATTGCTGCCACCGTTGCCCAGCACCGCCGTGAGCGAGCCCGTGGGCTGTCCCTTGGGCGCATACTTAGCTGCCGTGGGCAGAACCGACAGAGCCGGAACATCCGAGGCAAAGCCGTAGTCATCGTAATAGTTCACAGCCAGCACCTGCACGTCAGCCAGCTGCACATTCCAGTCATATCCGCAGGCAATGCCCCAGCGGTTTGCACCCGAGGCCTGCCCGTTGCGGCGCGCCGACATGACAGGGCGTGACGACGACGGCAGCATCCACCAGCCGTCCGCAGCGTCAGAGCACGTCCCCGTCACTGCTATGCGTCCCAGCTCGTCATAGAGCGTGAACGCACGGCGCCCGCAGCGGTACTGGTTGCCGTCGCGGCTGAAAGCCACACGACCCTCGCAGTCGTATGCAAAGGCGTGCGCATCAGCACCGGGGAGTTTCTTCTCAGTCATACGCAGTTGCTTATCGTACCGGTAAAGATAGCAATAATTTTCGACAACCTCACCATCCTGAGCCGAATTTCCTGCTCCAACGAGCGATTTTGTCGCCTCGGGCGGAATAACCATCAGCGGATTGCCCCAGCTGTCGGTGATATAATAAGTGTCGGCATACTCTCCGCCGTCGGCAACGACACGCTGCAGGACAGTGCGCCCGGCGGCGTCCGTGAACATCAGCGACTGACGACCGTCGCCGTCGGTAGAAACCGTGCAGTCCAGCTCGCCTGCGGCATACGTGCCGTTTTTCACCGGTAAGGCGTCCGCGTTAAGCCGCCAGCGAGTCACGCGCCGCAACGCGTCAGCGGGATTTGAGCACGTGTAGCGTTCGGTTGCGGGGTGGGCCTTGAAGACCTCCCCCGCAAGGGACGCCGTCACGTTGCGGGAGTCGGCGCTCTCCGGATACGACATCGCCGAGAAGCCCGAAGCGTCGCCATATAACGGAGCCGACGCCGAAGCCAGCAGGTATGGGTTGCGCAGCGCATCGGGAACACCGGCGGCGCTGATGGGCAGGGGCACCCACTGCCGCACGGGGCGCAGCAGGGCATCGTGCTCAGTGACGAGAGCCACGTCGTTGCCCTCGCCGAAGTCCTCAGTCAGCGTGGCCGACTCGGTGCCGAAGCCGCTGAAATAACGGCGAGTCACCGCCTTCTCCCCGCTGCCCTATAAAGACTGCGTTGAAGTGATGAGGTTGCTACCCGCCGCGGACGGGTTGTCATCGTTGAACAGCTGGTAGCTGTATTGCTGCAGAACGTTGCCCGAGTTGTCGGCAACCGCCGTGAGACGGCTACCCGTGTAAGAGTACGAGCGCACAGTCCCCGCAGGGCTGACGGTGCGTGTGCAGCCAATGAGAGGCGAGTGCCGGAAGGTGGCCGTCAGAGACGGGCCTGTACCATCCGTTTCGCCCTGGGTTATACCCGTAAGCAGCTGACCGGCATAGCCCCACGTGTAATGAAGGACCGGACGGCCGGTCTGCGTGACCGACACCGGGTTGCCGTAATTAGTGTAGCTCATCACCCGTTGCACATCGATGGGGTCGCAGCCTCGCAAGGCAGTGACAATGGCAGTCTGACGCGTCAGCAGGGCGCCTCCGCGTCCGGCAAAACGACCGTACTCGAACCGACGCAAGAGCGTGTCGGCCCTCTCTGAGTCATGCATAATCCACATCTGCGCAATAGGCAGGTTTTTAAGCCCTCGTGAGTCAGCGTCTTTAAAGAAGCCCTTTGTTGCCATAGCGGCTACGGCGGTGTGGTTCTCGTATCGCAAAGAACCCTCGTAAGTCCTCGAGCCGATGGCAGTCAGATAGCTGGTGCTGAGTGAAATCGAGTCGCACTGCCATACCGAACCTTTTTTGGTACCAACGAAAATCAGGCTGTCTACCGGGAAGAATTTATTCCCGTCCACCACACGGCCGGAAAAGCCGGGGCGTATGATAGTCGCCACGTCGCCGACGGAGGTGTAGAGATATCGTGTGTTGCGGGCGCGAGTTGACCCGTCATCAAAGTAACGTATAGTCGAGACAGAGTCGCAGACAGTGCGCGATGCCTTGACAGAAATGTTGAAGAAAGAAATGTCGTCCAACGACTGCCAGTCGTCGACAGTCTGAGCCGTTGACACCCGCTTTACCGAACGGACAAGAGACTCCCAGTGCAGCCCGGTGGTAACCTGGACAGAGTCGATGCGGCGGTAGAAGTAAGACTCTTTCGAGACCGGCTGATAGTCGCCGTTGCGGTATTCATAATCGGTGCGCGACTTCAACCGGGCCTCCGCGCCGATGTGCTCGGCGAAGTACTGCCTTACCGGACGCTGGCGGAAGAAAGCCAGCCGTTGGTTGAAAGTCGCGGGAGTGGGCGTGCAGTTTACCGCCAGGGAGCGCTGCGGGTTGTCCATCGTCCCGGACGAAGCCGCTGGAAAGTCCTTGCCACAGCGTACCCTCTGTGCCGGACAGTCAGAGAGGTCGAACTCATATACCGTCTTTATCTCATGCCCCAGCCCTGTGCCCGAAACGCGTTCGGTTACCCGTCCGTAATATATGGCGGCTGACTCCACCGATTTGCCCGGGAGGCGAGACCCGTGCAGCATAGTGGCGGAGGTCGTGTACGTGGGAGACAGCAGCAGCGGGTTGCTGCTGTCTGTCCGGAAGGTTGTGCTTCCTGACGAAGCAATGAAGTCTTCCGCGGATATGCAGCCGAAATTTATGTCGCTCAGCCCCTCGCTGTATTCAAAAGTGCGCAGGCGGTTTATTCCCGTTGCCTTATCGGTTACATTGATGCTGGCGATACGGATTCCGATGGATATAAGCTCGTCGTCATCATTCGAGGTGGTGTCTATTGGCACTACCGGGCCTACAATGATCAGCGAGTCGGGATTTATGGGGCCTGTCCCTATCCTGCTGGGCGAAGACGTCAGAAGTTTCGTGGAGTTGGACTCGTAGTTGTATTCGGCCACAACGCCCGAAGCAGACTCGGTTCTCCTCAGTGCGCCTTTTCTGGCATGGGCAAAAACGGGACGGCGTTTACTGTTGAACTTTCCTGTCGCTGGGTCTACGACCGACAGCACGGTGGAGGCATTCTCGCGGCTGTCGCCGTTGGGATAGCCGAAGAGGTCGCCGTATACCTGCGGCGACTGTGGGTAGTATTCGAACTTTTGTCCGTCAAGCAGAGTCTGCCCGCTTTTTATCTTTATGGAAGTTAGCTGGCGTCTGACATCGTCGCTGCCCTCCAGCTCGATGCTGCGTACCGGGGTGTTCTCGCTGTTGTAGAGCGTCATCCCCGAAATGTACTGGCGTCCGTTGCTCAGAATATGGCTGACCTCAACGCGTCCAGTGCGCGAGGTGATGCGCTGCAAAATCTTACCGTCGGGGAAAATGGTACGGGCGGACGACGGAATGCCGTCGTTCGACTCGGGAAGCCACTGCAGGCCCAGGCCGCCGTTGCCCTCGGCCATCGAGATGGTCTGGCTGGGACGGAAGTGGTCGCGTGTCCACTGCGGCATGGTGGCATAGACATAGTTTATGGTGTCGGCACCTTCCGGGGTGATTATGCGGCTGAGATGCCACGTGCTTACCGCGGTGTAGTCTCTGACGGGCTGGCTGATATCCACTGCTGTTGACGAGTGGACGAAGTGGGAATGCTCACGCTCCTCGAAATCGTATGCCGTGCCGTCAGGGGAGGTGATTCGGAAATTTTTCACCCCTTCAGCGTAACTGCCGGTAAGCTCTATCTTGTTGCCACTGACGGGAAGTTCGGTTATTTTACCGTTTTCGATGACAAACGAGCCCGATATGCCCGGGGCGCTGTAGCTATAGCGGTCGAGCGAGGCGTCTCTTTCGAGTTTGCGTAGCGAGCGGAGGTAGTCGACCGCGGCGGTAGTTTCCATCTCGTTGAGGGCATTCTCCTTGTATATCAACTCCGGTTTGAGTTCGTCAGGCAGACCGTCAATGCTACGGCTGACACTGCCGGCACCCTGGAGCGTCCACCCAAGGCCGATGCACCCGGGCAAGTCCTCGGTACGTACCGCGCCAATGCGGTATCCGAGACCTAAGCTGACGGTATAGGTGCCAACATCCCAGCTCAGCAGACCGTAGCTCAGGCTGCCCTGGCCCGACGACAGATTGACAACCGCATCGCTGTACCCCGGCAAAGAGGCGGAGGACGGAGATGGCGCGACAGTCTGTTCGTCAGCCGTCATAACAGGCCATATCGGCGCAGCCTTGTCCGTAGTCTGGCTATATGATACAGCGGCAGCATGAAAAAGGGAAAAGGCAATAAATACAAGCCCTGCGGCATGGAGTTTTCCGGTCGTCATATCGTGGCTGTTATTGATTGGTTTTAAGGATGGTCCGGGTTTTTAAGGATAGAGAAGTCCTAAATAGGATTTTATTTGCTGACGTAGATTGTCCGTGACTCCGAAGAGCCGTCAGCCGATATAGTCGTCAGCACGTAATAACCCGGAGTCAAATCCGGCATATTGTAGCCTCCCGACTCGTCACTGGTGGTATGACACACGATTCGCCCCATAGTGTCACAAATCACTATTTCGGTCTGGCCCGTCACACTCATACCGAGCGTATCGTCGGTGTTTCTGTTTTTGGGGGATTTATTCTTCTTTTGTTCTTCGGTAGCATCCTCTTGTGGAGGGAACAGGTATGCCACGCCATTAACCTCGGAGTCACCTGAGGGCTTCGTCTCTGAGCAGTCAACAACAGCGATAGGCATCTGCGAGTAGTAGCTGTAATAATATGAAGTTGAGAGCGACACCGGAGTCAGTAGCGAATCGGCAGAGCATCGTACACCGGTTATCGTGATTTTGCGCTCCACCACATTATTTATTGTGTCGCCGGGACCAAAGATCAGCCGTCGGTTAGTGCTTATACTGACAGAGGCCTCACCTGAAAAGTCGAAAGCCTCGGAAATAAAATGCCGTCCCTCGCCTTTTAATGAAATTTCCTTTGCGCAAACAGTGACAGGCATCGGTTCGCTGAACTGCAGAAAACGACCGCGCGTTTCCATCATTTTCAGGCGCAGACCCAGCGAATCAACCACAAAGTCGCGTCGTATTCCCGCCACGCCGCGCAGAGTCTCCCGCATAACCGAGTCCCTCCTGTCGTAAGCCAGGCTGGCATCATGGTCAAGGGACAGCCCGCTAAAATCAACAACCGCTCCATCAGTGATACCCTTGCTGCAGAACCCACTGTACCCCGAAAGGCACACCTCCCGGGCCCTGCCCGTCAAGGCAACGGAAACCAACGCCGCCCACACCAACAAGTATAACCATCTTAGCTTCATCATAGCAAAATCTGATTAGAAGTAGGATTTTAATGGGATTAGTACTCATTAATAAATGAAATTCTCTGATATTTAGAGGTCTTCAATTTATTCTACCGCAAGGTAAGAACTTTTTCCTACACCGCAAGCATTTATTAATAAACTTAACGTTAATTAATAATTGCGGTGATGGGGGATAGGGAGAGAGGGAGATAGGGAGAGAGGGAGATAGGGAGAGAGGGGAGAGAGGGGTGCATAAAAAAGCAAGGGCCGCCTCCGGGTGGGGGCGGCCGCTGTGTTGTGTGCCTTGGTGTCTTGTCGGGGTGGGAGAATTAGGTTCAGGCGTTCTTAACTTTGTCAACGATGGCCTTGAAGGCGGCAGGGTTGTTTACGGCCAGGTCGGCCAGAACTTTGCGGTTGATCTCGATGCCGGCTTTGTGGATGAGGCCCATGAGCTTTGAGTAGGACATGTCCTCGAGGCGGGCGGCGGCGTTGATACGCTGGATCCACAGGGCGCGGAAGTTACCTTTCTTGTCCTTGCGGTCGCGGTAGGCGTAGGTGAGACCTTTCTCCCAGGTGTTCTTGGCAACTGTCCATACGTTGCGGCGAGCACCAAAGTAACCGCGGGTGAGTTTCAGAATTTTCTTGCGACGTGCGCGCGAGGCGACGTGGTTGACTGATCTTGGCATTTTCTAATAGTTTTTGTTGAATGGCAGCGGTAGTACGGTCTTGCGGCCGCTTACGCTTGAGTGCTGACCATCCGGTTAATAAAATTTGTTATGGCCGTCATTGCAGTTTCGGCTGTGCCTTACTGCTGCCTTGGCGACGGCTTTTGTTGTGATAGATTTTGAGAAATTTTTCGGCATGGCACCGTGGCGCCTCTGTCGGATACGCTTATTTCAGAGCCAGCAGAGCCAGAACGTTGCTCTTGTCCACTTTGGCTACGAGGCCGCTGTGGGTGAGGTTGCGTTTCTGTTTCTTGGTCTTCTTGGTGAGGATGTGGCTCTTGAAAGCGTGTTTTCTCTTGATCTGTCCTGATCCGGTAAGAGTAAATCTCTTTTTGGCACCGGAATTAGTCTTAATCTTGGGCATTGTTTATTCTAAATTTTTTGACAAGACGTGTCGGGCAAACGACACTTGTTTACATTTACTTTCGTTTTTTTGTCGCAGACATAAATTAGAACGCGAAACGTCCCGATTTATTTTGACTGCTTCTTGGGGGCAAGCATGATTGTCATGCGCTTGCCTTCGAGAACGGGCATCATCTCTACCTTGCCGTAGTCCTCGAGGTCGTTGGCGAAACGCAGCAGAAGCACTTCGCCCTGCTCCTTGAACAGAATTGAGCGGCCTTTGAAGAAGACATAAGCCTTGACTTTGGCGCCTTCCTCAAGGAAGCCCTTGGCGTGCTTGAGCTTGAAGTTGTAGTCGTGGTCATCGGTCTGAGGCCCGAAGCGTATCTCCTTGATTACCACCTTCTGGGCCTTGGCCTTGATTTCCTTCTGCTTTTTCTTCTGCTGGTATAGGTATTTCTGATAGTCAAGAATCTTGCATACCGGGGGCTCGGCCTGGGGCGAGATTTCCACCAGGTCGAGTTCGAGCTCCTCAGCTTTGCTGAGGGCGTCGTGAATGGAATATATGCCGGGCTCGACATTGTCACCGACCAGACGGACCTCGCGGGCACGTATCTGTTCGTTGATGAGGTTGGGATTGGCGGGCTTTTCGCCGCGGCGTACAGGGCGCGGGCCTCTGGGTGCAGCTCCGGCGGGACGCGGTGGACGCGGCCCGTTAAAGGGTTTTTTCTCCATTCAGTAGTGTTGAGTTGTTACTAATAAAATAAATCTGTTATTTGCCGGACGCAGCGTAAAAGCCGCCGGTGTGGCGGACTTTTACGCGCTGTCGCGGTTGTACTATTATATGGTTGTACTATTATATAATGTGTACTTTAAATAATTGTTTCGGACCGGTTTTGTTCGGGCTTAGCCGTTAATCGAGCTTTCGATTTCCTTTTTGATATCGTCTGCAAATGTAGCGATTTTAACGGTACCCTTATCGCCTTCGCCCTGTTTTCTTACCGAAACCTCGCCGCTCTCGGCCTCTTTTTCGCCGACGATAAGCAGATAGGGGATGCGCTTGAGCTCGTTGTCGCGGATTTTGCGGCCGATTTTCTCGTTGCGGTCATCGACGATGGCACGGACGTCCTGAAGGTTAAGCTCGTCGGCAACTTTGTAGGCATAGTCGTTGAACTTCTCCGAGATGGGGAGAACGACGACCTGGTCGGGGGCGAGCCAAAGGGGGAACTTGCCGGCGGTGTGTTCGAGGAGCACGGCCACGAAACGCTCCATCGAGCCGAAGGGGGCGCGGTGAATCATCACGGGGGTGTGCTTCTGGTTGTCGGCGCCTGTGAATTCGAGCTTGAACCGCTCGGGCAGGTTGTAGTCGACCTGGATTGTGCCCAGTTGCCAGCGGCGGCCGATGGCGTCCTTGACCATGAAGTCGAGCTTGGGACCGTAGAAGGCGGCTTCGCCAAGTTCCTTGCGGGCCTTGATGCCTTTCTCCTGACAGGCCTCGATGATGGCCTGCTCGGCGAGATGCCAGTTTTCGTCGCTGCCGATGTATTTCTCTTTGTGAGCCGGGTCGCGGAGCGAAATCTGAGCCTCGTAGTTGTCGAACTTGAGGGCCTTGAAGATGTAGAGGATGATGTCCATCACTTTCAGGAACTCGTCCTTGATCTGGTCGGGCGCGCAGTAGATGTGTGCATCATCCTGCGTGAAGCCGCGTACGCGGGTGAGGCCGTGAAGCTCGCCTGACTGCTCATAGCGGTAAACAGTGCCGAATTCGGCAAGACGCAGGGGCAGCTCGCGGTATGAGCGGGGCAGGGCGCGGAAGATTTCGCAGTGGTGGGGGCAGTTCATCGGTTTGAGCAGGTATTCCTCGCCTTCCTCAGGGGTGTGGATGGGCTGGAACGAGTCCTTGCCGTACTTGGCGTAGTGGCCCGAGGTGACATACAGAGTTTTGTTGCCGATGTGCGGGGTGATGACCTGCTGGTAACCGTATTTCTTCTGGATTTTGCGCAGGAACTGCTCGAGGCGGTCACGCAGGGCGGCTCCTTTGGGGAGCCAGAGGGGAAGACCTGCGCCGACGTTGCTGCTGAAGGCGAAGAGCTCCATCTCCTTGCCGAGCTTGCGGTGGTCGCGTTTCTTGGCCTCCTCGAGGAGGGCAAGGTACTCGTCGAGCATCTTCTTCTTGGGGAAGGTGATGCCGTAGACGCGCACCAGCTGGTTGCGCTTTTCGTCGCCGCGCCAGTATGCTCCGGCGAGGCTGGTGATTTTGGCGGCCTTGATGGCGCCGGTGTCGGGGAGGTGCGGGCCGCGGCAGAGGTCGGTGAAGTCGCCCTGGGTATAGGTGGTGATGTGGCCGTCCTCAAGTTCGCTGATGAGCTCGCACTTGTAGGTCTCGCCGCGGTCGCCGAACATCTTCAGGGCGTCGGCCTTGCTGATGTCCTTGCGGACGATGGTCTGCTTCTCGCGGGCGAGCTCGAGCATGCGCTGCTCTATTTTTGCGAAATCGGCGTCGGTGAGTTTGTGCTCGCCCGGGTCGATGTCGTAGTAGAAACCGTTTTCAATGGCGGGGCCGATGCCGAACTTTACGCCGGGGTAAAGCTGCTGCAGTGCTTCGGCCAGCAGGTGGGCCGACGAATGCCAGAAAGCGTGCTTGCCTTCGGGGTCGTCCCATTTGAAGAGCTGGATTGTGGCGTCCTCGGTGACAGGGCGGGTGAGGTCCCATTCCTGGCCGTTAACATACGATGCAAGCACGTCCTGAGCGAGACGAGGGCTGATGGACTGTGCGATTTCGAGCGGAGTGACGCCGCTTTCAAACTCTTTGACAGAGTTGTCGGGGAAAGTGATTTTGATCATTTTATTTTGTTGTTTTACAATAAATTGCCGCCTACGAGCGCGGCAATCAAACAGTGTTTGGAAGTTTCACGCACTTCAATTTGCAAAGTTAATAAAAAATTACCGATTAACCCCAATCTCCCGCCCTTAAATTTCACACAATTAAGCAAATCCTTATCTCAAAAGGATTGTCTCTGTGCCGTTGATATCAGATACAGGTGTCCGTTATACAAAAAATTTGTACCTTTGCATAGGTCTTTCGTCCTTAAGCGCAGGCTTTTTGTCCTGTTTTGTTTACTTAAGCTGACCTCCGATGTAATCTTCAAATTCCCCCCTATGGCCGTTATACTCAACATTGAAACTTCGTCCAAAAATTGCTCGGTGGCGCTAACTGCCGAGGGTATGATACTCACTCACCTTGAGGATTTTGACGGGCGAAACCATGCCGCGCTGCTCAGCGGATTTATCAAACATTGTCTCGATTTTGCCGCTGACAAGGAGATAAAACTCGAGGCTGTGGCTGTGTCTACGGGCCCGGGAAGCTATACCGGTCTGCGTATCGGCATGGCCGAGGCCAAGGGGCTGTGCTATGCCCTAAACATTCCGCTAATCGGGGTGGATACGCTTGAACTGCTTGCCACACGTGTGATGTTTTCGACGCTTGACATCGACCCGGACACGATATTCGTGCCGATGGTGGACGCGCGTCGCATGGAGGTGTACACCGGAGCCTTTGATTTCGGACTCAACAGACTGATGGAGGAGGGGCCGCTTATCCTTGACGAAAATTCATATGCCGACCTGCTTGCTACGGGACGACCCGTGCTTTTCTTCGGCGACGGTTCGGCCAAGGCCAAGGACCTTATCAAGGCAGACAACGCAACCTTTGTCGACGGCGTTGATCCGCTGGCCGTAGATATGATTGCCCTCGCCGACCGTCATTACGCTCAGCGCGATTTCCTTGACACAGCCTACGCCGTACCCAATTACCTCAAGGATTTCAAGGCAACAAAGCCTCGCAACAAGGTACTGGGAGAGAAATAAAGACCATCTTTCGTAAGGCCCGCATGCCTACTCGTTTTCCATGACAACGCTTTTGAACTGGCCGAGCAGATTGAACTTGAGTCTTACATGGTCGGAAAGCCCGATTTCGTATCCGGAACCGGATTTGCGGATGCTTACGATTGTCACGTCGGGGTAGTTCTTGGCTACATAGTTGCGGATGGTCTTGGGCACAAGACCTTCAGGCACGGCGCGCTTGCCGCAGTCCACCGATTTCCACTTGCCTTTGTTTGAGAATTCAATGGTCGTGCCGTTGGTCAGGCGCACGTCGTAGTCGGTTTTCTTGAGCAGATGGCGGTCGAT
>JBJEDC010000037.1:0-17178 GCA_051871645.1 Muribaculaceae bacterium | reverse complement strand
TGATATAAAATGCTTAACGTTGTAATTTTCGGCGCTCCCGGCAGCGGCAAGGGCACCCAGAGCGCCAAGATGATTCACCGGTACGGACTTCACCACATCAGCACGGGTGAGGTTCTGCGCGACCACATCGCCCGCGGCACCCGCCTGGGCAAAGTGGCCGACCACTATATCTCGCGCGGTCAGCTTATCCCCGACGAGCTGATGATAGACGTGCTGGCCGACTGGCTGGACCAACATCCCGAGGCCACGGCCAAGGGCGTGATTTTCGACGGATTTCCCCGCACCATCCATCAGGCGCATGTGCTGCAGGAGATGCTGGCGCAGCGCGGCACAAAGGTGCACGCCGTGATAGGCCTGGAGGTACCCGAGGACCGGCTGGTGGACCGTATGATGAACCGCGGCAGGGAGACCGGCCGCGCCGACGACAACCTTGACACTATCAAGAAGCGCCTCGAGGTGTACCACCGTCAGACATCGCCGCTGAAGGAGTATTACATCAAAGAGGGCAAATACCATAAGGTAGACGGCGACGGAAACGTGGACCGCATCTTCAACGACATCGCCGCCCACCTCGACGAGGTGAAGAAGCGCGAAGAGCAACAAAAAAATTGAAAATTAAAAATTAATGCGCGTCGGGCAATTGAAAATTAAGATTTAACGCACAGTGCATAGTGGTCTCCCAAAGACTCAATTTTACATTTTTAATTTTCAATTTTACATTTTACCTAAAATTCCGATATCATGACCTGCAGCACGCCCATAAATACGATTTTCGCTAACTCGTTCCGCGACAATTTCGACCTGCCCTGCATCACCGACTTTGTAAGCAAGGAGTCGCTCACCTACGGCGACTTTGCGCGGCGCATCGCCCGCGTGCACCTGCTGTTCGGGCTGTGTGGGATAAAACCGGGCGACAAGGTGGCCCTGCTGGGCAAGAACAACATCAACTGGGTGACGGCATTCATCGGCACGGTGACGTACGGCGCCGTGGTGGTGCCCATCCTCAACGAGTTCAACCCCATAGACGCCCAGCACATCGTCAACCACAGCGACAGCGTGTTGCTCTTCGTGGCCGAGTCGATATGGGACCATCTGGAGTTCGACGACATGCCGCAGGTGCGTGCCGTACTGTCGCTGGACACGCGCAAGGCGCTGGCTGAGCGGGAGGGATACCCCGCGGACAAATGGATGCACACGCTCTCGCGCCGATTCCGCCAGGAGTATCCGGGCGGCTTCAAGGCCGACAATATCAAATACCCCGACTTCGACGACCCGGAGCGCACGGTCATCATCAACTACACATCGGGCACGACGGGCTTCTCGAAAGGCGTGATGCTGCCCGAGCGGTCGATGCGCGGAAACATCGAGTTCGGCATACACTCCAAGCTGCACTACAAGGGCTCGCGCGCGCTGTCGTTCCTGCCCCTGGCCCACGCCTACGGCTGCGCCTTTGACATGCTGGTGCCTCTGGCCGTGGGCACCCACATCACCCTGCTGGGCAAATCGCCGACACCGCGCCTGCTGATGAACGCCATGGCAGAGGTGCGTCCCTCGCTGATAATCTGCGTGCCCCTCATCCTGGAGAAAATCTACCGCAAGATGATACAGCCCGTGCTGGCCACGCGCCGCATGCGCTGGGTACTGGCCATACCGTTCATGGACCGCGCCGTCTTTCCCAAGATACGCAAGAAACTCATCGACGCTTTCGGCGGCGAGTTCTCTCAGGTCATCGTCGGCGGCGCCCCCCTCAACCGCGAGGTGGAGGAATTTCTGCACCGCATAGGCTTCCCCTTCACCGTCGGCTTCGGCATGACCGAATGCGGCCCTCTGGTCAGCTACACCTACTGGAAGGACTTTATCGTCGGCTCGTCGGGCCGCACGCTCAAAGGCCTGATGGAGGCGCGCATCCTCAGCGAAAAGGAGGGACAGCCCGGCGAAATCCTCGTCCGCGGCGTCAACGTCATGACGGGCTACTACAAGAACCCCGACGCCACCGAGGCTGTCCTCGAGGAGAGCGGGTGGCTCCACACCGGCGACATGGGCACCCTCGGAGGACCCGAGGGACAGACCGTCTTTATCCGCGGCCGCTACAAGACCATGATACTGACCTCGACGGGTCAGAACGTCTACCCCGAGGAGATAGAGTCGAAGCTCAACAACATGCCATATGTGGCCGAGAGCATCGTCGTCGAGCGCAACGGCAAGCTCGTCGCACTCGTCTACCCCGACTCGGAGCAGACCGACGCCGACAAGGTCTGCGACAACGACATGGACTGCATCATGGAGCAGACCCGCAAGGAGCTGAACGCCCTGCTGGCCCCCTACGAACGCATCAGCAAAATCGAACTCGTCCCCGACGAATTCGAGAAGACCCCCAAGCGCTCCATCAAACGCTACCTCTACAAGTAAGTCCCGGCAAATAAAAGGCTAAGCGGCGCTCCCGCATCCCCGCCCTCTCCGACGCACATCCATTTTTAGCGGCGGGGAGGGCGGGAGTGTGAAAAAAATGTAGTAACTTTGCGGGACGGCTAAACATTAATGCACAATGCACAATGCACGTCCCTGCAATGAGTATAAACCGTAACCAATAGAATAATCTTAAAAGCACATTATGAACCCGACTTTGTTTGTTCTGGCTGCCGGCATGGGCAGCAGATACGGAGGGCTGAAGCAGCTGGACCCGCTGGGTCCCAACGGCGAGACCATCATGGACTACTCGGTGTACGACGCCGTGCGCGCGGGCTTCGGCAAGGTGGTGTTTGTCATCCGCCACGATTTTGAAAAGGAATTTGACGAGCGTGTGCTGTCGCGATACAAGAATTTTGTCCCCGTCGAGATTGTCTTTCAGAGCCTCGACAAACTGCCCGAGGGCTTTACCGTTCCCGAGGGACGCACAAAGCCGTGGGGCACGGGTCAGGCCGTGCTGATGGGCGCCGACGTCATCAAGGAACCTTTTGCGGTCATCAATGCCGATGATTTCTACGGCCGCTCGGCCTTCGAGGCCATAGGCGCGTTCCTCAGCAACGAGGCGCGTCCGGCGAACAATCTCTGCATGGTGGCCTACAGCGTGGGCAATACCATGTCGCGCAACGGGTCGGTGGCCCGCGGCGTGTGCACCGTCGACAAGGCCAACCACCTGCGCAGCATTGTCGAGCGTCACGACATCTCGTACGCTGACGGCGACAACATCGTATACACCGACGAGGCCACGGGCGAGAACCACGCTCTGGACGCATCGACGCCCGTGTCGATGAACCTGTGGGGCTTCGGTCCCGAAATCTTCGATTACATCCGCAAGGAGTTCGTGACCTTCCTGAGCAAGTACGGCAACGAGCCCAAGCGTGAATTCTACATCCCCTCCGTCGTGGACATGCTCATCGGCCGCCGCGAGGCCGTGGTGGACGTGCTGCATACTCCGGCCAAGTGGTTCGGCGTAACCTACGCCACCGACCGCGACAATGTCGTGGCCTCGCTGAAGGCCCTCCACGACAGCGGTGAGTACCCGGAGAAACTTTTCGAAAATTGAAAATTAAAAATTGAAAATGTAAAATTCAGGATGACAAAATGATTTTTCATTTTAAATTTTACATTTTACACTATAACGAAACTTTTGGATTTCAGACTACAGCATACGGCACCGGGCAGCAATGCCCGCGCAGGCGAGATAACGACGGCGCACGGCAAGATACTCACGCCCATCTTCATGCCTGTGGGCACGGTGGGCTCGGTGAAGGCCGTACACACGCACGAGCTGCACGACGCCGTGCATGCGCAGATTATCTTAGGCAACACCTACCATCTGTACCTGCGTCCGGGCATGGACGTGATACACAAGGCGGGCGGCCTGCACAAGTTCAACGGCTGGGACGGGCCCATCCTCACGGACAGCGGCGGTTTCCAGGTATTCAGCCTCAGCGGCATACGCAAACTGACGGAGGAGGGCGCGCATTTCCGCAGCCACATCGACGGCTCGCGCCACCTCTTCACGCCCGAAAAGGTGGTGGACATTCAGCGCACCATCGGCTCGGACATCATGATGGCGCTGGACGAGTGCCCGCCCGGGCTGTCGGACTATGCCTACGCCCGCAAGAGCCTCGACCTGACGCTGCGATGGATGCAGCGCGGATGGAAGCGCTTCAACGAGACGGAGCCCCTCTACGGCAACGGCCAGGCATGGTTTCCCATCGTCCAGGGCTGCACCTACGAGGACCTGCGCCGCGAGAGCGCACAGCGTGTGGCCGAACTGGGCGCCGACGGCAACGCCATAGGCGGCCTGGCCGTGGGCGAGCCTGCCGATGTGATGTACGACATGATTGAGGTGGTCAACGAGATTCTCCCCACCGACCGTCCCCGCTATCTCATGGGTGTGGGCACGCCGGTGAACATCCTCGAGGCCATCGACCGCGGCGTGGACATGATGGACTGCGTGATGCCCACCCGCAATGGCCGCCGCGGCATGCTATTCACTCCCGAGGGGACAATGAACATGCGCAACGCCAAGTGGGCCGACGACTTCAGCCCCATCTGGGAGGACGGCCCTTCGTTTGTCGACCGCCAATACAGCCGCGCCTATCTGCGCCACCTCTTCATCAGCGATGAAATCCTGGCCATGCAGATAGCCTCCATCCACAACCTCGGTTTCTACCTGTGGCTGGTCGGCGAAGCCCGCCGCCACATCATCGAAGGCGACTTCAAGGCATGGAAGACCGATATGGTTCAGCGCCTCGGCCGCCGCTTATAACCCTACCTTACAGTGACAGAGCAAGACGAAATAACGACACCGGAAGAGATGGCCGGAGAGCTGGAGCAGGCGACAGCGGCTGCCGGGGAAGCACAGCCGGAGGAAGCACCAAAGGCGAAAAAGCCCCGGTTTAGGAAGCCCCGGCGCCTGCGCAAGCCCAGCCTGCGCAGGGTATGGGATTATATTCCGCTGTCCATCCTTGACCGGTATATCCTCCGGCAGTTTCTGGGCACGTTCTTCTTCGCCCTGCTTCTGCTGCTGACAATCGTTGTCGTCTTTGACATCAACGAGAAAATCGACGCCTTCCTCAAGGCTCCGCTCGGCGCCACAATCAGCGACTACTTCCTCAATTTCATCCCCTATTTCGCCAATCAGTTCGCTCCGCTGTTCACCTTCATCGCCGTCATCTTCTTCACCTCGAAGCTGGCGGGCAACAGCGAGATAATAGCCATGCTGTCGACGGGTATGAGCTTCAGGCGTCTGCTCAGGCCATATATGATTGGCGCGACGGTGATTGCGATTATGACGTTCGTGCTGGCGTCGTACATCATTCCCCCGGCCAACGTCGAACGCATAGCCTACACCAACAAATACGTCAAGAACAAGCGCATCGACTACGGCGCCAACGTCATGCTCATGGTGGCGCCGGGCGAGATAGCCTACATGGCGCGCTACGACAATATCACCAAGTCGGGCACGCGCTTTTCGCTGGAGTCGTTCGACAAGGACAAGAAACTCATCTCGCGCCTAACGGCCCAGACGATAAAATGGGACACACTCTACTCGTGGCAGGTGCGCGACTATGTCATCCGCGATTTCAAAGGCAACCGCGAGATTATCCGCTCAGGCATGGTGCTCGACACGGTCATCCCCTTTGAGCCGCGCGACTTCCTCATCTCGGAGAACGACCACGAGACGCTTACTACGCCTCAGCTGTCGCAGTACATCGAGAGGCAGAAGGGACGCGGCGTGGGCAATATACAGTCGTTCGAAATCGAGTACCACCGGCGCTTCGCCATGGTGGCCGCGGCGTTCATCCTCACGGTGATAGGCATGGCCCTGTCGTCGCGCAAGGTCAAGGGCGGCATGGGCATCAACATCGGCATCGGACTTGTGCTGTCGTTCAGCTACATCCTGTTCATGACGGTGACGCAGACTTTCGCTCAGTCGGACCTGACGTCGCCGATGGTGGCCATGTGGATTCCCAATTTCCTATACCTCCTCATCGCCATCTTCCTGTACATCAGGGCGTCGAAATAAATGCATAATGAAGATAAAAAAATGTCTATGATTAAGTACATATCAGACAAAATATTGGCGGGCGGTCAGGCCACTGATGACGAGATAATGTCGCTGGCCGAGGCTGATGCCGCCGAGGTGCGCGAGGCCGCCGCAGCCGTCTCCGCCGCATTTGTCAGGCCGGAGTTCATCTCGTGCTCCATCGTCAACGCACGTTCGGGCAAATGCTCGGAGAACTGCAAATGGTGCGCGCAGTCGGGTCATTACGAGACGGGCTGTCACAACTACAGCATCGTCGACGAGGAGGAGTGCATGCATGTGGCGCGCTACAACGCCTCAAAGGGCATACGCATGTTCTCGCTCGTGGCCAGCGGACGCAAGGTCAGCGGAAAGGCCCTTGACGAGATGTGCCGGCTACTGCGCCGCGCCAAGGACGAGACGGGTATCGGTACCTGCGCCTCGATGGGCCTGCTCGGCCGCGAGGAGCTGCAGAAGCTCAAGGACGCGGGCATCAGCCGCTACCACTGCAATCTGGAGACGGCGCCGTCGCACTTTTCCACGTTGTGCACCACGCACACCATCGAGGACAAGCTTGCCACCATTGCCATCGCCCACGAGCTCGGGCTACAGGTCTGCACGGGAGGCATTATCGGCATGGGCGAGTCGCGCCGTCAGCGGTGCGAATTCGCCGTGACCCTGCGCCGCGCACGTCCCGACAGCATCCCCGTCAACGTGCTCTGCCCCATTCCCGGCACGCCGCTGGAGAACATGAAACCGCTCACCGAGGACGAGATTCTGGACGCCATCGCCATCCTGCGCCTTGCACACCCGCATGCCGAAATCCGCTTTGCCGGAGGACGTCAGAAGATGTCGAGCAAGGGCCAGATTGAGGCCATGCGCATAGGCGTCAACGGCGGCATCGTCGGCGACCTGCTCACCACCGTAGGCAGCACAATCGACGAGGACAAGGAGCTGTGCCGCGAAGCAGGACGCACGTTTTAACACATAAAATCTAAAGCATAGCTTTAAGAACAGTCGCTTTAATTTTATTCGGCAATCATCTATAGTTCACCATGCAGCAAGTCAGCAATGCCATACGAAAGACCGTTCGCTCGTTAGCGGAAGCGAAACATCGTCGCGCGACGGGTCTCTTCGTCGCCGAGGGAACGAAATGCATCCTTGACACCATCGGTACCTTTCGTACAGCAATGCTGATAGCCACGCCACAGTGGATTGCCGAACACGGCACGCAGGGGCTGTCTGACTATGTTTTGTACGAGGCGTCGCGTGCCGACCTCGAGCGCATGTCGACGCTCTCCACGCCCCCGCAGGTGATTGCCGTATACAACATTCCGGAAGCGGATACCCTACCCGACCCGTCTATAGAATTAGTGGTGGCCCTTGACCGCGTTCAGGACCCAGGAAACCTCGGCACAATAATCCGTGTGTGCGACTGGATGGGCGTGCACAGCATCCTGGCCTCGGCGGACACCGTTGACGTCTGGAACCCCAAGGTAATCCAGGCCACCATGGGCTCCATCTCGCGCGTGCGCGTAATCTATACTGACCTGCCGGAGACCCTTTCGGACGCACGCTCAAAGGGCGTGCCCGTTTACGGCACCTTCCTTGACGGAGCGGACTTGTACGGCACCGCCCTCAGCGGGAACGGCATAATAGTGATGGGCAACGAGGGACGCGGCATCGGCGACGCCTGCGCGGCATCGGTGAGCCACCGTCTCTACATACCTCCCTACCCTGCGGATTCCGACACCGCCGAGAGCCTCAACGTCAGCGTCGCTACGGCGATAATCCTGGCCGAATTCCGGCGTCGCACACGTTAAAGCAACGCTTTTGATTTTATTTCTGATACTCATTTATTCCGAACGTTACACTGATGGCTAAAGCAAAATACAAATCCACCTGGTTCTGCAACGAATGTGGTGCCGAGTCGCCCAAATGGACGGGCAAATGTCCCGAGTGCGGCGCATGGAACACAATGGTAGAGGAGCGCGTGGCAACGACATCGCGCACGCCCTCGCCGGTGCAGGGCCCAAAGTCTGTCCCGGTGGCCATCAGCGACATCGCCGCCGGCGAGGAGACACGCATAAAAATGCCCTCGGGCGAGCTCAACCGTGTGCTCGGAGGCGGTCTTGTCAACGGTTCCCTTGTCCTTATCGGCGGCGAGCCGGGCATAGGCAAGTCCACCCTTGTGCTGCAGAACGTACTGGCCATCAAGAGTCAGACCATCCTCTACGTCAGCGGCGAGGAGAGTACGACACAGCTCAAGATGCGCGCCGACCGCATAGGCCGCGGCAGCGACAACGCCTTCATCGTCTGCGAGACCTCGCTGGAACGTATCTTCGACCATATAGAAAAGGTACAGCCCTCACTGCTCATCGTCGACTCGGTGCAGACCATCGCCAGCGACGCTCTCGAGTCAGCCGCCGGCTCGGTAAGTCAGGTACGCGAGTGCGCCGCCCGTCTTCTGCAGTTCGCCAAGCAGACATCGACCCCCGTCATCCTCATCGGCCACATCACCAAGGACGGCACGCTGGCAGGGCCTAAGGTGCTGGAGCACATAGTTGATGCAGTACTGCAGTTCGAGGGCGACTCGAAATACATGTACCGCATTCTGCGCCCCATCAAGAACCGTTTCGGCTCGACAAGCGAGCTCGGCATATACGAGATGGTGACTAAGGGACTGCGCGAGGTCACCAACCCCAACGAGCTGCTCGTCACGCAGACCGACGAGGACTTGTCGGGCATAGCCATCGGCGTCACCATGGAGGGCATACGCCCCTTCCTCATCGAGGTGCAGACACTGGTCAGCACCGCCGCCTACGGCACGCCTCAGCGCTCGGTGACGGGCTTTGACGGCAAACGCATGAACATGCTCCTGGCCGTCCTCGAAAAGCGCGTGGGCTTCAAGCTGGCCGCCAAAGACGTCTTCCTCAACATCGCCGGAGGTCTGCGCGTCAGCGACCCCGCCCTCGACCTCGCCGTCATCAGCGCCATCCTCTCCAGCAACGTCGACATGGCCATCCCCAAAGGCTGGTGCATGGCCGGTGAAGTCGGTCTCAGCGGCGAAATCCGCCCCGTGACGCGCCTCGAGCAGCGCATTGTCGAAGCCCAGAAACTCGGCATGACCGATATCCTCGTCTCCGCCCACAACCTCAAGGGCATCGACCTCTCCCGCTTCACCATCCGCATCCATCCCGCCGGCAAAGTCGACGAAGCCTTCCGTATCCTCTTCGGCAGGGAAGGCTGATTACTGTTTCCCTCTCTTGCTTTATAAGCATGTGCCGAACAAAAAAAACGAGAGGGGGATGTTGACGGTTTAAGTGAAAAGTGGTAAATTTGTGCTGCCGCTGAGGTTCGGCGGTTTGTTTAATTGCATGACAGAGTGCTGCGGTCCGCGACCTAAGCGCCCTTAAAACACAGAAGAGATTACAATGCTGCAGTTTATATTGGATATTAAAAATCCGGGGCCGCTGACCGAGCAGGCCCGCATCGCCATTGAGGGCGGATGCTCCTGGGCGGTGCTGGCGGACAGTTGCCATGGCGATAACAGGATTAGCGACAGCGAGGCGCAAGCCGTGGCCGATATATGCCGTGAGGCCGGAATCATTCTCACGGTGGAGAATGACCCGGAGCTTGCGCAGAAACTCGGCGCGCATGGCTTTGTCATCACTGACAAGAACTGCGGAAGCGCCGTCGGTCTGCGCGGCAAGCTCGGTGCCGAGGCTATCATCGGCGAAGTGGTTTCTACGGCGGCGTCAGCGGCGATGCTGGAGCGGTCGGACATCGACTATGGCGTCATCGACCCGGCGCTGAGCCTTGAGGACGCCATGAAGCTTGTCGGCGACACACGCGAGACTGGCTGTCGGCTGCCGCTGGTACTCACGGGCGATTTCGACGCCACCGACGTGCCGGTGATTAAGGCCGTTGGAGCGTCGGGAGTGGCTACATCGCGCAAACTCATCGAAGCCGCCGACCCAGTGGCCGCAGTACGACAGCTGATAGATGACCTCAACGAAGAACAAATTAAGAATGCATAATTTAGAATTGCGCATATGCATTATGCATTTTTAATTTTTAATTTTCAATTCTCTCAGTGGAATGAAGCCGGTGCTGAAAACATTGCTGAAGGCTGTGGTGCCCGTTGTCATCGGTGTGATGGTGACGGCGCTGCTGTTCCGTAATGAAATAGGGACGGCGGGCTTTGACGATTTCCACTTCACCACCCGCGCCCTCATAGGCTGCCTGTTGGCCGTCTTTTTCATGGCCGGCCGCGACTTTGGCCTCACCTGGCGCTTCCATACAATTGCGTGGCCGCAACTGAGCTGGAAACGGTCGCTGCGCGTCGACCTGATGTGTGCCTTCACCTCCGCCATCACTCCATCGGCGGTAGGCGGCAGCGCTTTCGCCATCTTCTACCTCAACCGCGAGGGCGTGTCGCTGGGACGGGCCTCGACGCTGACGCTGACGACGCTGTTCCTCGACGAGCTTTTCTTCGTCATCTTCTGCCCCGTCATTCTGCTTGTCGTGCCTTTTGACGAACTTTTCGGCAGCAACGGCCACGACGCCGTATTCATGGATACCGTGCAGGTGCTGTTCTGGCTCGTCTATGCCGGAATTGTGGTGTGGACGGCCATTCTCTATCTCGGCATCATCCACAAGCCCAAGGTTGTCGCACGACTGATACGGCGGCTTTTCTGCATCCGCGGACTGCGCCGCTGGCGCCGCGGAGCCTTCGAGACCGCCCGCAATATGGAGAAGGCCTCGGCCGAGCTGCGCAATTTCAGCCGCCGCTGGTGGCTCAACGTCTTCGGCGCCACCGTTGTCTCATGGTTTTCGCGCTACCTCATCGTCAACGCCCTTTTCTGGGGCTTCGCTCCCCATGCCTCCGGCCTGCTGGTGTTCTGTCGGCAGTTCGTAGTGTGGGTGATATTGATGATTTCGCCCACCCCCGGCGGCAGCGGCGTCAGCGAATGGCTGTTCACCGAATACTACGGCGACCTCATGGGCGCCGGTGGCCTGGCGCTGACAATAGCCATCGCCTGGCGCATCGTCAGTTACTATGTATACCTTATAGCCGGTTCTCTGTTGCTGCCGACATACTTCGGGAAGCGCAGCGGCAAAAAAGTTCCGGCACAAAAATAGAAGAATATGAAACTCGGTAAAGAATTTATAGGAATAATCCCCGCCCGCTACGCCTCGACGCGTTTTCCGGGCAAGCCCCTGGCCATGCTTGGCGGCAAACCCATGATACAGCGCGTGTACGAACAGGTGTCGCAGGTGATGGAGAACGTCGCCGTCGCCACCGATAACGAGCGCATCGCCGAGGCCGTCCGTGCCTTCGGCGGTGTGGCAGTGATGACCTCCGCCAGCCACCGCAGCGGCACCGACCGCTGCCGCGAGGCTTACGCCAACCTCGGCTCGCAGGCGGATGTGGTAATAAACATTCAGGGCGACGAACCCTTCATCGACCCCTCACAGATACGCACCCTCGCCGCCTGCTTCGACAACGCCGGCACCGACATCGCCACCCTGGCGCGCAAGTTCGACAAGGCGCGCGGCTTCGAGGCGCTTTTTGATGCCAACCTGGTCAAGGTGACCTTCGACAACGCGGGCCGCGCTCTCTATTTCTCGCGCTCCATCATCCCCTATGTCCGCGGCGTAAAGTACACCGAGTGGCTCGACTCGACCGATTTCTTCACCCATGTCGGCATCTACGCCTATCGCGCCGACGTGCTGGACGGCATCGCACAGCTGCCCCAGTCGTCGCTCGAGCTCGCCGAGAGCCTCGAGCAGCTGCGGTGGCTCCAGAACGGCTATAACATCCGCGTCGCCGTCACCGACTGCCCAACCATCGGCATCGACACCCCCGACGACCTTGCCGAGGCAGAGAAATACCTTCAGAGTCTCAGCCGATGAGCGAGCGTCCCGTCACCCTCCCCGCCGTCAGCGACTCAAAGTCGGTGACGCTGCCTGCACCCGAGGTCATCGGCATCGCGCCGGACGTGACCCTCCATCTGCTGCGCGACGGGCTTGCGCCGAAGATGAGGATAGAGATACTGTATGGCCGCAACAACGCCAACAGCCCCGACAGTGTGCGCCGCGCCGCCGTGGCGCTGGCCGACAGACTGGTCATGGAGAGCACCCGAAACCGTCCCGCCGACGAGATGGCCGACTTCCTCGATTTTGAGGGCGCACGCCTCAGCCCGGCAGGCACAAGGGCCTACAACGGCATCATAGCCGACTTTCTGCCGCAGTCACTCGGCAAGATGACCGACCTGATTTACGAAATTCTCACCGAGGCGGATGTGCCGCAGCAGTCGCTCCAGGCCCGCGTGGCGTCGGAGGTGCAGAAACTGCGTTACGACCGTGCCCGCATTATCAATATCGCCGGTGACCGCGCCGACCTGCTGTCAGGCGGCATCAGCCATCCTTACGCCGCTCCGGTAAGCGAGGACGATTTGCAGGCCGTGACTCGCGACATGGTGCTCGATGTCATATCGGGCGGCTTGCGCGGCAGCCACATCCACATCTTCGCCGCCGGAGACTTTGAAGGTAACGCCCTTGACCGCCTCACCGGCCTGGGCAGGAGGCTGTCGGCACTGCAGAAAGATATGCAGCCCGACGGAGTGGTCGTGAAATACACACCCTCGCCGTCAGTGCGCGAGCATATTGATGTCGCGGACTCGCTGCAGACAGCCGTCGTAAGCCATATCCCCGTCGATATAGACCGGCATCACCCCGATTACTGTCCCCTGCGCCTCGCCGTCATGGCCCTCGGCGGCTATTTCGGAAGCCGTCTTATGACCAACATCCGCGAGGAGAAGGGCCTTACATACAGCATCGGCGCCTATCTGGAGAGCAGCTTCGAGGGCACGCGCATACGCATGTCCGCCCAGTGCGGGCAGGGTACGGCGGCGCTGACCCTTGACGAGATCCGCAGGGAGATAGAACGCCTGGCCTACGAGCCCATGCCCGCTGACGAGCTGACGCGCCTGCGCCGCTATGCGTCGACACAACTGGCCACAACCCTCGACAGCCCGTTCAGCATCCTCCAGTACAATGCGATGAAACTCTACCTGGGCTGTCCCGACGACTATTTCGCCCGCCAGTTCCGCGCCATCAGCAATCTCGATGCCGACTCCGTCATGGCCATGACGCGCCGCCATATCTTGCCCGGGCGGACCATAACAGTGACTGCCGGAAGCCCCGTTTGAATTATTTAACATTTTCACGGACAGGGCAGTCACCGACGCAGTAGCGTAAACGGGATATATTTCGTATTTTTGCAGTCAGAGAAGCCGCCGCGTCAATATCTTATGTCCCGGCGGCTCCCCGACTCCTGCGAGACGGGTCTCTGCTACGATGTAATTCACTAACTAACCAAACGTTAATACATACAATGAAAAAAAGCGCATTGCAAAAAGCCCGCGCTGCTTATCAGCCCAAACTCCCCGTAGCCCTCAAAGGCGCAGTGAAGGCCGTTACCGGCAAACCCACCCAGTCGGTAGCCGACCAGGAGGACATCAAAAAGCTCTTCCCCACCACCTACGGTCTGCCCGAGCTCCATTTCGAGAACATCCCCGGCGCCCTCCACGGCAAGCCCCTCAACGTCGGCGTCATCCTCAGCGGCGGCCAGGCTCCCGGCGGACACAACGTCATCTCGGGTATATTTGACGGCATCAAGAAAATCAACCGCGACAGCCGTCTGTTCGGCTTCATCATGGGCCCCGGCGGCCTCGTCGACCACCGTTATATCGAGCTCACCGCTCCCATCATCGACGAATACCGCAACACCGGCGGCTTCGACATCATCGGCTCGGGCCGCACCAAGCTCGAGACCAAACAGCAGTTCGACGCCGGTCTTGAGATACTCAAGGAACTCGGCATCACCGCCCTCGTCATCATCGGCGGCGACGACTCCAACACCAACGCCGCCGTGCTGGCCGAATACTACAACGGCATCGGCGCAGGCGTCCAGGTCATCGGCTGCCCAAAGACCATCGACGGCGACCTCAAGAACGAGATGATTGAGACCTCCTTCGGTTTCGACACCGCCACCAAAGTCTACAGCGAGGTAATCGGCAACATCCAGCGCGACTGCAACTCCGCAAAGAAATACTGGCACTTCATCAAGCTCATGGGCCGCTCCGCCAGCCACATCGCCCTCGAGTGCGCCCTGCAGTGCCAGCCCAACGTCTGCATCATCAGCGAGGAAGTCGAGGCAAAGAACATGACCCTCGCCCAGATTGTCGATGACCTGGCAAAAACCGTCGCCGCCCGCGCCGAAGAAGGCAACAACTACGGCATCGTCCTCATCCCCGAGGGCCTCATCGAGTTCATCCCCGCCATGAAATCGCTCATCGCCGAGCTCAACGATCTGCTGGCCAAGACCGAAGGCTTTGCCGAAATGGAAGTTTCGGAGCAGCGCGAATACATCCTCGGGCACCTCTCCGCCGCGAACGCCGCCGTCTACGACTCGCTGCCCCACGGCGTGGCCCGTCAGCTCACCCTCGACCGCGACCCCCACGGCAACGTCCAGGTCTCGCTCATCGAGACCGAGAAACTCCTCAGCGAGATGGTACACAAGCGCCTCGAGCAGATGCGCGAGCAGGGCAAGTACAACGGCAAGTTCAGCGCCCAGCACCACTTCTTCGGCTACGAAGGCCGCTGCGCCGACCCCTCCAACTTCGACGCCGACTACTGCTACGCCCTCGGCTTCAACGCCGCCCAGCTCATCAACGCTGGCGTCACCGGCTACATGTCATCGATACGCAACCTCACCAAACCCGCCGTACAGTGGATTGCCGGCGGCATCCCCATCACCATGATGATGAACATGGAGCGCCGCAACGGCAAGATGAAGCCCGTCATCCAGAAAGCCCTCGTCGACCTCGAAGGAGCACCCTTCCTCAAATTCGCCTCGCAGCGCGCCGACTGGGCCCTCAACACCTGCTACGTCTACCCCGGCCCCATCCAGTATTTCGGCCCCGCCGAAGTCTGCGACCAGCCCAGCCTCACCCTCCAGTACGAGCACAAGGGCAAGTAAAAATTTTAAGGGCCTTAGAGTCTTTAAGGACCTTAAAGGCCTTAGAGACCTTATAGCTTTCAACCCATACACGTCGGAGGTCCGGCAACGGACACAGCGACGGCACGTAAGTGCGCAGACTGATTTCCGACGTCATTAATCCTTTTTCTCAGCTTGCAGTGAGCCGTTCCCCACCCGGAGCGGCTCACTTTACTTTTACCCTCACTACAAATCAGGCGCGCTACCCTGCACGGGCGGCGCGCCTGCTTATGAGAGAGAAGATTTACAAAGAGAGTTCGGTTGTTATTGTGCCTTTACTCGCCTACCGGGTTCTTGAACTCGCCGGAGTGCATGTCGGCGTGGTGGGTGAGGGTGGTGGCGCCACCGGCGGGAATGTCCCCGGCGCTTTCGACGACATTGACGGTATATGTCAGCAGGGCGAAGGCCAGGTCCTTGTCGACAGCTACAACGGGAGCGTATATCTGCAGGCGGTGTGCGCCCAGGGCGGTGCCGTCAAGCTCGGCGGTAGGCCTGGTGGTGACGATGTTGAAGGCAAAGGGTGCCCTGTAGGCTTCGCCAAGGAAATAGCCGTCCCAGTAATAGCTTGCCTCGGTTATGGCAGCGGGTTTGCCGGCCTCGTTGTTCCTGACGTCGATGGATTCAATCCTGAGTGTGTCGCCGCGGACAACGTACATCTGATGGTCGACGATTTCGGCGTTGCTGACGGCGATGTTGATGTCGACGTCGGGAAGGTCGTTGTCATCGCACGAGGTGGTGACGGACGCCAGCGAAAGCGCCATAGCGAGTAAAGAGAAAATCTTTTTCATAATAAGGTCAGATAAAGAGTTGTTTTAATTGTCGGAGTTAAATCGTTTATTTTAACAACACACTGCGGGCTAAAGTGTTCGCTCCGGCACGTCAATGGCATTGCGGCATCGGCGAAATCATGGCGCGGCCGGTGTGGAGGCCGAAGACCTCGCTCACCTTAGGACTACTGAATAGGATGGAGATGAGCACGCGCACGTCCACGTCGAGGGTGAGGCGGCGGATGGTGGCGTCGATGTGCCCGCAGCGGCCGTCGTGGAGGATGTACACGCCGTTGTTGGCGGGAATTATCGAGTCGTGGACGCGTATCACCTGCTCGGTCTCCGGATACCGCTGCGCGAGGGCCGACAGCACCTTCTCAATGTTTACAAGACGCATCATGCCGCGGGCGCGCAGTGCCACCCGGCGTCCTCCGGGCATGGCGTCCACCGACATACGCAGGCCCGGCATCTCGTCCGAAATCTGCGCCAGCACCGTGTCGGCGGCGCTCTGGCTGACGGCAATGAGCTCGCGCACGTTCACCATTGTGCCGTCGCGTGACGGAACGGCGAAGGCTATTGCGGCGGGACTGCCGTCGGTGCGGCCGACAGCGGCGGCAATGAAGCCGTGGTCGAGGCGGATGCTCTCGCAAATCAGTTCGTACTGGTGCCGCGTGTGCAGGATTGCCGAGCTGCGGCGTCCCTCCAGCGTATTGAGAATTTCGTATGACGGCGGCACGGGCTCGTATTCGACGTCCATGGCGAAATTATGCACGGACGTGTAGCGCTCGACATCGACGTAGGCAACGGTGCCGAAGCCGAATTTGTCATAGAAGAAATACTGCCGGTCATAGTCGGGCCTCACTGCTGCAAAGGCGTCACCGCGGGCGTAGGCAGCGTTGAGGGCCGTACGCATCAGCTCGCCCATATACCCCTTGCCACGCAGTTGCGGCAGAGTGGCGATGTTGCAGAAATATGCCAGGGGAAGCCGTGTGTCCGCGTAGGCGAAGTCGCAGGGCGTCATCGTCAACGTGCTCACGGCATTGCCACCCTTGTACAGGAGCATGACGTCGGCCGGATCGAAGACATTGTCCATATACCAGCGGCTCCGTGCCGTGTGACCCGGGAAAGATGCGCCGAGTATGCGGCCTACTTTTTCTTTAGTGACGTCCATACGCTTTGTTGATGAATTAAAATAAGAACAAGCGAGACCGGCAAAGGTTTTACGGATGGCCATGAGTCGATACCTCACCTCTCGCGTTTGCCTTCGCTAAATTTCAGGTTAAGATTACTTTCGGTGAAGATTCCAAATCGAAGTGCAAAACTTTGAGTTGAGAATTACTCATTCT
>JBJEDC010000036.1:0-66808 GCA_051871645.1 Muribaculaceae bacterium | reverse complement strand
TTTGACTTCGTCGTCGTCAACGGCGACCTCACCAACGAGGGCAGCGACAGCGAAATCGCCAACATCAAGGAAATTCTGGACGGCATCACGCTGCCGCTGTACGTCCTCCCCGGCAACCACGAGAACAACTGGAGCCAGTCGGCCACCAAGACATTTGTCGACACCTTTGGCGGCGACCGCTTCGTCGCCACCGTCGACTCGCTGGTGATAGTGGGCATCAACTGCGGCCCGTATATGAAGATGGGCGACGGCCACATCAAGCAGGAAGACCTGCACTGGCTGCGCAGCACGCTGGCCGAGAAGGCCAAGCCGGGCTACAAGGTGCTGTCGTTCAACCACTACCCCATACAGGACGACCTCGACAACTGGCGTGACTACGCGTCGGTGCTGCTCGACTATCCCGTCATCGGCCACATCAACGGCCACTACCACACCTGGAAGCCCTACGACATCGGCGGCATCCCCGGCGCCATGACGCGTGCCCTGGGCATGCGCGACGGCAAGCCCGGCTACGCCGTCGTCGAGGTGGGTCCCGAGTGGATACATTTCTACAACAAGAACATCGGCGAGGCCGCCGTCCCCAAATTCGCCTTTGCCGTCAACACGTCGCACAAGCCCTTGGCCGACAACAAGTCGGGCGAGTGGACCTCGCCCGAAGGGTGGGAGGTGACACGCCTGTGGGCCGACTCGGCCTCGGTGTTCACGCGCCTGGGCTTTGACAAGGACAACGTCTACTTCGGCAACTCGCTCGGCCAGGCCCGCGCCGTGGGCAAGAGCGACGGGCGTCTGCGCTGGAGCATCCCCACCGGCGCCTCGCTCTTCTCGCGTCCCGTGGTGACCGCCCCCGGAAAAGTGGCCGTGCCCACCGCCACAGGCATAATGTTCGTCACCGCCGATGGCAAGCCGGTAAAGACACTGAAATCGAAGGAGGGCCCGTACGTTGCCGACGGCCTGCTCACCGCCGACGGCAAAGCCTACATCCAGGGCGGATACAAGCGCCTCGAACGACGCAACCCGCGCAACGGCAAGCTGGTGTGGAGCTACGACTCGCTGTTCAACTACTGCCAGGCCGCTCCTGTCGTAGACGGTGACGACGTCATCTTCGGCGCCTGGGACACCAACCTGCGCTGCGTCTCGCTCAAGGACGGCCATCTGAAATGGGTATGGAACAACGGCAAGACCGCCAACATGCTTGGTCCGGGCAATGTCGTTCCCGTAGTCATCGACGACAAGGTCATCATTGTCGCCCCCGACCGCTACATGACCGCCATTGACCGCCGTACCGGCCGTCAGATTTGGCGCGACAAGAGTCACCGCTACCGCGAGGCCCTCGGCGTCAGCGAGGACGGCAAGCGCGCCTACTCCAAGACCATGGACGGTGAGCTCGTGGCAGTCTCCACCGACGGTGACACTTTCAAAGAGCTATGGACTGTCGACATGGGTCTCGGCTATGAGCACGCCCCCTGCATCGTTGTCGAAAAGGACGGCGTAGTCTATGCCGGCAGCCGCCGCGGCATCGTCACCGCCGTGGACCCGCAGGCACAAAAAGTCCTGTGGAGCCTCCCCGTCGGTGTCAGCGAAATCAACGGCATCGACCTCGACCCCACCACCGGCGACCTCTACGTCTCCCTGATCGAAGGCACCATCTTCCGCATCCACAAAAAGTAATATCTTCCCGTTTCGCGGGATAATACACTTTGTATAAGCGGCACGGCTACAGTATCTTATGCCCTGTAGCTGTGCTGTTCTTATATTAATATGTCGATTCAGTAAAATAGAGTGGCATCACATTCGCCTATAGCCCAAGGCATCATATTGATTTATCAGATTTCTAATGAAGAGTTTTATGAAGATTTTTATCAAATTAATTTGTGATTTTTATATTTAAAAGTTGTAAGCTTTATGAAAAGTTATTATATTTGTGGCGTGAAGGATTGAACAATATATATATGAATGACCTTTATATATTTGATTTATAAAACCTTATAAATCAGTAACAATGAAAAATCTTAATCGAATTATCGCGATAACGCCATTTATCGCTTTGGCTGTTTCGCTCGGTGCCTGCAATAGTGATGAACCTGTCTCGTCGCCAGAGGCTGTCTTCAATGCCCCGATTGCGCGTGCTGTGCCAAAGGTTGGTGCAAGCAAACTTGACCCAACGATTGTTGAACTTGATGCGGCGGACGCTGCTACTGTGGCCGATATATATTTAAATAGTCGTGCTATATCGCATTCGGGCGCACCCAAAACGGTTTTGCGCTCAGGCAATGCCAAAACAGTGAAAAATATGGTGGCTATCAATGATTCATCCGGAAATCCGGCCATCTATGCCGTGAACTTTGAGGATGGCTATATAATGGTTTCAGCAACGCAAAAATATTTCCCGGTGCTTGCAGAAGTGGAGTACGGCACCTTTACTTTGGATGTCTTAAAGGAAACCGGTATGGAAGTCGTTGTCGATGAGATGCTGGCCAATATTGAAATTGCGAGGAGTGGAAAATACGACTTTAAAGCAAGGACTTATTGGCGTGATTATGTAGATAATGGCGACTCCCGAATGCGTCAATCGAGATTAAGGGCAAGCGATGATTACTGGGAGGAATATGATCGCTGGCTAAATTCCGATGGCGTATACGGTAATAATGTCTATTATCTGCACGATTGTTTTGATAACGAAATCCTTCCTGAAGATGTTTATAATAGCTATGTAAGGGCTGCACAAGACGAAGATTTATGGGAAGGCACCGACTATAGCTGGTGGTGGACGGCTTATGTTGTTGAAAAGAAAACGAGTACATTTGAGACACATGGTCCGCTTCTTACAACAAAATGGCATCAAGACAAGCCTTATAATACAACGGGTAAAGATTTTTTGGGATGTGTCACAATTGCAACGGCACAACTCATGAAATACTTTAGGCATCCGCTAACTTTTAAATGGGATAATATGCCTGATCGTATTAAAGATTCTTCAGATTCTCCTGATTTGACGTCATTTTTGGCCGGCCTAAGTGACGAACTTAAGGTTAGTCAAGGTGGAGGATCTAATATTGGGGAAGCAAAAAGGGTCCTTCAGAATTATGGCTATAATGTTACGGAAATAAAACATGATGATTCGAAAATTATTGCATCATTGAAAAAAGATTATCCGGTATATGCACGAGGTGGGGATGCCAATGGTGGAGCCGGACACGCCTGGGTTATTGATGGGTTGGAGTATTCAACAAGTTTGACTGAATATGTTCTATATCGACTTGCAGATCACTATTATCCCGATTTTAGGTATGAAGAAGCGCAAAGTTATGAAAGGTATCAGGAATACTCCAGCGTTATAAGGTATCATTATAACTGGGGTGGGGGCGGTTCTCAAGATGGTTGGTTTATATATTATGCAATACCGACCTTTATAGATAGTTCAAATAAAATCTGTGAGTTTACAAAAGACAGAAAAGAGCTGATAATTAATAATTATAGATAAACAAACTAATATATAAGGCAACATATTATGAAAAATAGAATTTTGCTTATAATATCATTTATTTCGTTAATGATATTCGTATCATGCGGAGAAGACGTTGACGGCGGCGGTGCAAAACCAATGTCGTGGAATGTCGAGTCGGTGAACGGAGATGTTAATGTTTCTGTGAAAAAAGAAAAAGTGAGTGTTTCTTGTGGCCCGACCGGTGGAGTAATATGTCTGAAAAGTTCGAGCCTTGTTACAATTTATCCGCATTTTACCCATGATTCAGATGACTGTGAGTTTAATGAATATAATATGATGATAAGATTTAACAATGAATTATGTAAAGTGTGGGTTGAAGCTAATTTGTTATATATAGAGTTTCCTCCTTGCTCCACGAAAGAAAAACAGGAACTTGAGTTTGCTGTATCTGATGGAGGCCAGTGTTTTTCATATGGTAGCCTGTATGTCACTCGTCAGCCTTGAAAATTGGTAATTTAGAAATAAGAAAGCGGCCGAATTAGAACATTGCTATGGCGGTTCTATTCGGCCGCCTTGTTTTCTTCGCTCATTTTTGGAGCTGGCGTCTGACACATTGATTTGTGTATAAGCGAAAAAATTGCTAACTTCGCGGTCGCAAACGGGTGCGGGCTGTTTGGGCTGCACTGCGGATTGCGGAAGGAGGCCGTGTGCAAGCGGCTGACTGACAAATCGAAACTAATTAAACTATAACACAAGAGATATGATTAACGCTCAGGACATCAAAATCGGAACCTGCATCCGTATGGACAACAGCCTGTACTTCTGCATCGACTTCCTGCATGTAAAACCCGGTAAGGGCAACACTTTCATGCGCACCAAACTGAAGAACGTGGTTGACGGCCGCGTACTCGAGCGCCGCTTCAACATCGGCGAGAAACTTGAGGACGTATCCGTGGAGCGCCGTCCCTATCAGTTCCTCTACAACGATGGTCAGGACGACATCTTCATGAACAACGAAACCTTCGAGCAGGTGCCCATCAACAAGGAGATGGTTACCGGCGCCGATTTCATGAAAGAAGGTGACACCGTCGAGGTCGTCAGCGACGCATCGACCAACACCATCCTCTTTGCCGAAATGCCCACCAAGGTTGTCCTCAAGGTGACCTACACCGAGCCAGGCATCAAGGGCGACACCGCCACCAACACCCTCAAGCCCGCCACTCTGGAGACCGGCGCCGAGGTTCGCGTGCCCCTCTTCGTCAATGAGGGCGACTCTGTCGAAATCGACACCCGCGACGGCAGCTACGTCAAGCGCGTAACAGCCTGAGACAATTCTCGGACAATTTGAAGCAGTGCCAATAATGTAGGGACATCGCTTTGCGATGTCGGTTCGGTCAAACGGCTGACAGGTTCAACGTGCCAAAGGCACGTCCCTACATTAGAATAATTTGACATGCCGCACAACAGGCCGACGCATAACCTATTGCGTCGGCCTGTTGTTTTTCTCGCAAATTTGTGTACCTTTGTGCATCATGAAAACAAAAATCATCATCACATTTGCGGCTGCCGCTATGGCGGCGTCGGCGATGGCGCAGACCGTCGGGTCGGAATACCGCCTCAAAACTGTCATCCCTGTGGCGGGACGCCAGGGCATAGCCATCGACAGCAACTACTATTATGTTTCGGACACTCGGGCCCTCTATAAATACGACAAGCAGGGCAACCTCGTGCAGAAAAACGACGCGCCTTTCCAGCATCCAGAAATCGCCAACCATTTCGGTGACATCGACGTCTTCGACGGCGAGATTTACTGCGGCATTGAGCGCTTCGAATACGGCCGCGGCTACAACATCGCCGTGTCGGTCTATGACGCCGGGACACTGGAGTGGAAACGCGACTTCCCGTGGGCTCCCGAGAGCGGCCAGGTCGAGGTTTCGGGTATCGCCGTCGACCGCGACAAACGCATGGTGTGGATGTCCGACTGGGTCGACAGCCGCTACGCCTACTGCTACGACCTCGACACGGGCCGTTACCGCACCAAAATGCAGTGCGTGCCCACACCATATTGGTGCCAGGGAATTTTCATCGCCGACGGCAAAATACTTTTCTCGGCTGATGATGGCGAGGCCGCCTACAGTCTGCCCGACAATATTTACGTCGCCGAGATAGGGGAGGTGCCTTACACCGGACTTGTCGAGGGCGAGGAGGTGGTCAAGGACACGCCTTTCAGCGTCAAAATCGGCGAGGACGGCAAGCCCGTCACCCGCAAGGGCCTCGTCGCCGGAGGCGCCCAGCGCGGCGACGTCAGGCCGCTGAGAGCGATGACCGATTTCCGCCGTGCGGGCGAAATAGAGGGCCTCGCCATTGACCCCGTCAACGACGACCTGGTAGTGCTAAACAACCGCGGCACCACAATCGTTTTAGGCATGAGCCAGGGCCCGATAACCGAAGAGGGCTACACCGGCGAGGTGCATGAGCTGTATGTTTACGAAAAGCTTAAATAAGCGGTAGTTCTGTCGCGGCTATGTCGAAATTTTCGTAATGTAGGGACATGCCTTTGGCATGTCGGGAATATTATTGGTCTACAAGCCAGACATCGCAAAGCGATGTCCCTACATCATAAAAATGCATCCGGACACATCCAATGTTGAAATAAATAATATACCTTCATATCATTTTAATGCTAACCCAAGGTACAATCTATGACTGACATACGCAAAAATCTTATTGACCTTATCGGAGACACGCCTCTTGTCGAGGCTGTCGGAACTGAAAAGAAAAATGGCCTTAAAGCGTGTCTGCTGCTCAAGCTGGAGAGCTTCAATCCGGGCGGAAGCAGCAAAGACCGTGTGGCCCTGTCGATGATTGAGGACGCCGAGAAACGCGGTCTTCTCAAGCCCGGCGCGACCATTATCGAGCCTACCAGCGGCAACACCGGTATCGGCCTGGCGCTGGTGGCCCGTCTGCGTGGCTACAAGTGCGTGCTGACGATGCCCGACACCATGAGTGTCGAGCGCCGCAACCTACTCAAGGCTTTCGGTGCCGAGCTCGTCCTCACTCCCGGCAGTCAGGGCATGAAGGGCGCCATCGCCAGGGCTGAGGAGCTGCACAAGGAAATTCCCGGGTCGTTCATCCCCGGCCAGTTTGACAATCCCGCCAATCCGGCAGCTCATGAGCGCACGACGGCGATGGAGATATGGCGCGACACCGACGGTGCCGTTGACATCCTCGTCGCCGGTGTCGGCACGGGCGGAACTCTCTGCGGCACCTCGCGCCGTCTCAAGAGCCTGAAGCCCGAAGTATGCGCCGTGGCTGTCGAGCCAGCCGAGTCGCCCGTCCTCAGCGGCGGCAAGGCCGGAGCGCACAAGATTCAGGGCATAGGCGCCGGATTCGTCCCCGGCAACTACGACCCGTCGGTGGTGGACGAGGTGATGACAGTCACCGGAGACGAGGCCTTCGAGGCCGCCCGCAACCTTGCCCGCGACGAGTCAATTCTCGCCGGCATCTCGTCAGGTGCCGCCCTCGCCGCCGCCCTTAAACTCGCGAAAGACCCCGAAAACGAGGGCAAGACCATCGTTTGCGTGCTCCCCGACACGGGTCAGCGCTATCTCTCAACAAACCTCTTTGTGCAATGACCACCGACAACGACAAAATAGTGGACCAGCTGTGCCATCAGCCCGACGGCACGGCGTCGATACTGAAGCGCACCAAGGGCCGTCTGCCGTCGGGGCAACGCCTCAAGGAAATCATGCAGCTTATCCGCGAGGTGATGTTCCCGGATTTTTTCGCCGAGGTGGCTCCCACGCCCAATGTCCTGCGTCACGTCACCGCCGTGCGCCTCGAGGACATCCGCACCGAGCTGGCGGCACAGATACGGCGTGCGGCACGCATCGGCGAGAAACCCGACATTGACAGCGACGCCGTCGCCGAGACGTTTATCGCTCAGCTTCCCGAACTGCGCAGCCTGCTCCTTACCGACGTCGATGCCATGTTCGAGAACGACCCGGCGGCCATCGACCGCGCCGAGATTATTTTCTGCTATCCGGCCTTTACCGGCATGCTGCACTACCGCATCGCCCACGCCCTGCTGACGGCGGGGGTGCCTCTGTTGCCGCGCATGATTACCGAGATGGCCCATTCGCGCACCGGCATTGATATTCACCCCGGCGCTGTCATCGGCCCGTATTTCAGCATCGACCACGGCACCGGTGTCGTTATCGGCGAGACAAGCCGTATAGGCTGTCATGTGTCGATATACCAGGGCGTTACTTTGGGCGCCAGAAACTTTGTCCTCGACAGCAACGGTCATCCGCTCAATGTGCCGCGCCACCCCATAATCGAGGACCACGTCACCATTTATTCCAACGCCACCATCCTCGGCCGCATCACCATCGGCAGCCACGCTGTCATCGGCGGCAACCTGTGGGTAACCTCCGACGTTCCAGCGTACGCCCGCCTCAATCAGCGCCAGGCTGTGGATCAGAGGTTTATTGACGGCGCCGGCATATAAGGCAGGGCGCTGTGATAATGCCCCCACAATCGTTTTAATACTTGAAACAAGAATAATTATGACTCTCCTTGAAGCTATTCCCCTGCGCCATTCAGTGCGCAGATACCTTGACAGGCCGCTGCTTGCCGAGGTCGTGAAGCAGTTACGCGATGAAATAGACAAAGTTAATAAAGAAAGCGGTTTGCATATCCAGTTTGTGACAGATGAGCCAAAGGCCTTTACGGGCATATTGTCGTATGGCAAGTTCTCCGGCGTAAAAAACTACTTTGTCATCGCCGGGCCCAAGTCGGACACCCTCGACCGCACGGCCGGATATTACGGCGAGCACCTTGTTCTGTTTGCTCAGACTCTCGGCCTCAACACCTGCTGGGTCGGCCTAACATACCGCAAGATTGCAGGCACATACGAGCTTGTCCCCGGTGACAAAATCGTCTGCTACATTGCCCTTGGCTACGGCGAGACACAGGGCAATCCGCACAAGACAAAGACCGTCGAGCAACTCGGCAATGTCGGCCCTGACACCCCCGCGTGGTTCCGCGACGGCGTAGAGGCCGCTCGTCTGGCACCCACCGCCATCAACCAGCAGAAGTTCCATTTCAACTACGTCGCTCCTGCCGCTCCCGGTGAGAAAGCGAAAGTTATCGCCACCCCCGGCCGTTCTCTCGCCGGTTACACCCGGACCGACCTCGGTATCGCCTGCTGTAATTTCGAACTCGCCGCCGGAAAAGAGAATTTCGAATGGGCGTAAAATATTCAATCAGTATAAGACTGTTAAACAGCGTGCTGTCTATTTGAATGTAAAGTAGTCGTTAAACAAAATCTAAAGTCATGCTTTAACATATGAAATCCCTGTCGCAAACTCTTCTGATGGGGATTTTTCATTTGTGCGCATTTTTCCTCGCGCGGGCGCGATATTATTGGTGGAAAATCTGTACCTTTGTCTATTGATAAACTGCTATGAACGAGAAAGCGCTGACACAGCTGTATCTCAAGGATACGGCATTCCAGAATCTGATGCAGAGCCGCATTTTCAATGTGCTGCTCATTGCGTCGCGTTACGATGCGTTTGCCCTCGAGGAGGACGGACGTGTCGACGAGCAGCTTTACTTCGAATATGTGGCCCTCAACCTCAGCAGTCCGCCCCGCGTGACCCGTGTCTCCAACTTCGACGAGGCGCTTGAGGAAATGCGCCGCAAGCACTATGACCTGGTAATCTCCATGCCGGGCGTGGAAATCAGCGACACCTTCTCCCGCTCGCGCGAGATAAAGGCCGAGTTCCCTGCCGTGCCCATTGTCATGCTGACGCCGTTCAGCAAGGAGGTGTCGCGCCGCATGGCCTCCGAGGACATGACATACGTCGACTACGTCTTCAGCTGGCTCGGCAACATGGACCTTCTGCTGGCCATCATCAAGCTTCTCGAAGACCGGATGAACGCCGAGCGCGACATCAACGGGGTTGGGGTGCAGATGATATTGCTGGTCGAGGACTCGGTGCGCTTCTATTCGTCGGTGCTCCCTCATCTTTACCGCTTCCTGCTCACCCAATCGCGTGAGTTCTCAACCGAGGCACTCAACGAGCACGAGCAGATGCTGCGCATGCGCGGCCGCCCGAAGGTTATGCTGGCACGCGACTACGAGGAGGCCCGCGACCTGTACGAGAAATACAAGGAGAACATCCTCGGCGTCATCAGCGATGTCTCGTTCAAGCGGGAGGGTGTGAAGGACCACAGCGCCGGCATCACCCTGGCCAAATGGCTGAGGGGACGCGACCCGTATCTCCCCATCATCATCGAGTCGAGCGAGGTGCAGAACGCCGAGCGTGTGCGCGACTTCAACGGCATCTTCATCGACAAGAACTCCAAGAAGCTCTCCGTCGACCTCGGCGAGGCCATCAAGGCCAGCTTCGGTTTCGGCGACTTCGTCATCCGCAACCCTCAGAGCGGCGAGGAGATAATGCGCATCAGCTCGCTAAACGACCTGCAGAAGCATGTGTTTGAAATTCCCGCCGACTCGCTCTACTATCACGCCTCGCACAACGATATCTCGCGCTGGCTATACTCCCGCGCCATGTTCCCCATCGCCGACGTGATGAAGCAGCACCGCTTCCGCAGTCTCGACGAGGCTCCGGCAGTGCGTCAGCTCATTTTCGAGCTCATCGTGAAATACCGCCGCATGAAAAACCGCGGCGTCGTGGCCGTGTTCAAGCGCGGACGGTTCGACCATTACTCCAACTTCGCACGCATCGGCCAGGGCAGCCTCGGCGGCAAAGCCCGCGGCCTGGCTTTCGTCGACTCTGTCATCAAGCACAAGGGCGAGTGCGACGATTTCGAGGGCGTCACCATCAGCATCCCGCGCACAGTCGTGCTGTGTACCGACATCTTCGACCAGTTCATGGCCGAGAACAAACTTTACGGCATCGCCCTCAGCGATTCCCCCGACGAGGAGATACTGCGACGGTTCCTTGAGGCTCGTCTTCCCGAGCGCCTCGACGAGGACCTGCGCGCCCTCATCGACGTCATCGACCGGCCCCTTGCCGTGCGCTCGTCCAGCTTGCTCGAGGACTCGCACTATCAGCCCTTCGCCGGCATCTACGCCACATACATGGTTCCCCACGGCACCGATGCCGACGAGATGATGCGTCTGCTCAGCGAGGCCATAAAGGGCGTCTACGCCTCGGTGTTCTATGCCGACTCAAAGGCCTATATGACAGCCACCTCCAACGTCATCGACCAGGAAAAGATGGCCGTGATAATCCAGGAGGTCGTGGGACACCGCCACGGCGACTGCTATTTCCCAAGCTTCTCCGGCGTGGGCCGCTCGCTCAACTACTATCCCATCGGCGACGAGAAAGCCACCGACGGAGTGGCCCAGGTGGCCATAGGACTCGGAAAATACATCGTCGACGGCGGCCAGGCACTGCGGTTCTGCCCGCGCCACCCGCGCAAGGTACTGCAGACGTCGACTCTCGACCTGGCCCTGCGCGACACGCAGACATACCTCGATGCCCTCAATATCGACGAAAAGGCTTCCGGAAATTTCAGCGTCAACGACGGTTTCAACCTCGTGCGCCGTAATGTCCAGGACTTTGCCGGCGACCGTGTCCTCGACTACATGGTGTCGCGCTACGACTACGCCAACGACATGCTTGTCGACAACAACATCGGCCCGGGGCGCCGCGTCGTTACCTTCGTCAATGTTCTGCGCGATAATGTCTTCCCCCTGGCTCCCGCCGTCGATTTCATGTTGCGTACGGGCCAGGAGGCTATGGGACGTCCCGTCGAGGTGGAGTTTGCCGGTGACATCAACCTGCGCCTGGGTCAGAAATCGCCCAATAAGGGCCACATCTATTGGTTGCAGATACGTCCTATCATCGACCGCAAGGACATGGTGGAGGACTCGATGCTGAAGGCCCTCGAACAGGACCTGCTTCTGCGCAGCAACACCGCCCTCGGCCACGGCAACATCGATGACATCACTACCGTCGTCTACGTCAGGCCGCAGAGTTTCAGCCCGCTGGCCACTCCGGCCATCGCCGCCGACCTGCAGAAGGTCAACGCGTGCCTGGTGGCCGAGGAACGCAATTACATCCTCATCGGCCCGGGCCGATGGGGGTCGAGCGACACGTCGCTGGGTATTCCTGTCCGCTGGCCCGACATCTCCGGCGCGCGCCTCATCGTGGAGACTGCCCTCGGCAATTACCGCATCGAGCCCAGCCAGGGCACGCATTTCTTCCAGAACCTCACCTCGTTCGGTGTAGGGTACTTCACTGTCAATCCGTTCACCGGTGACGGCAGCTTCTTCGACTCGGCCTGGCTCGACACCATTCCTGCCGAATTTGAAAACGAATACATCCGCGTCGTACGCTTCGGCTCACCCCTGCTCATCGGCATCGACGGCCGCAAGAGCGTGGGTGTGGTGCTCAAGCCAGGCGCCTCGGTCAATACCACAGAAAACCAGAATACACTCACATAAGTTATGGGAGCATTAGACAGCATAAAACGTCTCTTCGGCTTCGACGCCGGATACGATGACCTTGATATGCAGGAAGACGAGATGTCAAAACCGGGGTACACCCCGGCCACGCCGACGCACCGGCATTCCGAAAGCACCGTGACGCCTGCCGTGACGCCTGTCGCCGGTAGCCGCGGGCCGCGTCCCGAGGATATTTTCGAGCATGTCGTGGCAGTCTTCAACCAGGCCTTGCCCGACTTCCTGAAAAACTCCGTTGATTCCGAGAAGCAGCGAAAATTGCTTTACGACGGTCTGACGGCAGACATGAAAGCCTACGTCGAGGCCTCGCGCACAGCCGCCGAAGCGCAATGCCGCCGCAATTTCGAGCAGCAGAAGACTCAGTTGCAGGCCAATATCCGTGAGATGGAGGCCCGTTACAGCCAGTACAATTCCATGCGCGATGACATGCAGCAGAAACTGCTAAGCAGCGAGCGCCAGCGCCGCGCCATCATGGAGCGCAACAAGGACCTCGAAGACCGCGTGGCATCCCTTGAGGCCGAATTGGAGCAGTTCCAGCTTGAGAACAAGAGTTTGATAAACAAGCTTAAGGTTGCAGATGTCCGCAGCGGCATGCAGTCCGGCGAGGCTCCGGACGGCGAGGCCGTCGACGCCCTAATCGCGGCAGCGGTCAAGACCGCCAACGAGGAGACCGAAAAGAAAGTCCGTGCCGAGATGGAGAACAAGATGAGGGTAGCCGTCGAAAAGGCCCGCGCCGAAGCTGCTGCTTCGGCAACTGACTCCGGAGACGTCGAGAGTCGTCTGTCGCAGCTACGTCAGATAAAAGATTCGGAGATTGAGGTTCTCCGCAAACGTCTCGACGAGGAGCAGCAGAAAGCCGACGGCCTTGAGAAGACTCTGGCCATGAATACCGATATGCAGGCACGTCAGGAAAAGCGGCACAACCAGGAGAAGGAGGAGATGCAGAAGCAACTCGAGCAACTTAGGGCGCGCCTGGAGGCCACAAAAGCCGAAAAGGCCGAAGCTGAGGTCCGGACTGCTGAAGAAAAGCCTGCCGAAGCTTCCGCGCAGACCGAAAGACGGCAGATTCGCCGTCATTCCGGCTCGCGTAACCTCAAGGCTCCGTCGCTGGCGTCCAGCACGTCCACGCCCGACGATATCCTTAGCGATACCGATTGGCTAGTCTCGCCCAGGGTAAGCAATGAAGGCCGTAACGAAAGCAAGCGCAAGAGCAAGACGCCGCCGGCCGACGATCAGCAGCTCTCGCTTTTCTGATAACAACATAAGACATTAACACAATATACGATAAGACGATGAAAATAAGATATATTGCAGCACTGACGGCTCTTGTGGCCGCAACGTCCGTTCAGGCGCGCGAAATTCCCGGCTCCACTCTGGTGCGGGAGATGGAGACCTACCTTTCGTATAAGTCTCAGATAAAGACACCCCCGCATTTCACATATCTTCCGGACAATACTCAGTATGCCATGCTCAGCGCCGACGGTAAGGCCATCGAGACTTATGACATCACCACCGGCAAACGCACGGGCGAATTGCTCGATCTGGGAAATACCCGCGAGACAACCCTGCCGTCAATGGAGGGCTTCATCATCAGCCCCGATGCCACCAAGGTGATTGTCTATCGCAACTCAAAGCCTGTATACCGTCGCTCGTTCACCGCCGAATATTATGTCTATGACCTGCATTCGCGCCTACTGCGTCCTCTCAGCACGCAGTTCAAGGCACAGCAGGTGCCGGTGTTCTCGCCCGACAGCCGCATGGTGGCTTTTGTCGCCGAGGGCAACATATATATCAAGAAGATTGACTTCAACAGCGAGGTCGCCGTCACCACCGACGGCGCCGCAGGCAAGATTATCAACGGCGCGACAGACTGGGTTTACGAGGAGGAGTTCACTACCACCTCCAGCCTCGCCTGGGCTCCGGACAACACCATGCTGTGTTATCTGCGCTTCGACGAGTCGAAAGTGCCGGTTTATACTCTGCCCATCTACGAGGGTGCATGCCAGCCCCGCCGCGAATACTCCCTGTATCCCGGCGAGCTGAGCTACAAATATCCCGTCGCAGGCGAGACCAATTCGACGGTGACCCTGCACAGCTACGATGTCGACAACCGCAAGATCAATGACATTGCGCTGCCGGACAAGACGATTGAGTACATTCCGCGCATCAGTTTCGGCCCGACGGCCTCGCAGCTCATGGTGTCGACGCTCAACCGCGACCAGAATAAATTCGAGATATTCTCCGTCAACCCTGCCAGTGGCATCTGCAAGTCGGTTTATTCCGAGAAGAGCAACGCCTGGATCATCCCCGAGGCATACGAGAATCTGACATACGGCCAGAATGGCTTCACCGTCCTCAGCAACCGCTCGGGACATACGCATGCTTACCTGTACTCATATACCGGCTCGCTGATACGCACGCTTACTTCGGGCGATTTTGACGTCACCGCCTATTACGGTCAGGACGCCCTCGGCAACCACTATGTGCAGACAGCCACGCCGACACCCCTCGACCGCACGGTTCAGAAAATCGATGCCAAGAAAGGCATCCTCGCTCCCGTATCACCGGTGGGCGAAACTACAAACGCAACCTATTCGCCTGACTGCCGCTTTGCCGTCATGGCTACTTCGAGCACCGAGACGCCTGCATCGTATACGCTGTGTACGGCAGCCGGAAAGTCGCTGCGCGTCCTTGCCGACAACAAGGCGTTGGGCGAGAAGCTGAGCGCCCGACTGCCCAAGAAGGAATTCATCAAGGTGCCTTCGGACGGCCGCGAGCTCAACGGGTGGATTATGCGCCCGCGCGATTTCGACGCCTCGCGCAAATATCCCGTTGTCATGTACCAGTACAGCGGTCCCGGCTCGCAGACGGTGCTGAACACCTGGGAGACCGGCTGGATGCAGTATTTCGCCGACCATGGCTTCATCGTGGCCTGCGTCGACGGTCGCGGCACCGGCGCCCGCGGCAGCGAGTTCATGTACAGTGTTTACAAGAACCTCGGCTACTACGAGACTATCGACCAGATTAACGCCTGCCGCTACATCGCCACCCTCCCCGGTGTCGACGGCTCGCGCATCGGTATCCACGGATGGAGCTACGGCGGTTATGAGGCGCTGATGTGCGTGACCAATTCCGAAAATCCTTTTGCCGCCGCCGTGGCCGTGGCTCCGGTGACCGACTGGCGCTATTACGACACCGTCTATGCCGAGCGTTATATGCTCACACCTCAGCAGAACGAGCATGGCTACAATGTCTCGGCACCGTTGTCCAACGCCGGTATGATGTCGTCCGACCTGCTGCTTATGTACGGTACTCTCGACGACAACGTGCATCCCGTCAATACGCTGCAGATGGCCTCGGCGATGCAGACTTCCGGAGTGCTCTTCGACATGATGTCGTTCACCAACATGAACCACAGCATCTACGGCTGCAACTCCCGCGCCGTCGTATACGCCAACATGTTCCGCTTCTTCCGTGACAGGCTCGCCACGGACCGGAAGTGAACGGCAGACACCACTGAAAAACCTTAGACCTAAACATCGGACCAATCATAATGACAACAGAAAATACATTCGGAACACCGTCTTTAAAGGAACGCAATACAATGCGCATCAAAGGCGTGTATGCGCTCTGGCGCGAATGGCTGTATTCGTTCGGCGCGCTCACCCTTACCGTTGTTTTCGCATTCATCATTCCCAAGATTATTCTGCCGGCAGTGGCGCTGTTGCTGGCATGGTTGCTCAGCGGCTATGTCGCTCCATACAGGCAGAAGGGGCTGCTGGCATGCGTGCGCCTGGCTTCGCTGACATCTGTGTCGCTTGTATGGTCGGCGGCAATAATGATAGTATGCATCGCAATCGTCGAGACTCCGTTCATGAACGACGTGTTCCCGCCCGAGACGCTGAATCCCGAGCATCCGTTCATCACGGCGCTGATTGTTTTTCCCGTTACCGCCATCGTCATGGGCTACGGACTGCTGACTCATGGCCGCACGCGTTACTGTCACCGCTGCAAGATGATGATGGGCTGCAGCCCCGCCGACTCTTTCGCCGGTAATATCTTCCACCGCGAGGCCCGCTATCAGTTGCAGCTGTTACTGATTTTGTCGCTGGTGATAATCGCAATCTGCGGCACTTATTATCTTGTCAAGTACAGCAACGCCAACTTCAATCATTCGGACAAATATTTCTTCCTCATTATCCCGTCCGTCCTATTCATTATCTCGCTGGCATATACCGGTGCCCGCTGCCGCAGCATCATCGCGGCGTTTCAGACTGTGCTTGACAGCCCGGCAACTGCGGAGACGGAATTGCGCTTCCTCATTCTCCACGGCGATACCGTGCTGTTGCATATCCCCGAGCCCGCAAGCGCCGACGAATTCATACAGGCCGACACTCCTGCGGCGGTCACGCTGCCGCTCCGGCATCAGATAACGAAAGCCGAGGCCGAAAAGGAATTTGAGACTGTCTCGGGTCTGAAGTCCGGCAGTTTTGAACTGCGTCCGCTGTATAACAATGTCACTCCCGACGGCTACGGCAATGTTTTCCACTATGCCGTCATCCTGGATGCCGATGCTCCTGTTCCCGACGGCTTCAGGCCTCAGGGCGACTGGGCGACTCTCGACCAGATAAACAGCCTGTGGCGTTTCCACGGCGTCAGCCCTGCGCTTGCGGCAGAGATAAACCGCATCCTCACCGTCACAATGGCATGGAAGACCTACGACGAGAACGGCTACAGACGCTATCCCATCAAGAACTATCATCCTACCTTCCGTCTGCGTGACTTCGGCGAGTGGACGGTGGACTACCAGGATCCGCTGTGGCTGTATATCGCCAACTATAATCAGGACAAGCCCTTGTTCCATGTGCGCAGATTTCTGCGCAAACTCGCCGGCAACAGATGAGCGCGGACAAGTCAAAGTCAGTGCTGATGGTGACGGGAGTCACCGCCTGCGGCAAGACCTCGCGTGCCGTGACGCTGGCGCGTGCCCTCGACGGCGAGATTGTCAGCGCCGACTCGCGTCAGGTCTATCGCGGTATGGACATAGGCACCGGCAAGGACCTGGGCGAGTACGGCGACGTGCCCGCGCATATGCTTGACGTCGTTCCGGCCGGTTACCGCTATAACCTTTACGAATATCTGCGCGACGCCCGCGCCTGCATCGAGGATATAGAATTTCGTGGCCGTCTGCCCATTGTCTGCGGCGGCACCGGGTTGTATGTCGAATCGCTGGCAAGAGGCACACGTCTGCCTGAGGTCCCCGAAAATCCCGCTCTCCGTGCATCGCTGGAAGGCAAATCTCTTGTCGAGCTCACGGAAATTCTCGCCGGCATGAAGCGACTGCACAATACTACGGATGTCGACACTGCCAAGCGTGCAATCCGGGCTATCGAGATAGAGACGTATTATGCCGAAAATACGGAATTGGCTGCCGCCGTCAAGGGTAGCGACGATGACCGGAAATATGCCATAATCTGCCTCGACATAGACCGTGAGTCGCGCCGCGAACGCATCTCGAAGCGCCTGCGCATCCGCCTTGATGAAGGAATGCTGGACGAGGCGCGACGGCTCATGGCCGAGGGCGTCGACGCCGATACAATGTTATATTACGGACTCGAATACAAGTTCATGGCGCTGCATCTCACCGGAGCGCTGTCGTACGATGAAATGGTGAGCGGCCTTGAGACGGCAATACATCAGTTCGCCAAGCGTCAGGCTACCTGGTTCAGGGGTATGGAGCGACGAGGCTTTACGCTCCACCACGTTCCTTACGATATTCCGGACGCCGACTTTATTGCGGAGGCAAAATCGCTGTTATGAAAACTCCAGTTCGAAACTTTGTGGTTGCACTGCTGGCGTCTGTAGCTGTTGCAGCAAAGCCGTGTGTCCCTGATATTGTCCCAGCCGAGGGCCTTGCACAGGCCGATATAGCCGTGCGCTGTCCCGGCGAATGGGCGCTGATATGGGATTACACCGACTCGGCAAATTACAATTGCGCTGAGATAAAGACGCTGCTTGCCTCTGACGATATTTACGGCGGAAGGTCTGCTGTCAATGTCTATACAGTAAAAGATGGCAGGGAAACTCTTGTGGGCCGTCAGGATGTCACTCACAGCGAAAAGGAGACAGGCCTGCGCCTGACGCGCAACATCGACGGCGAGGTGCGGTTGATAGCCGGTGACAATACTCCCGTAAGTTTCAGTGTCCCGTTTGCCGGCATCCCGGGCAGTCTCGTCTGTGTGCGTTCGGACAAGGGCCCCGTTTACAAAAATGTAGAACTGATAGGAATGGTTCATGACGTGCCCGCGCCGTTTGAGTCGCTTGAGCAACTTACGGAATACCTTGCTGCGTCAAAGGATTCGATAGAGGGAATTTGGGAATATCAGGACCGTAATATGCCGGCGGGAAAGATTGTACCCGGCGGCAACTACGAGGTCGCGGTGGTGCGTATTCCGGACTCGGACCGTTACGGCATCTACTACCTCGGCGGTGGCGAAATTTATGTCGACCGATGGGAACCTTTCATGCGTAAGGGAACTCTTGTCCCCACAGTCTTTCCCCGGGCTTTTGACATGGAATGGATTGATGCTTCCCGCTCGCGCAAACTCGTCCGCGAGAACTACGCCACCGTGACTATGGACAATTCTCTGCTGACACTCAACTTTCCTCTCCTGAAATCGGTTATCCGTTTCCGCCGCAAGCTGTAGCGCAGCCCTGAATTTCTAAACCTTTTTGCGGAGTCCGTGGTTTTTTAATAAAACGAAAAAACATGGACAACAGTAGTAATAATAAGGTGTCGCAGGGCGGGGCACATTGTCCGGCTTCGGGACCGGTGTCGCCTATGGCGGCCAAATTGTGCTCGTCTTCTGGCGCGTCATATTATGTGTTTCTGGTACTGATGCTGGTGGCGCTGAGTGCGCTCGGGTCGTTTGTCAACGACATGTACTCGCCTGCGCTGCCGGGCATGTGCAAGTTCTTCGGCTGCGATGTGCCGCTGGCTCAGTTAGGACTGACGATGGGCATGGTCGGACTCGGTATCGGTCAGCTGTTGCTGGGTCCTGTCAGCGATAAGATAGGCCGCAAGCCGGCGCTGATAGGGGCGACGGGTCTTTTTATCGTGGCGGCACTGGTGAGTACGCTTTCACCCTCAATCCATGTTTTCAATCTCTGCCGGTTCTTCCAGGGTATGGGCGCCTCGTCGGGATATTTCCTTGCCAAGACCATTCCTGCCGACGTATACGGAGGCCGAGCCCTTGCCAGACTCATGGCGCTGGTCGGTGCTATAAACGGTCTTGCTCCGGCAGTGGCTCCCGTCGCGGGCGGTGTCGTCGCCGACGCATGGGGATGGAAGGCGATATTCTTCGTCCTCGCAGGATTTGCCGCCATAGTCATCCTGCTGTCGCTGCATATGAAGGAGTCTCTGCCGGTTTCGGCACGGTCGAAAGGCTCGATATGGGCATCCTTCGGCGGCTACGGCACATTGCTGCGCAACGGCAGATTTATGACGCATTGTATGCTCAAGGCCTTTGCGCTCGGCATGCTTTTCTCATATGTGTCATCGGCGCCGTTTATCGCGCAGACGCATTACGGACTCACACAGACGCAGTACGGCCTGTGCGTCGGTGTCATCTCGCTCTTCGCCGGAGGCGGTTCGGTGATTTCGCTGAAGTTCAAGCCCTATAAAAAGGCGGCTTTTGTCGGAGCACTCGTAATGGCTGTCGGTGTCGCCTTCCTTACTGTTTCGCTCCTGGCTGTCGAGAACCTATGGTTCTATTTCGGCTGTATGGCTGTGATAATGTTCGGCGCCGGCATGATTTTCGCCACATCAAACACGCTGGCTATGAACGAAGGCCGCGGACACTCCGGAGAGGCCGCGGCCGTGATAGGCGTTACAGGTTATATTGTTGGCGGAATAGCATCGCCGCTTGTGGGTATCGGCAACTTCATGCACTCAACCGCTATCGTCAGCATTGTGCTTACGGCGATAGTCCTGCTTTTTGCCTGGCTGTCGAAGCGCATTCCCGCCGACCTCGGAGAGTGAGGCTCAGCCCTCGTTTTCGATGAGGAAGCGCTCGGCGTCGAGGGCTGCCTTGCAGCCTGTCGAGGCTGCGACGATGGCCTGCTGGTATGTCGGGTCGCATACGTCACCGGCGGCAAAGACTCCGGCAACGCTTGTGGCCTGCGTGTGGTCATGCAGGGTGATGAAGCCCTGGGCGTCGGTCTCGACATATTCGCTGAACGGCTTGCTGTTCGGGGTGTGTCCGATGGCCAGGAAGAGGCCGTCGATGGCGATGTCATATTTCTGCTCGCGCTCGGTACCTGCATACTCGATGAGGTGGGCGCCCTGAAGAACGGGGTCGCCGAATAGGCCGATGACGTTGCTGTTGAAGAGCACGGTAATCTTGGGGTTGTCGAGGACGCGGCGCTGCATCACTTTTGACGCGCGCAGGTAATCCTTGCGGACAACGAGGTAGACTTTTTTGCAGATGTTGGCGAGATAGGTGGCTTCCTCGCATGCCGAGTCGCCGCCGCCGACAACGGCAACGGTTTTGTTGCGGTAGAAGAAGCCGTCGCAGACGGCGCAGGCCGAGACGCCCATGCCCATGTATTTCTGTTCGTCATCGAGCCCGAGATAACGTGCGGCGGCGCCGGTGGCGATGATGACGGTTTCGGCTTCATATGTCTCCGAGTCGGTGGAAAGGGTGAATGGACGTTTGCTGAAATCCACTTTGGTAATCTGACCGGTGTGCATCACGGCGCCGAAGCGCAGAGCCTGCTGGCGCAGGTCGGCCATGAGCTGGTTGCCGTCGACACCCTGCGGGTAGCCGGGGAAATTCTCAACTTCGCCGGTGGTGGTGAGCTGGCCGCCGGGCTGAAATCCCTCGACGAGCACCGGCTCGAGGTTTGCGCGGGAGGCATATATGGCTGCGGTGTATCCTGCGGGACCCGAGCCGATTATGAGACACTTTGTTTTCATATGATGTAAAATTGAAGATTTTAAAATTGACTTATCGGAGGTCGATGACTTCGTAGCCCTTGAATGCGGAGGCGTTGTAGGTAAAACGCGAGTCGGGGAGTTTGCCGCCGGCGTTTATCGAGCTTATCGAAAGGACAAACTTTTCGCCTGAGCGAGTAACGCCTGTGAGTTTTATAGGGCGCCAGTCTTTGGCCGAAACGGTGAGAGTTCCCGATTTCAGCATGGTATTTTTGTTTTTAGGCGTGAGGGTGACGGAGTAGACTCCTGCTTTCGACTTGGCGAGCTTGCAGGTGTAATCTTTTTTGTACTGCGAGAGCACGACAAAGGGGTTTGTCTCGAAAATCTCCTCCTCAAGGGGTGTGGTTATGCTGACCTCACGGGTGTTGCTGTTGGCCGTCCACTGTGTCTTGCCGTTGTACCAGACCGTCATGGCTCCGAGGGTGAGGTAAAAACGGCGGTTGCTCATGACGGCGACGCCGCTGCCGCTGTTGCCACCGTTGATGACACCGAAGCTCACCGTCACCGAGGCGGGAGAGGTGAGCGTGGCAGAAGCTTTCTGCATTACCTGGTCGGCGGTGACGGCGGCCGAGGCGGAAAGTGCGGAAACCAGAGCGATAAAGAAAATCAGTATTTTGGATTTCATCTTATGCTGTCGTTGTACTAAAGTGGCTGTTATAGAGTTAAAATAGCTGTTTAAGCTATAACAAATTTCCGGGGGATAAAGTTAAGCCGTTTATTTCTGTGAAAGGATGCGCTCGAGGGTATCCATGTCGACAAGGATTGAGCGGGGTTTCGAGCCGTTTTCGGGGCCGACGATGCCGGCGGCGTGCATCTGGTCCATGAGTTTGCCGGCGCGGTTGTAGCCGAGGCCGAAGTTGCGTTGGATCCAGGATGTCGAGCCTTTGCCTTCGAGAACGACGGCGCGGGCAATTTCGTCGAACATTGCATCGCGCTCCATGCCGCCTGAGGCCCGTGTTCCCGTTGTCCCGCCGAACGAGCCGGAGCCTGCCCCGGGTTTCGAGTCGGGGTCGGGGAGGAGGTAGGGCTGACCAAGACTGGCCTGTTGGGAGATGAAGTCTACTACGCGCTCCACCTCGCGGTTGGAGATGAAAGCACATTGCACGCGCTCGTGCTCGTCGCCGTTCTTGTAAATCATGTCGCCACGGCCTATGAGAGTATCTGCGCCCTGCTCGTCAAGGATAATGCCCGAGTCGATGCGCTGGCTGACGCGGAAGGCGATGCGGGCGGGGCAGTTGGACTTGATGAGGCCGGTGAGGACCTGACGCGAGGGGCGCTGCGTGGCGATAATCATGTGCATACCGGCGGCGCGGCCCTTCTGGGCGATGCGGGTGATGGGGCTCTCGATTTCTTTGCCGCCTGTCATGATGAGGTCGGCGAACTCGTCGATTACCAGGACGAGGTACGGCAGATATTTGTGACCTTCGATTTCGTCGAGCTTGCCGTTTTCGAACTTGGCATTATAGCCCTCGATTTCGCGTTCGCCGGCCTTGCGGATGAGGTCATATCGGTTGTCCATCTCTATGCAGAGCGAGTTGAGGACGGCCAGCACCTTGTTCATGTCGGTGACGATGGCGTCATCGTCGTCATCAGGGAGCTTGGCGAGGTAATGGTTGATTAGCTTCGAGTACATGCTGAACTCCACCATCTTGGGGTCGATGAGCACAAACTTCAGCTCGCTGGGATGCTTCTTGAAAAGCAGCGAGGTGATGATGGCGTTCAGACCTACGGACTTACCCTGACCGGTGGCGCCTGCGACGAGCAGGTGCGGCATCTTGGCGATGTTGGTCATGAAAATCTCGTTCTGGATAGTTGCGCCGAGAGCCACCGGCAGCGGTTTGTTGGTGGTGCGGAACTTGTTGCTGTCGAGGACGCTGCGCATCGAAACAGTCTGCGGATTGGCGTTCGGAACCTCGATGCCTACGGTGCCGTTTTCGGTGATGGTTATCACGCGCACGTTTTTGGATTTCAGTCCCATGGCGAGGTTTTCCTCGAGGCGCTTGATGTCCTGGGGACGCACGCCCTCCTCGGGGTAGAGTTCGTAGAGGGTGACGGTCGGGCCGATGGTGGCCTTGATGTCCTTGATACCGATGCGGAACTGCGCCAGCGTGTCGAGGATGTTCTGGCGGTTGCGCTCCTGCTCTTCCTCGTCGATGACGTTCTCCTGACGGATGTCGTCGAGAAGTTCTATTGTGGGCTGCTTGAAAAAGTACATGCCGTCGCGGTGGTCCTTGCGGACGGTGGATACGGGCTTTTTCTCGCTGTCCTCTTCGGTGGTGTCTGCCTGGTCGCTGTCGAGTTGGGTGAGGGTGACCTGAAAGCCTGACTCTGCGGGAGCGGGTTCGTCATCGAAGGAGAACGCCGTGTTATCGTCAGGAGCGGACGTCTGTTTTGTATCTTGTGTACTGCCGGAAGATTGTGAGGGCCGAGGCTCGTTGTCGGACGGGATTGGTCCTTCCGAAACCGCGGTTTTGACAGGCTCGGGTCCGGCTGCGCGGCTTTCGCTGCGAGGCTGAGGCTCGTACTCGGTGGTGTCATCGGTCAGGGGCCTGGCAGCTGCGGCGCGGCGGACCTGAATTTTGTCAGCGACGCTCTTGCATTTGTGGCCGAAACTGCAGATGGGATAGTAGAAGGTTGCAAAGACAGCGACAAGCAGAAGGATGCTGACGGCGACGGCGCCGATATATCCCGTATGTCCGATAAGGAATTTGTTGAAACCATGGCCGTGTGTGCCACCCCATACGACTTCGGAGTCAGCGGTGTAGGTGACGAGTCCGGTGACGATGGATAATGTGACGGCAAGGAGCAGAGACTTGAATGTCAGCGCCCAGAAGTTGAACTTCTTTGCCGCAATCAGAAATCCGCCTACCATTATCAGATAAATCGCAACGATGAACGAGCCTACGCCGAGGGCGTCGCTGAAAACAGCGTGGGTGAACCAGGCGCCGAACGAACCGCCGGCGTTGGAGGTACTGCCCTGTTTGGACATTTCCTCGACAGTCTGGTTGATGACGTGACTCTGGTCGGCGGCGGCAGTGCGCAGATAAGAGAACAGTGTTATAGCCATCAGTGCGCCGATAATGAGCAGGAAGCTGCCGAAGAAAATGTGCACGCGACGGTCTTTCAGCAGCCCGGGCAAGCCGTTGCCCCGGCTGTCTCCGTTGTCGTTGTAGTCAGTTTCGTTATTTTGGCGTCTGTCGTTGATTGGTCTGTTGTATTCCTTATGCTTGCGCGTAGTCCTGACTTCGGCCTTTTCGCCGGTTTTCTCTACGGGCTGTTCTTCTGTAACGGCCGGACGGCGACGGCGCTTTGCGGGCTCGTCCTGACTGCTGGTACGGGTGGAGACTGTCTCCTGCTCTTCTTCGTTTATGCCCGTGTAGCCGCGGCTTTCACTGCGTCGCGAGGCGCGGGTGCGCCGCTGCGTGTTCTGGTAACGGTCGGGGTTAATGTCAAATTCCTCCATCTTTCCTTTTATTCATATAGTTTTTAAGGTTCTACCTGGTATATGGATTTTAGAGCGCTTTCAGGGCGGCGATTTCGGCCATGGGGTCGGGGGCGCCGAAGACGGCGCTGCCGGCGACAAGGGCGTCTGCACCTGCTTCGGTGAGGAGCTTGCCGGTCGCGAGGTTTACGCCGCCGTCAATTTCGATAAGGGCTTTCGAGCCGGTCTCGGCGATGAGGGCACGCAGGCGCTGAACTTTGTTGAGGGTGTTGGTGATGAATTTCTGACCTCCGAAGCCCGGGTTGACACTCATAAGCAGAACCATGTCGACGTCGGCGACGATGTCGCGCAGCATCTCTACCGGGGTTGCCGGGTTGAGCGTCACCGCGGCTTTCATGCCGGCCTCGTGGATGGCCTGAACGGTGCGGTTGAGGTGTGTGCAGGCCTCGAAGTGAACGTTCATGGTGTGGGCGCCGACGTCGCGCGTGCGCGTGATGTAACGGTCGGGGTCGACTATCATCAGATGCACGTCAAGGGGTTTGGCGGCGCGCCTGGCGATGGCCTCGATGACGGGGAAGCCGAACGAGATGTTGGGTACGAAGACGCCGTCCATGACATCGAGGTGGAACCAGTCTGCCTGCGAGGCATTTATCATGTCTATGTCGCGGTCGAGGTTGCCGAAGTCGGCCGAGAGCATCGAAGGTGAAACTATCATATTGTGTGGTATTATTGTCGGAAATGTTGTGGGTCAGCCGGTTGCCTCAGAACGGGTCGTTGTCGCGGCCGGGTTTGGGCTTGTGGGTGCGGAAGGCATTGAAGAGGATGTATGCCACGCAGAGGAGCAGGATGCCCAAGCCGATATAGCTGAGGTAGGTGTTGTAGTATTCGATTTTGTCGAACAGCTGCTGTAGCGAAACCGTTTTGCCCAGCCAGTAGCCGAGGCTTGCGAGGACGATGTTCCAGATGCCGGCGCCGAGGAAGGTGAAGAACATGAATTTCCAGATGTTCATGCGGGCGAGGCCGGCGGGTATGCTGATGAGCTGTCGCACGGCGGGAATGAGGCGCCCAATGAGGGTGGAGACGGCGCCGTGCTCGTCAAAATATTTTTCGGCCCTGTGTACCTTGGCTTCGTCGAGCAGGCAGGCATGGCCTACGCGCGAGTTGGCAAAGCGCATCACCAGCGGACGGCCGATCCATACCGACAGCCAGTAGTTGATGAGGGCGCCGCAGAGGGCTCCGAGAGTAGCCACAAGAACCACCATCGCCAGGTTCATGTCGCCCTTGGTGACGGCAAGGTAAGCGGCGGGGGGCACCACTACCTCGGAAGGGAAGGGGATGAACGAGCTCTCGATGGTCATGAAGACGAAGATGAGGATGTAGCTGGCATTGTCAACGAACCAGCGGAAGAACTCTGCGGCGTTGAATATTGAAAGCGGGTCGAAATTTTCGAACATAGGGAATGGAATAAGTGTTGTGGGCGGGATAAATCTGAACTACCGGGTTTTCCGTAAATTCCGGGGAGCCCGGTTGTAGATGCAAATTTACGAATAACTGCTGATATATTCGGGCAGTCGGCGGCAAAAACATACGACAAAAAAAGCCCGCGCGGCCGTAGGGTCGCGCGGACGAGTGTTTTATGTCAGTTTGTGTGTTTTGCGGAGATTATTTGGAAGCGTCTTCGATGGTGCAGATGCTGACGCGGTTCCAGGACTCTTCGGTGAACATGTGACCGATGCCTTCGCCTTCAGCGCTGATGCGGCTGGGGTCAATCTTGAACTTGTTGACGAGAGCGGTCTTCACGGCCTCTGCGCGAGCCTTGGCAAGCTTGATGTTGAAGTCGAGGTTGCCGTCCTGCGAAGCATAACCCTTGACGACTACCTTCGAGCCCTTGTGGTTCTTGAGGTACTGGGCAATCATCTCGATGTTGGGCTGCTGGTCAGCGGTGATGACCGACGAACCGATGCGGAAGAAGACGTAACGTACGCTGTTGAGGTTGTTGGAAACCTCCTTGACGGTCTGTACGGGACGGTTCAGGCAGTCGTTGAGCTGGTTCTGCAGGTCGTTGATCTTGGTCTGGTAAGCGTTATTGTTGGCCTCGCACTGGTCGAGAGAAGCGCGGAGGTCGTTGATCTGGGCGTTGAGGGCATCGATTTCGGCATGGTTGTAGGGGTTGACGATGTCGAACTTGTAGCCGCCGAGACGGTAGGTAACACCTGCCTCAAGGTTGAAAGCTGCCTTGTGGATGTCGTAACCGGCGTTGGTCTGGGCGATGGCATTGCCGGTCATGTTCCAGATAACGGAGGGCTTGACCGAGATGGTGAGATTGTCGTTGAGGTTGAAGTTGAAGTTGAGGCCGGCCTTTGTGCCGAAGTCGTTCATGTCCTTGCCTGCGGCGGCGTTGACGTAGTTGTGGAGCCAGCCGGCACCTGCGGTAGCTTCGATGTCGAAGGGACGGAGGCCACCGTTGTAGCCGCCGAAGAGGTTGAAGAGGTTGACAGCCCCGTATGCGCCGATGTACTGGTCGTCAAATGCTGTTTTGCTGGGAGTGTTGATCATTTCCCATTTGGAGGTGTTTACGGTAAGACGGCCTTCTACACCTACTGCGAATGTGGGGGTTACCTGCTTCTGGATGTGCATGCCCCAGACGCCGCGCATCGAGCCGAAGAATGCCTGGCCCTTCATGGGGGTGGTGACACCGCCGTCGAGACCAATCGACCAGTTGTCGAAGAACTTGGGCTGCTCAATAGCCTGAGCTGAAGCAGAAATTGCGCCGAAAGCAACGGCTGCTAATAAGATAATCTTTTTCATGTGTTTGATGATAGCTGATAACGTTAATATATTACTGATGCAAAGGTAAAAAGAATTTTCTGATATTCAATTCTTTTTAATTAAAATTTACTTTAAATGTTAACAGAATACTGTTTGGGATTAATATACAACAGATTGCTGTTTCGGTTATAATGCGCTGAAGGGCATTCTGTTTTCCTTCTTCTGATATAATAACACGGCGGAGCATGATTTGTTTGTGCAGGACAAAGAAAAGTGGAATAAATCGTATGCTCCGGGTTGTTGATGAAGCGCAAAAAGAGGAGGTTGTGCCACGGGTTTTGCGGCACAGCCTCCTCAGACTATTGCGTTAAGGGGTTTGCGGAATATCAGTCTTCCTTGGCGTTCTCAAGATACTCTTTATGGAGTTTCTCCTGGATGTCGCCGGGGACGAGCTCGTAGCCGGAGAACTTGAGGGTGAACGACGAGCGGCCGCCGGTGATGGAGCTGAGGGCGGTGGAGTAGCTGGCCATTTCCTTCAGGGGAACTTTGGCGTTGATGACCTCGAAGCCCTTGACGGAGTTCATGCCCATGATGATGGCGCGGCGTCCCTGAAGGTCGCTCATGACGTCACCCATGACGTCGCCGGGAACCATTACCTCGACGTCGTATACGGGCTCGAGCACCTTGGGGGCGGCGTTGTTGAAGGCCTCCTTGAAGGCGTTGCGGCCGGCGAGGCGGAACGAGATTTCGTTGGAGTCGACGGGGTGCATCTTGCCGTCGTAGATGCAGACGCGGACGTCGCGGGCATACGAGCCGGTGATGGGGCCTGTCTCCATGCAGTCCATGAGGCCCTTTACGATTGCGGGGATGAAGCGGGTGTCGATGGCGCCGCCGACGATGCAGTTGTTGACAACGAGCTTGCCGCCCCACTGGAGGGGTATCTCCTGGGTGTCGCGTACGCTCATCTTGTACTCCTGGTTGCCGAAGCGGTAGGTGTCCGGAGCGGGCATGCCTTCAGTGTAGGGTTCGATGATGAGGTGCACCTCGCCGAACTGGCCCGAGCCGCCCGACTGTTTCTTGTGGCGGTAGTCGGCGCGTGCGGCCTTGGTGATGGTCTCGCGGTAGGGGATGCGGGGCTCCTCAAAGATGATGGGGAGCTTGTCGTTGTTCTCGACACGCCATTTGAGGGTGCGCAGGTGGAACTCGCCCTGGCCGGAGAGGATGGTCTGCTTGAGCTCGCGGCTCTGCTCGATAATCCATGTGGGGTCTTCCTCATGCATGCGGGTGAGAATCTGCATCAGCTTCTCAGAGTCGGCCTCGGTGACGGGGCGTACGGCGCGCTGGTACTTGGGAGCGGGATATTTGATGAAGTCGAACTGGTAATCGCAGCCCTTTTCGTCGAGGGTGTTGCCGGTGCGTACGTCCTTGAGTTTGACGGTGGCGCCGAGGTCGCCGGCCTGCAGCTCGTCCACGGGAGTCTTGATCTGTCCGCATGTGCAGTACAGCTGGGCAAGGCGTTCCTTCGAGCCGCGGGTGACGTTGTCGAGGTCGGCGCCGCTCTTGAGAGTGCCGGACATGACCTTGAAATACGAAACCTCGCCGATGTGGGGCTCGACGGTGGTCTTGTACATGTAGATGCTGAGGGGGCCGTCGGCGTCGGGCTTGACCTCCTGGCCGGCGGTGTTGACGGGAGCGGGCATCTCGTCGCAGAAGGGAACGACGTTGCCGAGGAACTCCATCATGCGGCGCACGCCCATGTCCTTGAGGGCGGAGACGCAGAAGACGGGGTAGATGCTCTGGCTGATGAGGCCCTTGCGGATGCCTTCGCGCATCTCGTCCTCGGTGAGGTGCTCGGTCTCGAAGAATTTCTCCATGAGCGACTCGTCATTTTCGGCTGCGGCCTCGACGAGGGCGCGGTGCAGCTCCTGGGCTTTCTCCATCTGGTCGGCGGGGATGTCCTCGATGGTGGGGACGCCGCCGTCGGGGCCCCACGAATATTTCTTCATCAGCAGGACGTCAATCATGGCGTTGAAGGACGGGCCGCAGGAGAGGGGATACTGGATGGGAACGATTTTGGAGCCGAAGACCTCGCGCATCTGCTCGATGACGTTGTCGTAGTCGGCCTTTTCGCCGTCAAGCTGGTTGAGGGCGAAGATGACGGGCTTTTCAAGGTCGGTGCATGTGCGGAAGATGTTCTGCGTGCCCACTTCGACGCCGTACTGTGCGTCGACGAGGATGACGCCAGTGTCGGTGACGTTGAGGGCGGTGATGGCGTTGCCTACAAAGTCATCGGCGCCCGGGCAGTCGATGACATTGAGCTTCTTATTGAGGAACTCGGCATAGAAGACGGTTGAGAAAACCGACGAGCCGTATTCTTTTTCAACGGGGAAATAGTCGCTGACAGTGTTTTTCGCGTCGATGGTGCCGCGGCGTTTTATAACTCCACACTCGTAGAGCATGGCCTCGGCGAGTGTGGTTTTTCCGCTACCCTTGCTTCCGAGCAAGGATATGTTCTTGATTTCGTGGGTCTTGTAGACTTTCATATTGGTATGTGTTAGGTTTTTGGTTTAATTATGGGGCTCCGGTGATGGGCGGAGCGCATTAATGGCATTCATTAAGGCTTGTAAAAGTAAGTAAATTTTCCCATTTGACGACCGAGATTTTTTATGTTACACAACATGTTTTTAACATATTGCCTCGGCGCGCTGTCTTTATTTTGCCAAAAGAAGCAATTTTTGTAATTTTGGCATCTGATTTGCAGTATGGTTCAATAAAACTCAGAAAAGGGATACACATTATATATATAGGATGAAAGAGAAAAACGATATAGAGACTTTATTCGCAGGCGGCAGCGACGGCGCTCCCGCCGTGTCGATGGGGCGTGTCAGCATCGACATGGCGCGCATCAACGAGAGCAAGCCCGACTATGACAAGCTGCTCCTGCTGCCCACGCGCAACCTCGTTCTCTTCCCCGGCGTAGGCATGTCGCTGGGTCTGGGACGCGAGACGTCAGTCAAGGTGGCGCGTTACTCCGAGGAGACCGTTACGCGCGTCGGCGTGGTCTGCCAGCGCGACCCGGACAAGGAGACGCCCAGCGGTGCCGACCTTTACGGGTATGCCGTCGTCACCGACATCCTCAAGGTGCTCGACCTCCCCGACGATGACCATGCCGCCCTTCTGCGCGGACACGAGAAGGTCCGCATCGTCGAGGTGACGGATTCGACGCTGATACCCGGCGCCCTCGTCGCCAGGGTCGTGCCCGTCCACGAGCCGGTGCCCCGTGCCGGCAACCTCGAGTTTGACGTGCTCCTGCAGAACATCATCGCCCTCTCCGAGGAGGTCCTCCACGCCGTCTACGAGCACATGCTGCCCTACAACCCCAAAGAATTAGGCTCGCCCGTCGAGACCATAAACACCATAGCCACAAACATGCCTTTTCCAGTGGAGGAGAAGGAGGCCATGCTGGCCACGCCGCGGATGAAGCAGCGCGCCATGCTGCTCCTGCAGGCCCTGCAGCGCCACAAGGAGCGTCTCGAGGTCAACGCCGAAATCATGAAGCGCGCGCGGCGCGGCATGGAGGAGAACCAGCGCAACGCCTTTCTGCATCAGCAGATGGAGACGATACGCGAGGAACTTTACGGCGACGAGGACAGCGAAATCGACAGCTTCGCCGAAAAGCTCGACGGCCTCACCGTCCCCGACGGCGTCCGCGCCACGCTGACAAAAGAGATAGACAAGCTGCGCCGCCTCAATCCGCAGACGCCGGACTACTCGGTGCAGTATTCCTACCTCGACACCGTGCTCTCTCTGCCCTGGGGCCACAGCAGCGAGGTCAACGAGGATTTCGACCTTGCTGAGCGCATCCTCGCCGAAGACCACTACGGCCTTGAGAAAGTCAAGGAGCGCATCATCGAGCAGCTTGCCGTTGTCATGGATAATCCCGGGGGCAAGGCACCCATCCTGTGCCTCGTCGGCCCTCCCGGCGTTGGCAAGACCTCGCTCGGCGCCTCCGTGGCACGTGCCTTGGGGCGCAAGTACCAGCGCGTGGCCCTGGGCGGACTGCATGACGAGGCCGAGATACGCGGCCACCGGCGCACCTACATCGGCGCCATGCCCGGCCGCATCATCGACGCCATGCGCCGCGCGGGCACCGACAACCCCGTCCTTCTCCTCGACGAGATAGACAAGATAGGCGCCGACTACAAGGGTGACCCGTCGGCGGCCTTGCTTGAGGTGCTTGATCCCGAGCAGAACTGCCGTTTCCACGACAACTACGTCGACCTGGACTTTGACCTCAGCAAGGTGCTGTTCATCGCCACCGCCAACACGCTGGAGACCGTCTCGCGGCCCCTGCTCGACCGTGTGGAGGTGATTGAGATACCCGGCTACCTCGTCGAGGAAAAGATTGAGATTGCCCGCCGCCATCTGCTTCCGCACCTGCTTAAGGAGCAGGGATGGGAGGCCGACGCACTGCGCATCACCGACGAGGCTCTGACCTCCATCGTCGACAACTATACCGGCGAGAGCGGCGTGCGCCAGCTCGAGAAGCGTCTTGCCGCCATCCTGCGCAAGGCCGTGCTGGCCCGCCGTCGCGGCAAAGATTTTCCTCAGCCGGTAACCCCGGACATGCTTAAAGACCTGTTGGGTACCGCGCCTTACCGCAAGGACCGCTGCCCCGAGCGCGACATCCCCGGCGTGGTCACCGGGCTGGCGTGGACGCAGGCCGGAGGCGAGATTTTGCTGGTCGAGGTGTCGCTGTCACGGGCAAAGCAGGGCGGCCGCCTCACCCTCACCGGCAACCTCGGCGATGTGATGAAAGAGTCGGCCACCATCGCCCTCTCGTGGGTGCGCGCCCATGCCGACAGCCTCAATATCAGCCCGGAGCGGTTTGAGACGCTGAATTTCCACGTCCATTTCCCCGAGGGAGCCATACCCAAGGACGGCCCCTCGGCGGGCATAACGATGGCGACGGCGCTGGTGTCGGCGCTGACGGGACGGCCCGCACGCCACGGTCTTGCCATGACGGGCGAGATAACGCTGCGTGGTCAGGTCCTGCCCGTGGGGGGCATCCGCGAGAAGCTCCTGGCGGCGCGTCGCGCCGGGGCCACGGACATCATCCTCAGCAGCGACAACCGCCGCGACGTCGATGACATCCCCGCCGCATACCTGGAGGGGCTGAACATCCGCTACGTCGACACCGTCGCCGACGTGATGGAGCAGGCGCTGCAGTAAGAGACAGCGACATATAGCAAAAGCCGGGAGGCATCCGCAAAAAACGGTGGTGCCTCCCGGCTTTGTTATTTGTTTTTGGATGTTGTTTGTCAGCCGCAGTGGAGGTATCGGGTGACGAGGGTCTGCATGAGGGCGGGGTCGGTGAGGGCGGCGCGTGCCTCGTCGGGGTCGAAGGAGCGGAGGCGGGCGATGACGCCGTCGATTGCGGCGGGGTCGAAGACACCGCGTGCCTGGAAGATGTTGCGGACTTTCTCGAGCTCGGCGGCGCTTTCGGCGCAGGAGGCGGGGAGCTGGGCGAGGCGTGAGAGGACGGCGGCGTTTTCGGCATTGTGGATGTTGACGTCGACATAGGTGTCCTGAGCAACTTTCAGGCCGTCCTCAAGTTCGATGCCGTGGCGGAGGGCGACGGCGAGGGCGGCCATGAGGAGGTATACGTCTGCGGAGCCGTCTGCGGAGCGGATTTCGACGGTCTGCTTCTGCGCGGTGTCGAGCTTGAGCTCTACGGTGCCGGGATTGAGTTCGGCGCACATGTCCTTGTCTGTTGTCCAGCCGAGGGGTACGCGGACGAGAACCGAGCGGTTGCGGTCGCCCCAGCATACGTTGGTGGGGGCCTCCTGGTGTGGTACGAGGCGGAAGTAGGATGTGGGGTTGGTGTTGCCGAAGGCGGTGATGGCGGGGGCGAGGCGCATGAGTCCGGCGATGGCACGGCGGGCTATGTCGCTGAGGCGGCGGTCGGGGCCGAGCATGGTGTTGCGGCCGTCGGCATCGACCATGCGCATGTGTATGTGGAGGCCGGAACCGGCTTTGCCGGTGGTGATTTTGGGGGCGAAGGTGACGTCGTATCCGTCGCGCCAGGCGAGGTTGCGGATGACCCATTTGGCGAGGAGGAGTGTGTCGGCGGCGTCGGGGGCGTCGACGGGGAGGAACTCAATCTCGTTCTGCTCGTAGACGAGGCGGGCGGCGGGGGCTTCAGGGCCGGACTGACATGCCAAAGGCATGTCCCTACATTCGGCAGGCGCTACGGCGGTGAAATTGCCGACCTCGCTGTGTCCGTATTTGATTTGGCCGCCGGTCTGCGCGATGTAGCTCATGCAGCGGGTGCGGAGGTCGCCGTACTTGGCAAAGGGGGCTGACTCGTGGTAGCCGTGCTGGTCGGTGGCGGGGAACTGGCCATCGTCTTTTTTGATGACGTAGTATTCGAGCTCGCCCATGCACTGGAATGTGAGGCCGGTCTCGGCGGTGAACTCGCGGCAGGCTTTGCGCAGGGTGTATTCGGGCGATGACTGGAGGGGATTGCCGTCCTTGTCGAAGAAGGAGCATAGCATGGTGACGGTGGAAATTTCGGCAAAGGGGTCGAGGAAGGCTGTGGAGAAGCGGGGGAGGACGTAGAGGTCGCTTGAGCTTGCGGAGATGAAGGGGAAGAGTGAAGAGCCGTCGACACGCTCGCCGAGGGTGAGGATGGTCTCGAGGTATTCGAGGGAGTTGATGACGAAATTGAGGGTCTTGAGGCGACCGTCACCGGCAGGGTACATGAAATTGACCATCCCGACGCCGTTGTCGGTGATGTATCGGATGATGTCCTCGCGCGTAAAGTTTTTCATGGGTTTGCCGAGGTACTGCACGAGGCGGTTTTTGTTGAGGGCTATGTTTTTGTCCATTGCAAGGAAATTTAAAATTGAAAATTTAAAATTAAAAATTAAGGGCGGGGCCGTGTTTTTGCCGGAAGGCAGGACTAACGTGCCAAAGGCACGTCCCTACAGGGGTGTCCGGAGGCTTAATTTTACATTTTTAATTTTACATTCTACATTTTATGTGGTATGCGCATTTTGCGGAGGTATTGGCGGACGGCGGTCATGCGCTTTTTGGTGGCGCGGTTGGCGGCGATGACGCTGGCGGCGAGGATGTCGCGGAGCTTGGAGGGTTTCTGCGCGTCGTTGATGTCGCCGGGGTCGTTGTTGTCGGGTTCGGCGGTGTAGACCTTTGCCTGACGCTCGCCGTTGAGGACGGAGAGGGCGTTGAGGGCCAGCGACTCGAGCTCGTTCTCGCCGGGGTAGACGTAGATGGGAGCGATGAAGTCGATGTGCTGGGCGATGAAGTCGGTGAGGCGGCGCGAGTGGGCGACACCGCCTGTGAGGAGGATGGCGTCGACATGGCCTTTGAGGGCGATTGCCATTTCGCCTATAGCCTTTGCGGTGGTGTAGCACATGGCGCGGAGGATGAGCATGGCGTGGAGGTCGCCGCGGTCGATGCGGTCGAGGATTTCGGGGACGGAGGATGTGCCGAGGTGAGCGAAGAGGCCGCCTCGGCCGTGTACCAGACGGGTCATTTCCTCATGGGTGTATTCGCCCGAGAAGCACATGTCGACAAGCTGTCCGGGAGGGAGTGTGCCCGCGCGCTCGGGTGTGAAGGGCCCTTCGCCGTTGAAGCCGTTGGTGGTGTCGATGACCTGGCCTTTGCGGTGTGCGCCGACGCTTGTTCCGCCGCCCATGTGGCAGACGATGAGGTTGAGGTCCTCGTAGCGTGCGCCAATCTCGGCGGCATAGCGGCGTGCGACGGCCTTCTGGTTGAGGGCGTGGAGGATGGAGAGGCGTGGCAGCTGGGGGAGGCCGGAGATGCGTGCGTAGGGCATGAGTTCGTCCACGGTGACGGGGTCGGCTATGTATGCCTTGACGCCGGCGCGGTCGGCGATGTCTCGGGCGATGAGGCCGCCGAGGTTGGAGGCGTGCTGGCGCCTGGCGTTGAGGAGGTCGGCGCGTAGTATGTCGGTGACCTCGTATGTGCCGGACTCGAGGGGATGGACGAGGCCTCCGCGGCCTATGACGGCGTCGAGCTTCTTGTAGTCGAAGCCGGCCTCGTCAAGGTATTTGAGGACGAGGTCGCGGCGCCATTCGTACTGCTCGGCGGCGTTGCGGAAGGGGGCGAGGTCCTCGATGGAGTGCTGTAGCGAGACGCTTTTCAGCTCCTTGTCATCCTCGTAGAGGGCAATCTTTGTGGACGTGGAGCCGGGATTTATCGCAAGAATTCTAAAAGGCATTATTTACGTGGTGCTATTATAATTTGAACACAAAGTATTAGTGCGTTTTCAACCATTGGAGATGTAGGGACATCGCTTTGCGATGTTAGTCCGGACCAACGTGCCAAAGGCACGTCCCTACATTTTCTGCCTTAGGGTTTAATAATTCACGGATATTTTGTGCATTTATTTTGCTAAGAGGGAGGCTAAGGCAATCGAGTAGAGCTTGGTGAGGGGCGTGTCGCCGCGGGAGGTGAGCACGCAGGGGACGTTGGTGCCCATTACCAGGGCGGCCATGGTGGCGCCGCCGAAGTGTGTGGCGGCCTTGAAAAAGACGTTGGCGCTCTCGAGGTTGGGGAACAGCAGGCAGTCGGCATCGCCGGCGACGTCAGAGCCACTGACCTTTTTCTCTTTCACCACCTCGGGGAACAGTGCGACGTCGAGCGAGAGAGGACCGTCGACGATTGCGCGTCCCAGCTGGCCGCGGTCGCCCATTTTGGCGAGGATGGCGGCCTCGGTGGACGAGAGGACGGAGGGGAGGACCTGCTCGGAGGGGGCGATGCAGGCCACCTTGGGCTCGGCGATGCCGAGTTTGTTGGCAACTCCGGTCAGATATTTTATGAGAATAGTCTTCTGCTTGAAATCGGGCTGGGGGATGACGGCCACGTCGCTTATGCACAGCAGCTTGTGGTAGCCGGGGATTTCGCATACGGTGACGTGGCTGAGCGTGCCCTTGGGTGGAAACAGACCGGCGTCGCGGTTGAGAATGCCGCGCATGTATTTGTCGGTGGGAACGAGGCCCTTCATGAGGATGTCGGCCTCGCCTTCGGCCACGCGCTTCACGGCCAAGGCCACGCACTCGGCGTCACCCTTGCTGTCAACGAAGGTGAAGAGCGAGGTGTCGATGCCCAGGTCGGAGCAGAGGCGGAGCGTCTCGTCCTCGGGGCCGAAGAGGATGGGGGTGACAAGACCGGCACGGACGGCGTCGTCGACGGCGGTAAGGGTGTGCGGGTCGCAGGCGTAGGCTACGGCCAGCCGTTTGCGGCCTCGGGCGACGGCCTCGTCAAGAATTTGCTGAAGTTTGGTTATCATGGGTCAGTATTTTTCTGCGGAACAGGACGTTTTGAGACGCCCTTATTTCATTATGCAAAGTTAAGCCTTATTTTTCGACAAAACAAACGTTTGCGGGGCTTGGAAAATATGTCCTGCAACATGTTTTGCGTGGCAATATGCTACTTGTGCCCCCAGCGCGACTCCTGGCGCTGCTGCATGGCCTGTTCGGCCGACGATGTGCCGGGATGCCAGAAGACCTTGCCGGTGAGGCGGTCGGGAAGGAACTGCTGGGCGACGAAATTACCGGGGTAGTCGTGGGCGTATTTGTAGTTCTCGTGGTATCCGAGGTTCTTCATCAGATGTGTGGGGGCGTTGCGCAGATGCAGGGGCACGGGCTGGTTGCCGGAGTTCTGAACCTCCTGCAGGGCGGCGTCGATGGCCATGTATGCCGAGTTGCTCTTGGGCGATGTGGCAAGATATATCACGCACTGGGCCAGGGGGATGCGTCCCTCGGGCATGCCAATCTTGTGGATTGTGTCGAAGCAGGCGTTGGCGATGAGCAGGCCGGTGGGGTTGGCGAGGCCGATGTCCTCGGCGGCGACGATGACGAGGCGGCGGGCGATGAAGATCGGGTCCTCGCCTCCGGCAATCATGCGGGCCAGCCAGTATATGGCGGCGTCGGGGTCGCTGCCGCGGATGCTTTTTATGAAGGCCGAGATGATGTCGTAGTGCATCTCTCCGTTCTTGTCGTAGGCCTGGGGGTTCTGTTGCAGATGCTCGGTGACCGAGTTGTCGTTGATGATGACGGGCTGATTGGCGGCGGTGGTCTGTTCGAGCAGTTCGAGGATGTTGAGAAGTTTGCGTGCGTCGCCGCCGGAATAGCGGAAGAGCGCGGCTGTCTCCTCTATGCGGACGTCGCGGTTGCGGAGCACCTCGTCGCGTTCGAGGGCCATGTGCATGAGCCGGTCAAGGTCCTCCTCGCCCAACGGGTCGAGGGTGTAGACCTGGGCGCGAGAAAGCAGGGGGCGTATGACCTCGAAGGACGGGTTCTCGGTGGTGGCGCCGATGAGGGTGACGATGCCGCTTTCGACGGCTCCGAGCAGGCTGTCCTGCTGCGATTTGCTGAAACGGTGGATTTCGTCGATGAAGAGGATGGGGCGGCCGCCGGTGCTGAACATGCTCTGTGCGTCCTGGCGGGCGCGGTCGATGACCTCGCGCACCTCCTTGACGCCGGAGGTGACGGCGGATAGGGTATAGAAGGGCGAGCGCGTGGCGCCGGCGATTATGCGGGCGATGGTGGTCTTGCCCACTCCGGGAGGGCCCCAGAGGATGAACGAGGCGACGTTGCCCGACTCAATCATGCGGCGCAGGACGCCGTCGGGGCCGACAAGCTTTTTCTGGCCTACATAGTCGTCGAGGGTGTTTGGGCGCAGTCGTTCGGCAAGGGGAGGGAGAGCCATATTGAGAGGGGTTGGATTATTTGAACAAAGGGTTGACGAGGCGGGCGCCGCGCAGGTAATCGGCGGCGGGCATCTGTTTTTTGCCGGCGGGACGAAGAGAGACTATCTCCACCTGGCCGGGCTCGCACTGCACATACATGCTGTCGCCCTTGACGAGAACTGTGCCGGGAATGCCGATGACGTTTTCGTCAAGCACGCGCGTTTCGAAAATCTTGACCTCGGTGGGCGCCGTGGTGTCGCTGTGTATTTCGGACCATGCGGCGGGGTAGGGCGACAGGCCGCGCACAAAATTGTGTACCTGACGGGCGGGACAGTGCCAGTCGATACGGCATGTGTCCTTGAAAATCTTTGGCGCCGGCGTGGGCTCCTCGCCTAAGAGCTTGTCCTGGGGCATGGGCGTGAGGTCGCCTTTGAGGATGTGCTGTACGGTGTCGACGGTGAGCTCGGCGCCCAGCTCCATCAGTCGGTCGTGTACGCTGCCTACGTTCTCGTCCGGGCCTATGGTGATGCGCTCCTGGCGCAGGATGTCGCCTGTGTCTATCTCGTGCTTGAGGAAGAACGTCGTCACGCCCGTCTCCGCGTCACCGTTCATGACAGCATGATTGATGGGGGCGGCGCCACGGTAACGGGGAAGCAGCGATGCGTGCAGGTTGAAGGTGCCCAGCCGAGGCATCCGCCACACAACCTCGGGCAACATGCGGAAGGCGATGACGATGAACAGGTCGGCGTCGATGAGGCGCAGAGCGTTGACAAAGGCCTCGTCCTTGAGGCGTTCGGGCTGCAGTACAGGCAGATTGTGGGCGAGGGCATACTCCTTCACCGGCGACTGGAACAGCCCGTGGCCGCGTCCGGCGCGTTTGTCGGGCATGGTCACCACGGCGGCGATGTTATAGCCCGCGGTGACGAGGCGGTCGAGGCTGGCGACGGCAAATTCGGGCGTGCCTAAAAACACTATCTTAAGGTCTTCCTTCTTCATTTGATGTACGAATTGTCAGTTGTTAATGTAGGGACGTGCCTTTGGCACGTCAGGCAGGGCTGACATCGCAAAGCGATGTCCCTACTTGTCCTTTTGATGTCATTTGGTTGTGGAGTGCGTCGAACGAGTGCCAGGGGGCGTCGGCGGGCAGGCGGGCGAACAGGTGGATGGTCTTGCCGGAGACGGGGTGCGTGAACTCAATCTCGTGTGCCAGGAGCGAAATCGAGCCGTCGGGATTTGAGCGGCGGTCGCCGTATTTGAGGTCGCCGCGGATAGGACATCCCGCCGCTGCAAGCTGACACCGTATCTGGTGCTTGCGTCCCGTCAGCAGTTCCACCTCGATGAGGTTGAAACTGTCCGAGCGGCCCAGGACCTTGTAGCGCAGGCGCGCCTCCTTGGCTCCGGGGCGCTGCGTGTCCGACACGAACGACTTGTTGCGTGCCTCCACCGACGTCAGCCACTGGTGCAGCTCGCCCTCGGGAGCGGCGGGAGCGGTACGGCTGAGAGCCCAGTATCGCTTGTGAACCTGGCCGTTGCGGAACATCTCGTTTAGGCGTGTCAGCGCCTTGGATGTGCGGGCAAAGACCACCAGGCCGCCTACGGGACGGTCAAGACGGTGCACGACGCCCAAAAAGACGTTGCCGGGCTTATTGTACTCCTGCTTTATCCACGCCTTGACGGTCTCGGACAAAGGCTCGTCGCCGGTCTTGTCGCCCTGCACAATTTCGCCGGGTGCTTTATTTACCACAATAATGTGGTTGTCGGCGTACACTATTTCCATGTTTTTTCTTATTTTTGCACAAAATTACAAAAATTCCGTCTCTTGTCATAAACGCATCTGCGGGTATATATGTTAACACGATGTTTAATATTCTTAAATGACCTGCCATGACTGATTTCTGGCGCCGTGTCGCCGACCTCTACATAGACGGTTTCCGCAACATGCGCGTGGGACGGCAGCTGTGGGCGCTGATAATACTGAAGCTGCTCATCATGTTCGCCATACTCAAGGTTTTCTTTTTCCCCGACGTCGTCAAGGACAAGACTCCGCCCGGCGGCAGCGAGGTACAGACCGTCCGAAGCGAAATACTGGGCCGGAACTGAACCGGGCCGACATCGCAAAGCGATGTCCCTACAATGCGAACATTCAACGATATACCCCATAACTGACACGAAAATACTAATCCCCTAAAAATATATCTATTTTATGAACGAACTGATTGGCACTGTCGACTGGTCGCGCGCGCAATTTGCGCTGACGGCCATGTATCACTGGCTTTATGTGCCCCTCACCATCGGCCTTGCGCTCATTGTCGCCATCATGGAGACAATCTATGTGCGCACAGGCAAGACAGCATGGAAGGGCATCACGCGTTTCTGGATGACGCTTTTCGGCATCAACTTCGCCATAGGCGTCGCCACCGGCCTCATCCTCGAGTTTGAGTTCGGCACCAACTGGTCCAACTACTCGTGGTTCGTCGGCGACATCTTCGGCGCCCCGCTGGCCATCGAAGGCCTCTTCGCCTTCTTCCTCGAGGCCACGTTTGTGGCCGTGATGTTCTTCGGGTGGAACAAGGTCTCACCGCGTTTCCATCTCACCGCCACATGGCTGACCGCCCTCGGCGTCACCCTCTCGGCATGGTGGATTCTCGTCGCCAATGCATGGATGCAGTATCCCGTGGGCATGCAGTTCGACCCCGCGCAGATGCGTAATGTCATGGACAACTTCTGGCAGGTGGCCCTCAGCAGCGTTGCCGTCAATAAGTTCTTCCACACCGTCACCGAGACGTGGAGCGTCGCCGCCGTCTTCGTTATCGGCGTCAGCTGCTGGATGCTGTGGCGCGGCCGCAACCGCGAGGCGTGCCTGCGCTCCATCAAGGTGGCCTCGGTGGTAGGTGCCGTGGGCATACTTGGCTGTATGGCTTTCGGACACGGCAGCGCCGTCGACGTGGCCCGTCACCAGCCCATGAAGTTGGCCGCCATGGAAGGCCTCAACCGCGGCAGCATAGGCACCGAGCTTGTCGGTGTGGGTATCCTCGACCAGAAGGCTTTCGACGAAGGTGAAGCCGACGCCGTCAAGTGTAAGATTGCCATCCCCGGTATGCTCTCGTGGCTCGCCAACGGAAGCACCAACACCTTTGTCCCAGGCGTGCGCGACATCATCGAGGGCGTCTCGCTGACTCCCGAGGGCGACACCGTCAACACCATTTCGTACACCGAGCGCATGGCTATGGGACGTGAGGCCCGCAAGGCCCTCGAAGTCTACTCCAACGCTCTCAGGGACGGCGACAAGGCCGTCGCCGACGCCCAGCTCCCGGTCATCGAAAAGAACTACAGATATTTCGGCTACGGCTTCCTTAACAGCCCCGAGGATGCTGTTCCGCCCGTAGCGCTGACATTCTACTCATTCCACATCATGGTCATCCTCGGCGGCTATCTGCTGCTGATTTTCACTCTCTTTGTCGTGGCCTCGTATATGCCGCGTTTTGCCGGATGGCTCAGGAACAGGTTCGTGCTGTTCCTCGGCATCGTCTCTGTGCCTCTTGTATGGATATGCAGTCAGGCAGGCTGGGTGACCGCCGAGGTGGGACGTCAGCCATGGGTAATCCAGGACCTGATGCCCACCGGTGTCGCCATCAGCTCAATCCCGACCTCGTCGGTGGTGACCACCTTCGTCATCTTCGCCGTCCTCTTTACGGCTCTGCTCGCCGCCGAGATTTCGATTATGTGCCGTCAGATTTCCAAGAGCTCGCGCACTGACATCCAGGAAGTTTCACAACACTAAATTAAATTGACTATGACATTTCTTCAAGCATATTGGTGGCTGCTGATTTCCATTCTGGGCGCCATCCTGGTTTTCCTGCTGTTCGTTCAGGGCGGGCAGACCCTCCTCAACTCGAGCCTCAACCCCGACTGCCGCAAGCTGATGGTCAACTCGCTGGGCCGCAAATGGGAGTTTACCTATACCACGCTCGTCGTCTTCGGCGGCGCCTTCTTCGCCTCGTTCCCGCTGTACTATTCCACCAGCTTCGGCGGCGCCTACTGGCTATGGATGCTGATACTGTTCAGTTTCGTCATCCAGGCCGTCAGCTACGAGTTCCGCTCGAAGCCCGGCAACCTGTTCACCTACCGCACCTACGATACCTTCCTGTTCATAAACGGCCTTGTCGGCACGGTCCTCCTTGGCGTCGCCGTGGGTATGTTCTTCTTCGGCGGCGAGTTCACCGTCAGCCGTATCAGTCTTGTCGAGCCTGGCAATCCCGTCATCTCAACATGGGCGCCCACACACGGTCTTGAGGCCATCGCCAACTGGAAGTGCCTGCTGCTTGGCTTTGCCGTCTTCTTTCTGGCACGCACGCAGGCTGCCCTCTATTTCACCAACGACATCAAGGACGCCCGCGGCTTCGGCGTTTCGACCCGCATCAGCGTCCTCTTCAACGGCGTCACCTTCGCCCTGCTCTTCGTGGGCTTTGTGGTTGTGCTGATGCTGCAGACCGGCTTCCGTGTCGACCCCGCCCGTTCCGGCTACGTCGTCCCTGTCGCCAACATCTACCTCCACAACATGCTCGACATGTGGTGGACCATTCCCGTCTTCCTCGGCGGCGTTCTGGCTGTCCTATACGGCATCTTCCGCACGGCCTTCTCAAACACCTGGAACAAAGGCATCTGGTGGTCGGGCATCGGCACCGTCGCCGTCGTCTTCGTGCTGTTCGTCCTCGCCGGCTTCAACAACACCGCCTACCTCCCCTCGCTCACCGACCCCTCCTCGTCGCTGTCGGTCTGCAACTCCTGCTCGTCCCCCTACACCCTCAAAACGATGGCCTACGCCTCCCTCATCGTTCCCGTAGTCATCGCCTACATCTGGGTCACCTGGCGCAAAATCAATGCCAAGCCCTTGACCGTCAGGGAGGTCGACACCGACTCCCACTCATACTGAACATATCCCTTTGATTATATTAACCGGAATGGCTTTAATGACCGTTCCGGTTTTTCTATGACAAAGCATTTTGTTAACTTTGCGGCATCATATGGAAAAAGGTGTTATATCGTCATCTGCTGAAGAATTGAAAGAGCTCAATCTGTCACGGGCAATCATGCTGTTGTTCGTGGTGATATGCCATAGTACGCCACTTGACGAAGTGACTAACGTAAGCTCAAATATTATCGGTACAGGTATCGTCGAATGCATCGTGACAGGATTTTGTCGTGCCTGTGTGCCTGTGTTTTTTGCAATATCAGGTTTTTTATTTTTCCGTAATGTCAGACAATGGGACTGGAAAGCATGGAAAAGTAAACTTGGCCGAAGAGCAGTTACCTTACTGATTCCTTATATGCTTTGGAATGTAATTGCCTCACTGCTGTTTCTGTTCAAAGTGCGATATATGGGCTCCGACGGTTTTGGGGTCTTTGCTGACGGTAGTTTTAATCCGTTGAGGTATCTCGAAGGATTCTGGAGATTAAATGACGGATATCCTTATGATTATCCATTGTGGTTTCTGCGCAATCTTATCGTTTTGTGCATTTTTGCGCCGCTGGTATATCTGCTGGCAAGACGAACTGCAGTATTCCTTGTTGCGTTTGTACTTTTTCTGTGTGTATTCCAGCATACTGAGAGTGGCGAGCTGCCTTTTGTCATCGGTGCATGGCTTGGTATGCATCCCGGCTGGTATCGTAGGTTTACGGTTCGTAAAATAGCTATCGCAATGCTGGTTGTCTGGATTATTGCGGCATTTCTTCTGGTAACAGTCGACATGCCTGACAAACTGCACGGAATGTTGAAAACGACACGCGATATATCAGCCATATCAGCTGTTTTGGGCCTATGCGGACTGGCTGATGCGGATAAGATGATGTTTTTGATGCGCAAACTGTTGCCGGCAACATTTTTCATTTATGCTTTTCACGGCCTTATGCGCACGGTAGTTGCAAAAGCTTGTTTGTCGTTGACCGGCGATAATTCAAGCATAAGTATTTTGATTGCCTTTTTCCTGATTTTTGCAATTCTTATCGTTGTAAGTTACATTGCATACCGATTGTGCAAACTATTCACTCCAAGGCTGTGCAGTCTCCTTTGCGGAGGCCGAATCTAAAAATATAAAGTCAGCCGCCGGGAATGCCCGACGGCTGACTCGTTTTATAAGCTGTATGGTGTTATTGGTGGGTTACATGGACATGCCGCCGGTGGACTGGGACTGGCCGTTGTTGCCGGAGGATTTCTTTTCGACGTCGTCGTTGGAGATGGAGGTCTTGGTTTTCTTGACGCTGGCGCGGAGCGAGCCGACGCGGAAGCTGGCGGCGCACATTACCGAGAAGCGGTTGGTCATCCAGGTGTAGGTAGTGCCCCGGATGTCGCCGCGGGTGCGGTAGACGCCCATCTTGGTGTCTTTGTAGGGGCCGAAGGGCTGCATAACCTGCAGGTGGAGGGTGAGGCGGTCATCCTTAAGGAACGATTTCTGCACGCCCAGGAAATTGAAGACGCCGGTGTTGAGCATCTTGCTGTAGCTGTAGATTGACGATGCGCCGCCGCCGAAATATCCGCCGCCGACGTTGATGTAGAATTTGCGGGGCAACTCCTGGCGGACGAACAGCATGGCGTTATATTCGGGACGGGTCAGCGAGATGTTGCGCGTGGGGTCCTCTTCGCGTTTAAGCGACCAGTTGCCGTTGAAGAAGAGCATGGTCTTGCCAAGCATGAGCTGGCTGTAGAGGCCGACGTCGAGGCTGCGGCTCTTGCCTGCGTTCTCGTAGTTGGAGTGGAGGATGTCGCCCACGACGTGCTCGACCTGCAGGAAGCCGTCGTTGCTGGTGGTGTAGCCGACGTTGAGTCCTACGTTGTACATCATCTTGGTGAAGCTGAACTCCAGGCCGTAGCTGTTGTAGTAACAGCTCTTGAGGTCGGGGTTACCCTGCGATACCGAGGTCGGGGTTGTGACGACTGTGGGATCGAGCATGTCGATGCCGGGACGGCTGATGCGGCGGCCGTAGCTGGCCTTGAGCGAGAGGGCGTCGGTGAAATCGTAGCTGAGGGCGACGCTGGGCACCCAGTCGTTGAAGTCGGAGTGATAGTCCTTCCGTGCCGGGTCGTGATATTTGCGGCTCATGCGCGAGAACTCGTAGCGTACGCCGGCGCGGGCGCCGAACTTGCCCCATTTGCCGCGCCAGTCGGTGTAGGCGGCGCCGATGGAGGTCGTGTGGCCGAAGTGGTCATCGCTGTCCAGCTCGGGGGCGCCGGTGTAGCTGAGCGTGTTGTCGGCGTCGTTGTTGCGGAGGATGAACTTGCCGCCGAGGTCAAACTTTATCTTGCTGCTGAGAGGACGGCTCCAGTCGAGCTGGAAGGTCTGCTCGAGCGACGTCTGGTCAATGTCGGAAGAGTATCCCGTGTAGGACATCGGCGCATTGACAAGATTGCTATATGTTGTTGCACCCTCATCGTGGTTCTTGTTGTTCGAAATCATGTAGCTGAGGGTGACGGTTTCGTCCTTGCGGTGTGTGGTGTGCTGGTAGTTCACCGAGCCGTCGATGTCGAAGCTGCGGCTGCGGCCGGGGTAGGGGTTGGTCGAGGCGTACGAGTAGTCGATGGTGCCGTCGGGACGGAACTGTTGCGTCGTGCCGTCAATCCACGACTTGTTTTTGAAGGCGTGCATGTTGAACTCGGCCGTGATAAGGTTGAGCGTGTCGATGTCGAGGCTGAGCTCAAGACCTCCGAAACCGCCTAAGGACGATGTCTCGGTGTGGTTTTCGGTGATACGGCGCATCTCGGTGGGAATAATCAGCTCCTCGCCATGCGAACGCGAGCGCGAGCTGCGGCGGTTCTGGTTCCACATACCGCCGTAGAGCGACATTGTGAGTTTCTTTATCTGCGTGGTCAGGTAGAGGCCGGGCATGGGGACGGGGTTGCGTGCGTCGGTACGCAGGGTCACTGTGCCCATTACACCGGCGAGGCTGGTGTTGCTGTCGGTGACGATGTTGAGGATGGCCAGGCCGCTGTCGGCGTCCTCGCGGCTGCCCGGGTCGGTGATGACCTCAATCTTCCTGATGGAGGAGGCGGGGATGGCCTTGAAGATGTCCTTGGCGTTGTTGGAGAAGCCCTTGTTGGGGCGGCCGTTCTTGTATATCTTGAAATTTGTGGAGCCTTTGACGCGGATGGTGCCGTCAGGGTCTACGCTGACGAGGGGCACCTTGCGGAGTATCTCGTCGAGCATAGATGTCTTCGACTCCACGTCGGCGCTGACGTCGTAGCCGATGCGGTCAATCTCCTTCACTACGAGCGGACGCATGGCGGTGACGACGACCTCGTTGAGGTTCTCCTGCTTGTCGCTGAGGACTACCTTGCCTAAGTCGGCCACGGGAGCGGCGTCGGAGACCTCGAAACTGATGTCTTTGTTGGCAGTCTCGAGCGATGTTATGTTGAGACGGTATTTGCCGGGGGCTTTCAGCGTGATGTCGATTGCGCCGTCGGCACCGGTGACGTTGCCGGTGAGGGGCTTGGGCGCCATCTGCTCGAGGGCTTCGGGCGGAATCTGCGACAGCATCGCCTTTGGTATCTGCGACATCATCTTTTGTGAGGCGGAGTCGGCTTCGGCGGTGATGATGCGCCATGTGATGAACTCCTGCGGCGTGCCCACGCTGTCGGTGAGGACGGCCTTCAGCCGGTAGGGAGCGGCCGTTGCCGTAAGCGATGCGGCGAGGGCAATGGCGGCGCAAAGAATGATTTTCGATGTCCATGTGCGGCGCTCGCCGCGGTCAGCAAACCTTTTGTGTAACATTTTGGGAAAATGAGTGTGATGAATTTTCTGGGTTGATTGTCAGTATTAATTATGTCGGTCATCCGGAACCATTAGCACATCCGAGGAATGTTTACGTTATATTAGACAACGTTTGCCGCCAAAAATTACACACGGGGACGCACTATTAACAAATTTTGTGCCGAGAGAAAAAAGCAAAGCCCCGAACGGGTCGGGGCTTTGTTTAAATGTCGATTGATTTACAGCGTATTATTCCTTGCAGGAGACGGCAGCGATGCCGGGGAGGATTTTGCCCTCGATGGCTTCGAGCAGTGCGCCGCCGCCGGTGGAGACGTACGATACAGCGTCGGCATAGCCGAACTTGTTGACGCAGGCAACGGAGTCGCCGCCGCCTACGAGCGAGAAGGCACCGTTGTTGGTGGCCTCTACGATAGCCTCGCAGACTACTTTCGAGCCGGTGGCGAAGTTGTCGAACTCAAATACGCCGGCGGGACCGTTCCAGAGGATGGTCTTGGCGGGGAGGATGGCGCCGACGAAAGATGCGATGGAAGCGGGACCTATGTCGAGGCCTTCCCAGCCTTCGGGAATATCCTTGACGTTGCAGACCTTGGTGTGGGCGTCGTTGCTGAAAGCGTCGGCGGCCACGCAGTCGGTGCCGAGGACGAGGTTTACGCCCTTCTCCTGGGCTTTCTTGACGATGTCGAGGGCGAGGTCAAGCTTGTCGAGCTCGCAGATGGAGTTGCCGACGTTACCGCCCATGGCCTTTGCGAAGGTGTAGGTCATGCCGCCGCAGAGGATGAGGTTGTCGACCTTGTCGAGGAGGTTCTCGATGATGCCGATTTTGGTGGAAACCTTGGAGCCGCCCATGATGGCGGTGAAGGGGCGCTTGATGTTGCTGAGGATGTTGTCGACGGCGGTAACCTCTTTCTCCATCAGGAAGCCGAGCATCTTGTGGTCGCAGTCGAAGTAGTCGGCGATGACGGCTGTGGAGGCGTGGCTGCGGTGAGCGGTGCCGAAGGCGTCGTTGACATATACGTCAGCGTAAGAGGCCAGCTTCTTGGCGAATTCCTTCTGCTTGGCTTTCATTTCTTTCTTGGCGGCGTCGTATGCGGGGTCGGCTTTGTCGATGCCCACGGGCTTGCCTTCTTCCTCGGCGTGGAAGCGGAGGTTTTCGAGCAGGAGCACCTGGCCGGGCTTGAGGGCTTCGGCCTGAGCGGTGGCGTCAGCGGCGTCGGCGGCAAATTCTACGGGCACGCCGAGGTATTTCTCGACGGTGGAAACAATCTGTTTGAGCGAGAGTTTGGGGTTGACTTTGCCTTTGGGCTTGCCCATGTGCGACATGATGATGAGGGCGCCTCCGTCGCTCAGGATCTTCTTGAGGGTGGGGAGGGCGCCGCGGATGCGGGTGTCATCGGTGATGTTGCCGTTGTCGTCGAGGGGCACGTTGAAGTCAACGCGGACGATGGCTTTCTTGCCTTTGAAATCGTAGTTGTCGATGTTAGCCATTTCGTTGAATGTTTATGTTGGTTTGGAAAATAATTGCCGGATTATGTTTTTCGATTGCAAAATTACGGAAAAATTTAAGTAATTGCGAATATATTCGTCTAAAATGCGTTAAAGCTCTGCCTCTTTCATCTTTTCGGCGTTCTCGGCCACTATGAGGTGGTCGATGACGTCCTGGATGTCGCCGTCGACAAAGGCGGGGAGGTTGTATATGGTGTAGCCGATGCGGTGGTCGGTGATGCGTCCCTGAGGGTAGTTGTAGGTGCGTATCTTGGCCGAGCGGTCGCCGGTGCTGACCATGGTCTTGCGGCGCGAGGCGATGTCATCGACGTACTTCTGATGCTCGCGGTCGTATATGTAGGTGCGGAGGCGGCTGAGGGCGCGCTCCTTGTTGTGGGGCTGGTCGCGCGTCTCGGTGCATTCGATGAGAATTTCCTGCACCTCGCCGGTGTTGGGATTGCGCCAGTTATAGCGGAGGCGAACGCCGCTCTCCACCTTGTTGACGTTCTGGCCGCCTGCGCCGCCGCTGCGGAAGGTGTCCCAGCGTATCTCGCCCTCGTTGATTTCGACGTCGAAGGGCTCGGCCTCGGGCAGGACTGCCACCGTTGCCGCCGATGTGTGGACGCGGCCCTGGGTCTCCGTGGCGGGGACGCGCTGGACGCGGTGGACACCGCTCTCGTATTTGAGTGTGCCGTATACGTCGGCACCGGTGACGGCCACGATGACCTCCTTGAAGCCGCCCGCGGCGCCCTCGGTGAAGCTGCTGACCTGGAACTGCCAGCCGCGCGACTCGCAGTAACGCTGGTACATCTTGAACAGGTCACCGGCAAAGATGGCGGCCTCGTCGCCGCCCGTCCCGGCGCGTATCTCGAGCACGGCGTTGCGGGCGTCCTCGGGGTCGGCGGGGATGAGCATGACCTTTATTCTCTCCTCGAGTTTGGGGAGCTCGGCGCGTACCGAGTCGAGCTGCTCGCGAGCCATGGCGCGCATGTCGGGGTCGCTCTCATTCTCGAGGAGTTGACGAGCCTCCTCCTCGTCGTCGAGGAGGGAGCGGTAACGGTGCATGGCGCTGGTGATTCGCTCAAGGTCCTTGTATTCGCGGGTGAGCTGCACATAACGCTTCATGTCGGCCATCACGGCAGGGTCGGTTATCAACGTAGACACCTCGGCGAACCGGGAGTCCAGTCCGTCGAGGCGTCCGAGCAGGGTATTGTCCTGTGACATATTATTCTTTGGGGTCTTTAGGGTCCTTAGAGTCGTTAGAGTCGTTAGAGTCTTTAGGGTCTTTAGGGTCGTTAGGGCCCTCAGGGGATGCGGGCTTGTCGGGGTTGTAGGGCGGGGGAGTGAGGGCCTTGTGCTTGGCGGCCTCGTCCAGGGCCATTATTTCGTCGGCGCGGGAGGTCCAGGGGCGTTTGCCGAAGATGTCCTCGACGTCGGCGGTGAAGATGACTTCTTTTTCCATCAGCAGGTCGGCCAGCTTTTTGTGTCCCTCGGCATATTTGCGCAGGATGTCCTTTGCGCGCTCGTACTGCTCGTTGAGGATACGCGAGACCTCCTGGTCGATGACCTTGGAGCGCTCCTCGGAGTAGGGCTTGCTGAAACCGTAGTCCTGACCCGTCGAGTCGTAGTAGCTGATGTTGGGGATTTTGTCGCTCATGCCGTAGTAGACGACGAGCGAGTAGGCAATCTTGGTAGCGCGTTCAAGGTCGTTGAGGGCACCGGTGGCCACCTGGCCGATGAAGAGGTCCTCGGCGGCGCGTCCGCCCATCAGCGAGCAAATCTTGTCGAGCAGGGCCTGGGCGGGCACCAGCTGACGCTCCTCGGGCAGATACCAGGCGGCGCCGAGGGCTTTGCCTCGGGGTACGATGGTGACCTTGACAAGCGGGTCGCCGTAGCGCAGATGCCAGGAGACGGTGGCGTGGCCGGCCTCGTGGACCGAGATGCCGCGCTTCTCTTCGTCGGTGGTAATCTTCGACTTCTTCTCCAGACCGCCGATGATACGGTCGATGGCGGCATTGAAGTCGGTGAAGTCGACCATCTTCTTGTTGTTGCGGGCGGCGATGAGGGCTGCCTCATTGCAGACGTTGGCGATGTCGGCGCCGGAGAAGCCGGCGGTCTGACGCGCCAGCAGCTCGACGTCGAGGTCGTCGGCCTTTTTGATTTTGCGCAGGTGTACGTTGAAGATGGCCACGCGGTCGTGGACGTCGGGGAGGTCGACGTAAATCTGACGGTCGAAGCGCCCGGCGCGCAGCAGGGCCTTGTCGAGGATGTCGACGCGGTTGGTGGCGGCCAGGCATATCACGCCCGAGTTGCTGCCGAAGCCGTCCATCTCGGTGAGGAGCTGGTTGAGGGTATTCTCGCGCTCGTCGTTCGAGCCCATGTTGGCATTGCGTCCGCGGGCTCGGCCCACGGCGTCGATTTCGTCGATGAAGATGATGCAGGGGGCTTTCTCCTTGGCTTGGCGGAACAGGTCGCGGACACGGCTTGCGCCAACGCCGACGAACATCTCGACAAAGTCGGAGCCGGACATGGAGAAGAAGGGTACGTTGGCCTCACCGGCCACAGCCTTTGCCAGCAGGGTCTTGCCGGTGCCGGGAGGGCCTACCAGCAGGGCGCCCTTGGGAATTTTGCCGCCCAGGTCGGTGTACCGCTGCGGGTTCTTGAGGAACTCCACAATCTCCTCGATTTCCGTTTTGGCCTCGCTGAGACCGGCGACGTCATCGAAGGTGACCTTGTTGGCGTTGTTCTTGTCGAAAATCTGCGCCTTGCTCTTGCCGACGTTGAAGACGGAGTTGCCGCCGCCACCGCCGCCGCCCGACATACGGCGCATCATGAATATCCAGAAGGCGATGAAGAGCACCATGGGTCCAAACGCCCACAGCAGGTTGGAGAAGCCTGAGCTTTTCTCATATTTGACATCGCCGTTGAATTTGCCTTCGGCACGCCATGCGTCGATTTTGCTGTCGAGCTTGTCGGCGCTGGGTATGTCCGTCACGACCTTGGCCTCTATGCCCTTGCCGGGAGCGAACTGGCTGGCGTGGAACAGTTTTGACGCCGCCGCATCGGTGAGCACGGCCTCGGCCTCCTTCTTGTCGGTGTAGATGGTAATCTTGGTGACGCCTTTATCCTGGACTATCTGCTCGAATTTGCTGAAGTCGACCTCCTTGCTTACGCCGTCGTCCTCAAGATAGAGCATGCCCAGCAGGAACATGATTATGAAGGCGTACATCCAGTACATGGAGAATGACGCCACAAACGGCTTTTTGGGCTTGGGCGGTCTGTTGCCTTTATTGTTGGAATTGAAAAATGCCATTTTGTATCGGTGGGGTGAGATATTGCGGTGTGTCGGACACTCAGTCGAGGTCGGGGATTTCGGTTATCTGTGCGTCGGCCCACAGGTCTTCGAGGTTGTAACGCTGACGGGCTTCAGGTACAAAGACGTGTGCCAGGATGTGGCCGTAGTCTATGACAATCCATTCGCTGTTGACGTATCCGTCGTAGTTGTAGGGCTTCTGCGAGGCGTGCTCCTGCACATATTCGCGCACCGAGTCGGCTATGGCCGCTACCTGCTGTCGCGAGTTGCCCTCGATGATGACGAACTTCGAGACGGGGGTGTCCTCGATGAGGCTCATGTCCACAACGGTGATGTTGTGGCCCTTGCGCTCCTGGGCGCCCTCGATTATGGTGTCTATGATGGTGTCGTGGGTAAGTTTTTTACTCATTAGAAATTAATTACTTATCGGGAATTGGTGAATTGTTGGGCTTGTATTTCGGTCGTTTTTGGCTGTGAAATGCTTGATTAGGCACAAAGTTAGCAAAAGTTACATTATAAAACATCCGAAACGTTGAAAAAGTTGGTGCAAAAATTGTGCCAAAGGTGATTGCCGTCTGCAATATTTTGCTGAGACTGCCTATTCGCAGCGCATGGTGCGGGCGGGGCTGACGCCGGAGGCCACACGAGCCGGCAGGATGAGGACGAGCCACGACATGACGACCACGCCGACGTTGATGAGTATGATGCCCGTCCAGTTGAACACCATGGGCACATGGCTCAGGTAGTACGATTCGGGGTCGAGCGGGAAGACGAGGTAGGTACGCTGAACCCAGATGACGAGCAGACCAATCAGGTCGCCGATAATCATTCCCGGCACCACAAGGCGCATCGTCATCGCCACGAAGATATTGCGCACGGCGCGTTTGGATGCCCCCAGCGCCCTCAGCAGGCCTATCGCCGGTATATTGTTGAGGATGAGGATAAAAAGACTCGACACAAGGGTGATGGCCGCCACGCAGCACATGAGGATGAAGATGACGATGACGTTTGTGTCGAGCAGGTCGAGCCAGTTGAGGTACATCGCTCCCGAGTGGGTGATGTTATCCACCACCATTATCGAGTCGGACTGCTGTCGTTCGGCCATGCGCACAAAGTCGGTCTGCAGACGCTTGGCGGTCTGCGCTATGGAGTCGGACTTTACGCCGCGCACCTCGATGGCAGAGGCGCCGAGGCTGTCGAGGCCGCAGACGCGCTGAAGCATCTCCATCGGGGTGTAGCAGACCGTCTTGTCGAAATCGCCGAAATTGGATGAATACAGGCCCGCGACGGTGAATTTGCGGGCGCGGATGTTGTTGCCGGTGAAGAAGAATGCATTGACGCGGTCGCCGGTCCTGAGGCCGAGCCGTGTGGCCACGGTTTGCGAGATGACGATGGAGTCGCCGCCGCCCTTACTGTAGTCGGGGAAACGCCCGTCGGTGAGGTTGGCGCACTCGAAGGCGAAGTCGTGGCCCGTGTCAAAGGCCGTGAAGAGCAGCACCGAGTAGTCGTCATCCGTCTTAAGCATTCCGGGCTGGCGCAGGGCCACGCTGAGGTCGGCGCCGGGGACGGCCTCTTTGATGACCGAGACGGTCTGCGGGTCAGCGGTTAGGTATTCCGACCTTACTCCGGTGTTGTAATTGTAGGGCGGCGTCACCGTGATGTCGGCGGTAAAGCCCGAAAGCTTGTCGCGGATGGCGGTCTTGAAGCCCTGCGAGACGGACAGCGTCAGCAGCATTACGGCCAGGGCACAGCTGACGCCGACAACAGCGATGACCGAAGCCACGCGGTTGTTGCCGCCGAGACCGAGACGGTTGGCTACCGTCAGTACAAACTGTCCTTTTTTCATTTCCCGGCAAATTTAGCATTTTTTCTCCACGTCGCCATCTATCCGGAGCCAAAAACTGTGAACTATTCCTTTGTCAAGACGTAAAATTTTCTGACCTTTGTGTTGTTTTAAATATCAAAATCATGAGACTTTCAGATCTCAAGAAGGGCCAGGAGGCCATTATAACCAAGATTCTTGGCCATGGTGCGTTTCGCAAGCGTGTCATGGAGATGGGCTTTGTGCGCGGACGCGAGGTCAGGGTTGACCTCAAGGCCCCGCTCAGCGACCCCATCAAGTACCATATAATGAACTATGAGGTGAGCCTGCGCCGCTCCGAGGCCGCCCTTATCGAGGTGGAGCCGATCGAGGCGGAGAAGCCTCGTCCCGACGTGCGCATGTCGTCGGGCTACGGCACCATCACCGAGGCCTCGGACATCCGTGACAACGACGCCGACCCCGAGGTGCGCGCCAACACCATCAACGTTGCCCTCATCGGCAATCCCAACTGCGGCAAGTCGTCGCTTTTCAACGACATCACCGGCTCGCACCAGCACGTCGGCAACTATTCGGGCGTCACCGTCGACGCCACCAAGGGCGAGTGCGATTTCGGAGGCTACCACTTCCACATCTATGACCTCCCCGGTACATATTCGCTGGCGTCGTATTCGCCCGAAGAGAAATATGTGCGCCAGTACCTGCGCGACCAGACTCCCGACGTCATCATCAATGTGGTGGACGCCTCCAACCTCGAGCGCAACCTCTACCTCACCTCCGAACTCATCGACATGGACCGCTCGATGGTGATAGCGCTGAATATGTTCGACGAGATACGCCGCGAAGGCTCCACCATCGACTACGGCACCCTCGGCGCCATGATAGGCGTACCTATCGTCCCTACCGTCAGCCGAACCGGCGAGGGCAAGGAGCTGCTGCTGAAGACCGTCATCGAGGTCTTCGAGGGACGCAACCGGGACGTCCGCCACATTCACGTGCACCTCGGCCCCGAAACGGAGAAGGCCGTGACGGTGCTCAAGGACATGATAAAGCGCGACGGCGACATCGCCCACCACATCTCGCCCCGCTACATAGCCATCAAGCTGCTTGAGGAGGACCCCGAGACGGACCGCTACATCGAGAGCGTACCCGACGGCGATAAAATCCTCAAGCAGCGCGACCACGAGCTGGCCGTCTTGCGCGACATCCATCAGGACGAGGTGGCTACGGCCATCGCCGCCGAGAAATACGGCTTCATCGCCGGTGCCCTTGAGGAAACGATGGAGAAGCGCGAGAACACCACCAACACCACCGCCGCCATCGACCGTCTGGTGACAAACCGCATCGTCGGCTATCCGCTGTTCTTTGCCGCCATGCTGATGACCTTCTGGCTGACCTTCTACATCGGCCAATATCCTATGGAGTGGATTGAGAACGGCGTGACATGGCTGGGCGCTGCCGTGGGCAAAATCATGTCCGAGGGTCCGCTGCGCGACATGATTGCCGACGGCATAATAGGCGGAGTGGGGGGCGTGATAGTCTTCCTGCCCAACATCCTCATCCTCTATTTCTGTATCTCCTTCATGGAGGACACGGGGTACATGGCGCGTGCGGCCTTCATCATGGACAGGGTCATGCACCGCATCGGCCTGCATGGCAAGTCGTTCATCCCGCTTATCTCGGGCTTCGGCTGCAACGTCCCCGCAATCATGGGGTCGCGCATCATCGAGAGCAAGTCGAGCCGCCTCATCACCATCCTCATCAACCCGTTCATGTCGTGCTCGGCGCGCATACCGATATATGTGCTGCTTATCGGCACTTTCTTCCCCGGACATGCCGCGCTGGTTTTCCTGCTGATGTACGCCATCGGCGTCTGCGTGGCCATGGTGACGGCTCGACTGCTGCGCAGGTTCTGGTTCGGCAAGGACGAGACGCCATTCGTGATGGAACTGCCTCCCTACCGCGTGCCCACAGTGAAGGCGATGTGGCGTCACACCTGGGACAAGGGCCGCGAGTATCTCAAGAAAATGGGAGGCATAATTCTCCTCGCCTCCATCATCGTCTGGGCGCTCAACTATTTCCCGCGCCACGACGCATCGGTGCCGGCCGGAGAGCGTCAGAACTCGTACCTTGAGATGTGCGGCAAGTTCGTCGCTCCAGTCCTCGAGCCCCTGGGCATTGAGTGGCGTGCCTCGGTGGCCGCCCTTGCCGGTGTGCCCGCCAAGGAGATTGTCGTGTCGACCCTCGGCGTGCTCTATACCGGCGACAGCGAGGCCAGTGAGCAGACATTGGGCGAAAGACTCCGCGAGCCCGACATCGCCACCGGCAAGCCCGATTTCACCGATGCCACGGCAATATCCTTCATGATATTCATCCTCCTCTACTGCCCCTGCATCGCCACCCTCGCCGCCATCCGCCGCGAGACCGGCAGCTGGCGCTATGTAGCCTTCTCCATCGTCTACAACACCGCCATAGCCTGGCTCCTCGCCTTCGCCGCCTACCACCTCATGCTCCTGCTGTGATGTTTGGGTGGCTCAGTAGCAGTCCCAGTAGTACATTACGTCGGAGAAATCGCCTTGCTCGAGCTTTTCGTGGTTTATGAGGAAGTGGGCTATGCCTGTGTCGCCCCACATTGCCGTGTTCTTGCCGTCGTTTATGCTTGCAATCTGCAGCAGTTGCATATCGTATCCGGCATATTGTGGTTCCACTTCGTATACACTGTTCTGGAGGAAAAACGGATAGCCCAGGAGATAGGTGAAATCGAAATAAGTGTGCTCCGACAGTTTTTCTCCGGCTTCGTCGCCAAGCCAGTCATAAACGTCGTAGGATTTGTCGGCGTGTTTCCTGCTTATCTTCCAGCCATATGCCCTGGCTTTTTCCATAAAGGCTTCCCTGTAGTTGCCATAGTCGGGATGTGCCATCACGCAAGCCTTGAAATCGTATGCCACTTCGCCTCTGATGGGTTCGTAATCGTTTTTGAGATTGAGCGACGTGGGTATGTCGAGAGCCAGGACGTCCTGCTCCGTTACATTGGGGTCGACTGAGGGATGATAGATTACGCGATGTCTGTTGCCGTCAGCATAATTATCGAAATTCATACCAAACAGGTAATCGTCGCCGGACAAAAGAAAGAACTGGAGTATCCCTTTCTGAGGCAACATTCCCATCCCGGTAGGCCATACCTCAGCAATTTCGCCGAGATTGAACTGAGCCAGCAGCATCAGTTTGTTGCCATCTTTATCCGTGGGATAAGGACGGTTTTTGTCCCAGTAGGGCACTCCTCCGAGCTTACAGCCTGTTAATGTGGTATTCTTTTCATCGTTTGGAAAAAATAGGATGCAGGGATTACCGATTTCCAAATCAAGCTCGTCGTGAATTTTTTCGGTCAGCGCGACTTTGTCTATTGCCATGGTCAGTTAAGGTTAATTTCAGGATGATGCAGGTACAAGGATTATTCTGCCGGGTTGTATTTGTTGAGGGTGATGAGTGCTAGGCGGAGCTGGTATTCGGCGTCGAGGCGGGTTTCGCGGGCGCTGAGGTAGTAGTTGAGTTCCTGGATGTAGGTGATGACGTTAATCTGGCCGCCTTTGTATGCCATGAGCAGGAGGCGGGGGTATGACTCGTCGAGAGTGACGTCGTTGAGCTCGGAGAGGGCGTTGCGGCGTTTCTCTGCGACGGAGTAAGCGGCGGTGACGGCGCTGCGGGCCGAGGCGGAGGCTTCGGCGGCGTCGAATCCGGAGGCCGTGGCACGGAGTTTGGCTGCCTTTACGGCGCGTGAGCGCGAGTACACGGGCAGCGAGACGCCTATGGCAAATCCGTTGAAATGCTGCTCCTCCTCAAAGGCGTGGCGGTAGCCGACGGTGAAGCCGGGCATGCTCGAGGCGGCTACGGCGTCGGCCTCGAGGCGTGCGCTCTTTGCCGTGGCCTCGGCGGCGGTGACGTCAGGATTGGCCGAGGAGGCGTATTCGAGGTATCGGCTGAGGTCGTACATGGGCTCGGCGGGGTAGGCGCCGAAATCGGCGTCGAGGGCGTTGCCGTCGTTGAGGGCGGCGAGCTCGGCACCGGCCTGCATGCTCTCCTGCGACACGTCGTCGATGCGGGCACGCAGTCCGTACAGCTCCAGCTGGATTTTCTTGACGTCGAGGATGGTGAGCTGGCCGTCGCGGTATCCGGTGGTGATGTAGTTGCGCAGCGAGTCCATGTTCTCGTAGACGCGCTGCAGCAGGTCGAGGCGCCGGCGGGCGTAGACGCCCATTGCGAAGGCCTCCTTGGCGGAGGTGCGCAGGCTCAGCTCCTCGGCGGCGTACCGGTATGTCCAGGCCTGGCGGCGCGACTCGGCGGTGCGGATGCGCTTGCCATAGGCTCCGGGCCAGTCGAACGACTGCGATACGCCGATGTTCCATTTTTTGTTGTCGTCGGGACCCCAGAGATGCTCGAACTCCACTTCAGGGTCGTTGAGGCGCTTTGCCTCGTAGAGGTCGCTCTGGTAGTCGGCCTCGGCGTTGGCGCGCAGGGCCTTGAGGCGGCTGTTGTTACTGATTATTGTGTCGATGGCCTCAGCCTGGCTGAGAGTGCGGGCGGATGCGGATGCGGCGGCAAGGGCCGCTACGGCGAATATGATGATTTTTTTCATTGATTTAGAATTCATAATGATGTTCCCGTAGGGAGTGTATCGGAATGGCCTGAATGTAGGGACATGCCTTTGGCATGTTGAGCCTGCCGGGCCGGCCATTTGGGCGGGACTGACATCGCAAAGCGATGTCCCTACATTACAGGAAATACGCATTTCGACGCACCCTCATTATTTTTTGCGTTGTTTCATCAGCATGTATATCGCCGGGACGACGAAGACGTTGAGGACGGTGGCCGACAGGAGGCCGCCGAGGATGACGACGGCCATGGGCGACTGTATCTCGTTGCCGGGGGCGTTGCCGTTGACGGCGAGAGGTATCAGCGCCAGCGCCGAGGTCAGCGCCGTCATGACGATGGGCAGCAGGCGGTCGGACGAGCCCCGCATGATGCGCTCGTGCAGGGGCACGCCTTCGGCCTCGAGCGCGTTGTAGCGGCTTATCAGCAGCATGCCGTTGCGGGTGGTTATGCCTATCAGCGAGATGAAACCGATGATGGCGGGGATGTTGAGCTCGCCGCCGGTGATGACGAGGATAAGTACGCCGCCGATGAGTGCCAGGGGCATGTTGCTGAGGATGAGCAGGCTCTCGGGGATGTTGTGGAACTGCTGGTAGAGCAGTATCAGGATGACGAGCAGGGCGCCGAGTGTCGCCCATGCCAGCATGCGCGATGCCGCGGCCTCGCTCTCGAACTGGCCACCGTACTCGATGTAGTAGTTCTGAGGCAACTTGACGTTTTGCTCAATCTGATGACGTATGTCGTTGACGGTGCTGCGCAGGTCGCGGCCGTCGACGTTGGCCGAGATGACCAGGCGGCGCTTGACGTTCTCGCGGTGAATTGTGTTGGGGCCGGTTGCCGAGACTACGTCAGCAATCTGGCTGAGGGGCACCTTGCCCTGCGCGGTCTCTACCGGCAGGTCGCGGATGCTTTCGAGGCTCTTGCGGGCCGTGGGGTCGAGGATGACGGTGACGTCGTAGGGCAGGCCGTTTTCATAGACCTGCGAGACGGCCTGGCCCTGCAGGGATGTCTCGATGGTGTTTCGGAGGGCGGCGGGGGTGACGCCGTACTGGGCCATGAGCTCGCGGCGGGGCCGTATCGACAGCTCGGGGCGCTCAATCTGCTGCTCGACGTTGACATCGACAACGCCGTCGACCTTGCTTGCGGCACCCTTAATCTGGTTGCCGAGGGCAAAGAGCTGGTTGAGGTCGTCGCCGAAGAGTTTTATTGCAATCTGCGACTCCGTGCCCGAGAGCATGGCGTCGATGCGATGGCTGATGGGCTGACCTATCTCGATGTTGGTGCCCGGCAGCTGCGACAGCTTTTCGCGCAGCTCGCGCACCATCTCGCCGCGGCTGCGGTCTTTGAGGGTGTAGGGCGCCTCTATCTCCGAGACGTTGGTGCCGAGCGAGTGTTCGTCCAGCTCGGCGCGGCCGGTCTTGCGCGCCGTGGTGCGCACCTCGGGGACGGACAGGATTATCTCCTCGGCCTTCTGGCCTATGCGGTCGCTCTCTTCAAGCGAGACGCCGGGTAGGGTGGACACGTTTATCGTCATCGAACCCTCGTTGAAGCCCGGCAGGAAGCTGCGGCCGAGGGTGAAGAAAAGCACAAGAGAGACAACGAAGAGCACGGCCACGGTGACCAGCAGCGGCCACGGGCGGCGCAGGGTGGAGTTCAGCAATTTGTCGTAGCCGCGGCGCATGAAGCGTGTGGCGCGGGGATCTTTCTGCTCGGCCTTTTCGGCCTTCTTGCCGCCGAGGAGGAACGAGCACAGCACCGGAGTCAGCGTCAGCGCGACAATGGTCGAGGCTATCAGCGCCACGATGAACGACACGCCCAGAGGTTTGAGCATGCGGCCCTCGATTCCGCTGAGGAAGAACAGCGGCAGGAAGCTGGCGATGATTATCAGCGACGAGTTGAAGATGGGCATGCGCACCTCGGCCGATGCATGGTAGACAACCTTTACGGCCGGTTGACGCTGTCCTTCGGGCAGGGCGCGGTTTTCGCGCAATCGTTTGTAGACGTTCTCCACGTCCACGATGGCGTCGTCCACCAGCGAGCCGATGGCGATGGCGATACCGCCGAGCGACATGGTATTGAGGGTGTAGCCCATGAGGTGCAGCACTATCACCGTCACGATTATCGACAGCGGCAGGGCTATGACGGAGATGGCGGTGGTGCGCAGGTTCATCATGAAGAAGAACAGCACGACGATGACGAAGAGCGCTCCTTCAAGCAGAGCCTCCTGGAGGTTGGAGATGGAGTTGTCGATGAACTCCGACTGGCTGAAGATGTCGGTGGAAATCTTGATGTTCCCAGGCAGTGTGGTGGCGATGTCGGCGAGGTCGCGGCGGATGAACTTGTCCAGGTCGATGGTGGAGGCCGCGGGCTGCTTGGTGACGGTGATGATTACCGACGGCTTGCCCTTTATCGAGCCGAGGCCCAGACGGGGCTGCTCGCCCGCGATGGTGACGGTAGCGACGTCGGCGACGGTGACGATGCCGCGCTCGTCCGAGCGTATGACGGTGGAGCCGAGGCGGTCGAGGTCGGCGGTATTGATTTCGCCTTTCACGAGGTATTCGTTGCCGTAGTCGTAGATCACGCCTCCTGCGGCGTTCATATTCATGTCGCGGGTGGCCTCGAGCACCTCGTCTATGGAGACGTCGAGCTGCTGCATCATCGTAGGCGACAACTGGATCTGGAACTGACGCACGTCACCGCCCAGTACCGACACCTGGCTGACGCCGCCGAGGGCCAGCAGGCGCGGTGCGATGGTGCGGTCGGCGATGTCGCGTAGCTCAAGCAACGACGTCTTGTCGGAGGTGAGACCGATAATCATTATCTCGCCGAGGATTGACGACTGGGGACCCATGACGGGAGTCTTGACGCCCGGGGGCATCTTGTCGGCAATCATTGACAGACGCTCCTGCACAATCTGACGAGCCAGGTAGATGTCGGTGTCCCAGTCGAATTCCACCCATACCACCGAGAAGCCCATGCTGGACTGCGAGCGCACTCGGCGCACGCCGGTGGAACCGTTGACGGTGGTCTCGATGGGGTAGGTGACGAGTTTCTCCACCTCCTCCGGTGCCATTCCCGGTGCTTCGGTCATGACGACGACGGTGGGAGCGTTGAGGTCGGGGAAAATGTCAATCTCGCTGCGCACCAGTACTATCGTGCCGAAAATCAGTGCAATTCCCGAGAGGATGAGAATTGTGAGGCGGTTGCGCAGTGAAAAGTCTATGATTTTGTTGAGCATGATTCCGTAATTTTATGTGGTCATACTCATCAATGATTGTGCGAGTGGCCTTCGGGCACTACGCCAGATGACTCGGCCAGGCGGACTGAGACGGTGCCCTTGGTGACGATGTTGTCGCCGGCATGAACGCCTTTTAAAATCTCGACCCTTGCGCCGTCGTTGGCACCGAGGGTTACGGGGAGTTTTTCGTAGTGCTCATCGTCGACTTTGCGGAAGACGAAATAGCGGCCCTGCTGCTCGCTGATAGCGGAAACAGGTACCGAGATGACGCCCTCGCGTGCCTGGCCGAGCAGGTAGACCTCGGCGGGAGTGCCGGGGAGCAGGCTGCCGGAGTTGGTGAAGGTGAAATAGACGGGCATATATCCGGGACGACTGTTGCTGACGGTGCCGCCCTGGCTCTGGCGTGCGCCGAGGGCTGTCAGGTCGACCACCTCGTCGGAGTAGGGGGTCTTGATGTTCACGCCGCTGATGGCGGTTACCTTGCCGTAGTGGCGCTGGGGGACGTCGGCGCGGAGGGTAAGGCCCGAGCCCGAGCTGATGGAGGCCACGGGTGCTCCGGCATCGACGAAGGCGCCGTTACGGACGCTCAGACCGGTGACGGTGCCGGAGACGGGAGCGGTGACGGCGCCGGATGAGGCACCGGGGCTGTAAAGCGCCTTGGCGTTGTTGTAGGCGGCAAGTGCTGCGTTGTATTCGGCGGTAGAGACGATGCCGTGCTCGTGCAGGGGCTTGAGGCGGTCCAGCTCACGCTTGGCGGCCTCGACGTTGGCGCGGGCGGCGGCGTTGGGGTCACCGCCGGAGGTGCGGCCTGCCTTGACGGTGGCAATGCGCTGTCCGGCGCGCACATGGCTGCCCTCGGTGATGCCGGCGGCAAAGGTGACGATGCCGGAGGTGGGAGCCGAGGCCGTGCCAGTTGCTGAAGCCGTTTCCATGATGCGTCCGCTGACCTTGAGCACGTCGCTGAAGGGCGTGGGCTTGATGACGGAAGTCTCTACGCCCAGCATCTTTGCCTGCTCCGGCTCTATCACAATCTCATTGCCGTCGTTTTCTTCTCCTTCAGCCTCGTGGTCGTGACCCTCGGCCTCGCTGTGTTCGTGACCTTCGGCATGTCCGTGGTCGTGGTGATGGTGGGCGAGCTCGTCCTTGGCATTGGAGTTGCACGATGTGATACAGACGGCTCCCGAGATAATGGCGACGACAGTAAGCCACGTCCTGAGCCTTAGCGATTTAAATAGAGAAAACGGTAATAACGTCATTGTATTTGGACATATTTTCCCGGCCTGATAATGGCAGCAGGACTATTGGTAAACCGGAGGCGTTCGCAATGTTAACGTTGTGCGGCGCCACCTGTGTATTATATTTATGTGTGCAAATTTACCAAAATTTTTTTGGGAGCGGGCAACTGGCAGGCTTAAAAATACAAAATGAAGAATGTAAAATGCATGACGCATAATGGCGTTTCCGAACGCTTAATTATGCGTTATGCATTCTAAATCCATTGATTATGCATTGTCTCAGCGGACAAAGTGATTTATGCGGTTGTCGTCCGAACCGTCCTCCTGGATGACGAGCGATTTGGCGTCATGGGCCAGGATGCTGTAGACATGCGTGCTCGATCCCTCCGTGGTGAGGTAAATCTTGTCGTCCTTGCCAATCCATTTGAAATCGAGTTTCTTGGAGCCTATTCTGTAATATCCGTTGCCGTCGGCATCGAAATTAATCTGGTTGCGTGTGCTGTCCGGCCCAATCTTGTCGTTGTTGAGGGTCCATAGCCCTACGATGTCGAGGTGCTCTTTTGATGAGGTCTCTTTCTTGATTTCTTCTTTTGTTTCCGTTGTCGAATCGTAAGCATTGTCAGTCTTTCCGCTCTTGCCAATCCTGTCGCATCCGAAAGCAGCAACTATTGCTGCTGTCAGACTAATCATCAATATCTTCTTCATGATTATTATGTGTTAAATGTTAGTGCTATGGGGTTTGGTACAAATTTACACCAAAAAAAATATTCCGGCAAACAAAAGTGGCTAAAAAGAGCCTTGAATAATACGAACCAAAGGGTTTCGGTATTGTTCTAATGATGAACAAGCGATTGGTTTTGTTAGTTCGTTTTCTCTAAAATGCTACGGTGATGAAAAAGATTGAATTAAGTTTATTGAGATATATGGCAGCGCTTGTAACGGCTGTTATTGTAACGGCAATGGCGTCGTGCGGGAGCGACGATGACGAGACGGCTTACCTTGAGGTTGGCAAGACGGACTATGTCGAGGTTGAGTACAGCGTTGACCTCAGCGAGGCGTGGTACAGGTTTTACGACATCTCCGTGTCGTACACCGGTCGCGACGGCGTCATACAATATGATCAGTTTGATGCTGACCGCGACATCAAATTCCGTGTGGACTATTCCGCAGCTCCTCGCAACATGCAGTTTACCGTCATCGCCAGCCCAAAGGACGAGTCACCGCAGATTGACGATGACCGCGACATTATTTTCGACCAGAACTGCTCTATAAAGGTCGTAGGTTACACCTTCTCCAATCAGCACACTATGCTCGACTATCTGCACCGCGACCCGGAACGCTATACCGTCTCGCCCGGCAAGATGAGCCGCCAACTGGAGCAGGACCTCGTGCTGTTCACGGCCACATGCCGCCTTGACTGAAAATAAGACTACTCTGAGGGTAGGGTATTTCATGGATTTTTGCTAATTTTGCAGGTTGAAGATTGTTGCCTGAGATTTCGGGCTGCTGAAAATGAACCTAATCACAGAATAAACCTATAAATTAGCATTGACCTATGAGCGAGATTGCTTCTAAATACGACCCGTCGGCTGTCGAGCAGCGATGGTACGACTACTGGATGGAGCACCGTCTTTTCCACAGCGAGCCCGACGGCCGCGAACCTTACACCATCGTCATTCCGCCGCCAAACGTGACGGGCGTCCTGCACATGGGTCACATGCTCAACAACACCATCCAGGATATTCTCGTTCGCCGCGCCCGCATGATGGGCAAGAACGCCCTGTGGGTGCCCGGCACCGACCACGCCTCCATCTCCACCGAGACAAAGGTCATCGCCAAACTCGCCGCCGAGGGCATCAAGAAGACCGACCTCACGCGCGAGCAGTTCCTGGAGCACGCCTGGGAGTGGACACACAAGCACGGCGGCATCATCCTCAAGCAGTTGCGCAAGCTGGGCGCCTCATGCGACTGGGACCGCACGGCCTTCACCATGGACGAGGAGCGCAGCCGCGCCGTCATCAAGGTCTTTGTCGACCTCTACAACAAGGGGCTGATTTACCGTGGCTTGCGCATGGTCAACTGGGACCCCGCCAACCGCACTGCCATCAGCGATGACGAGGTTTTCTACGAGCAGGAGCAGAGCAAGCTCTACTACCTTAAATATTATGTGGCCGATGACCCCGGGCACCGCTATGCCGTCGTCGCCACCACGCGCCCCGAGACCATCATGGGCGATACCGCTGTCTGCATCAATCCCAAGGACCCCAAGAACGAGTGGCTCAAGGGCAAGCGCGTGATTGTGCCACTGGTAGGCCGCGAGGTGCCTATCATCGAGGACCGCTACGTCGATATCGAGTTCGGCACAGGTTGCCTCAAGGTCACTCCCGCGCATGACAAGAACGACTACATGCTTGGCAAGACCCACAACCTCGAGAGCATCGACATCTTCAACGAGGACGGTACCGTGGCCGAGACTGCCGGCATGTACGTCGGTATGGACCGCTTCGACTGCCGCAAGACTATCGCTGTCGACCTGCAGAACGCCGGTCTGATGGAGAAGGTCGAGGACTATGTCAACAACGTCGGCCTGAGCGAGCGCACTAAAGTGCCCATCGAGCCGCGCCTGTCGATGCAGTGGTTCGTGAACATGAAGCACTTCGCCGACATCTCCCTGGCTCCCGTCATGGATGACCTTATCAAGTTTGTCCCCGAGAAATATAAGACCACCTACCGCATCTGGCTGGAGAACATCCAGGACTGGTGTATCAGCCGCCAGCTGTGGTGGGGTCACCGCATCCCTGCCTGGTACTACACCGCCCCCGACGGCAGCCGTCAGATTGCCGTTGCCGAAGACGAGAACGGCGCCCTGCAGACGGCCCGCGCGCAGAGTGGCAACGACAGCCTGCAGCTGAGCGACCTCGAGCGCGACCCGGACGCCCTCGATACCTGGTTCTCGTCGTGGCTGTGGCCTATTACCCTCTTTGACGGCATCAATAACCCCGGCAACGAGGAAATCAAATACTACTATCCCACGACCACGCTTGTCACCGGTCCGGACATCATCTTCTTCTGGGTGGCCCGCATGGTCATGGCCGGTTACGAGTACGTCGGCGACAAGCCTTTCAAGAACGTATATTTCACCGGCATTGTCCGCGACGCCCTTGGCCGCAAGATGTCCAAGTCGCTGGGCAACTCGCCCGACCCGCTGGAGCTTATCGAGCGCTACGGTGCCGACGGTGTGCGCATGGGTATGATGCTCGCCGCTCCCGCCGGCCACGATATCATGTTCGACGAGAAGCTGTGCGAGCAGGGCCGTAATTTCTGCAACAAGATCTGGAACGCTTTCCGCCTCGTCAGCGGTCTGGAGGTCGACGACAAGGCCGCGCAGCCCGCCGTTGCCGCCACTGCCTGCACCTGGTTCGAGGCCAAGCTGAGCGAGACGGCCGCCGAGGTGTCGCAGCTGATGGAGAAATTCCGCATCAGCGAGGCGCTTATGGAGGTTTACAAGCTCATGCGCGACGAGTTCTCGTCGTGGTACTTGGAGATGATCAAGCCCGCATACGGACAGCCTCTCGACGGCAGGACGCACCGTCAGGCTCTGGAGTTCTTCGACGCCATCCTGCGTCTGCTCCATCCCTTCATGCCCTTCATTACCGAGGAACTGTGGCAGAATCTTGCCGAGCGTCGCGACGGCGAGTCGATAATGTACGCTCCCATGCCTCAGGTTAAGGAGTACGACCCCGAGGTGCTGAGCCGAATCGAGACCGCCAAGGAGATTATCACCGGCGTTCGCGGCGTGCGTGCCTCGAAGAACATCCCGCCCAAGACGTCGATGACGCTCCGCGTGGTCGACGCAGCCATTGACGAGGCCGTCAAGCCTGTCATCTGCAAGCTCGCCAATGTCGAGGCCATCGAGGAGAATGTCAAGGCCGACCCCGCCGCAGCAGCGTTCATGGTAGGCAAGATGCAGTTCAACGTGCCCCTCGCCGAGACCATCGACGTGGAGGCCGAAAAGGCCCGCATTGCCAAGGACCTGGACTACCAGCGCGGTTTCCTGGCCTCGGTGCTGAAGAAGCTCTCCAACGAGCGTTTCGTCGCCAACGCTCCTGCTGCCGTAGTCGAAGGCGAGCGCCGCAAGCAGGCAGACGCCGAGCACAAGATAGCCACCCTCGAAGCTGCTCTGAAAGCTCTGGGCTAAAGAAATGCTCCATTGCTGAAGGTTCTCCAAGCCATTAGTTAAGGCAAAAACGGCAAGTTTTTGCTACCAAATGGTCGTTGGAGGCCTCAGAGTTTGGCTATTAAAAAATTTTTTGTTACCTTTGCATCTCGAAATGCGCAATACTTGCAGCGACGAGTTCGCATTTTAGTATCAACGGAAAAATTAAAAATCATAACAGCAATGAAAAGAACATTCCAACCCTCT
>JBJEDC010000035.1:0-17854 GCA_051871645.1 Muribaculaceae bacterium | reverse complement strand
TATGGATATCAAAAAAATCATGGCCGACCTTGAGGCCAAGCACCCCGGCGAAAAGGAATACCTGCAGGCCGTCAAAGAAGTGCTGATGAGTGTCGAAGAAGTCTACAACCAGCACCCCGAGTTCGAGCGCAACAAAATCGTCGAGCGCATGGTTGAGCCCGACCGCATCGTCACCTTCCGCGTAACCTGGATTGACGACAAGGGCGAGGTACAGAACAACATCGGCTACCGCGTTCAGTTCAACAATGCCATTGGCCCGTACAAAGGCGGCATCCGTTTCCACGCTTCGGTCAACCTGTCCATCCTGAAGTTCCTCGGCTTCGAGCAGACCTTCAAGAACGCCCTCACCACCCTGCCCATGGGCGGCGCCAAAGGCGGTTCGGACTTCAGTCCCCGCGGCAAGAGCGACCGCGAGATCATGACCTTCTGCCAGGCCTTCATACTCAACCTGTGGAAGCACCTCGGTCCCGACCGTGACGTGCCCGCGGGCGATATAGGCGTAGGCGGCCGCGAAGTCGGCTACATGTACGGCATGTACAAGCGCCTCGCCAACGAGTGCACCGGCACCTTCACCGGCAAGGGCCTCAGCTTCGGCGGCTCCCTCATCCGTCCCGAGGCTACCGGTTTCGGCGCCCTTTACTTCGTACAGTCCATCCTTGCCAAGCAGAACAAGGACATCAAGGGCAAGACCGTCGCCATCTCCGGCTTCGGAAACGTAGCCTGGGGCGCCGCCCTCAAGGCCACCGAGCTGGGCGCCAAGGTAGTCACCCTCTCCGGCCCCGACGGATACATCTATGACCCCGCCGGTCTCGACAGCGAAAAGATCAACTACATGCTCGAGCTCCGCGCCAGCGGCAACGACGTCGTCGCTCCCTACGCCGACAAGTTCCCCGGCTCGACTTTCTTCCCCGGCCGCAAACCCTGGGAGCAGAAAGTCGACATCGCCCTCCCCTGCGCCACTCAGAACGAGGTCAACGGTGAGGACGCCAAGCAGCTCGTCGCCAACGGCGTCAAACTCGTTGCCGAGGTTTCGAACATGGGCTGCACCCCCGAGGCCATCGACACTTTCCTTGCCGCACGCATCACCTACGCTCCCGGCAAGGCCGTCAACGCAGGCGGCGTAGCCACCTCAGGCCTCGAGATGTCGCAGAACGCCGAGCACCTGCAGTGGAGCGCCGAGGAAGTAGACCAGCGTCTGCACGCCATCATGGCCAACATCCACCAGCAGTGCGTCGACCACGGCACCGAGCCCGACGGCTACATCAACTATATGAAGGGCGCCAACATCGCCGGCTTCATGAAAGTCGCCGACGCAATGATGGGTCAGGGCGTATACTGATACTCCTTAACATACCAACAATAGCAAAAGGGACACTCCGGTGTCCCTTTTGTAGTTTACGCCCAACAGAGGCAGCGGCTTGCACCAATGCGGTTTTTTTAGTAATTTTGCTTGATTTACAGCATTACTTGCGGACGCATTATCACCGCGTATCTTGGAAACTAAAGCACAAAATAACGCCGAAGGGCAAAGGAACAAGCCATTATCGCTGACCTACAGGGTTTTGCGTGCCATCATCGTGACAATAATCGCCTTTGTCACGCTGGTGCCTGTCGGCCTTTACATCACACTGTCCACGCCGTGGGCACAGGAAAAGATGCGCACGGTGGCCGAGCAGGAGCTCAGCAAGACTCTCGGTACCGATGTTTCCATAGGGCGCGTCGATTTCGCTCCGTTCAACCGCATCCGCGTGCTCGACATCACCGTCGCCGATGACTACGGAGTCAAAGCCGTCAAGGCCGCCAACATCTCCGCCCGCTTCGAGCTCGTACACTTCCTGAAGACGCGACGCATCGTCATCGACTACGCGGCCGTCGACCGCCTCGATGCCTCACTGTACCGAAAGACAGCCTCTTCGCCGCTCAACATCGCGAAGATTATCGAAAAACTCTCGCGCAAGGAGCCCAACAAGCCGTCCTCCCGTTTCAACCTCGCCATCAGCACCGTTCTCATCGGCGAATCGTCAGTGCGTTACGACATCCTCGATGCACCGCGACGCCCCGGACAGTTCGACCCGCACCACCTGGCATTCACAGACATCAGGCTCGCCGCCTCGCTGCCCAAACTGCGCAACGACACCGTGGCAATAAATCTCGACCAGCTGTCGCTGCGCGAGCAGTCGGGCCTAAACGTCCGCTGCCTGCGCGCCAATGTTCTCTACACCCCTACCCGACTGGCCGTCAAAAGTTTCGACCTCATGCTGCCGCAGTCGCACATCGCTCTGGCTGACATCGCACTCGGATACAAGAGCCCCAAGGTGATTGCCAAAGCCGTCACCGACGGCAACATCCGCGTCGCCACCGAGGGCGAGAACTACATCACCCCCGCCGACCTTGCCCCGCTTCTGCCAGCGTTGAAAAACATTCCCGGCCGACACTACCTCAGCATCGACGTCACCGGCAACCGCGACAGGCTCAACATCGGCGAGCTGAAAATCGAGAACCCGCAGAACGGTCTCCTGGCAAGCGTCACGGGCGCCCTCGCCGGCTACAGCCACGGCGCCGACAGCATCTCGGCCACGGACATCGACGTACATCTGCGCCTCCTGCCCGGCTCAGCGGACTGGGTTACATCCTTTGTGCCCGACAACAAGGCGCCAGAACTGAGCAACATTCTGCGCAACCTCGGCAAAGTCAGCATCTCGGCCACAGCCAACGGCCGCCTCTCGGGATTTGAAGCCACCGCCGACATCCGGACCTCGGCAGGCGACATCATCGCCGACGCAACAGGCTCGCTCATAAACAACCGCTGGACGCTGTCCGCCGATTTCGACGGCACGAACCTGCGCCCCTCGGTCCTCGTACCTAAAGGCGAGCTCGCCAAACTCGAAAACATCAGCCTCAGCGGAACCTTCGACGGCAGCTTCGGCGGCGGCCGCGTACTTACAGGCGATGCAGGAGTGACGGTGACGAGTGCCGTCTTCAACGGCTACAACTTCAGCGACATCGAGGCCGAGCTGTCCCTCGCCGCCGACAAGACCTTCAGCGGCATGCTCGCCATGAGCAATGACGGCATCGCCGATGTCATAGGCTCCGCAAACCTGGAGTTTGAAGGCGGCTACGGCGCAAAACAGCACCGGCTGCGCATGACTGCAAACCTCAGGGACCTTGCCCTCGCTCCCCTCGGCGTAAAAGGCAAATACGAGTCGTACCGCCTTTCCGCCGACATCGACGCCGACCTCCACGGCACGGTCACGGAATGGATCAACGGCTATGCCGACATTTCTGACCTCAGCTTCACCGGCGACGGCAAGGCACTCAGCATACACAAGTTCCGCGTGGAGACGGACAACATGCATCATCCCAACATCGTCAACATCGAGAGCGACTTCCTGAACGGCCGCCTCCAGGGCAACATCAACCTGGGCACACTGCCCGCCCAGGCCCGCGACCTCTTTGCCCGTGCCATGCCCGTCTTTGCCGACAACAGCCGGAACGCCCTCATGGCCTCGGGCCCCGACAATGACTTCCACTTTGAATTCCGCATCGCCGATGCCGAGAACCTCACCAATTTCCTCGGTCTGCCTGTCGACATCATTTACCCCGTCACCATCGACGGCGCTTTCTCCAACACAGACGGTACAGCCAACGTCACCGTGGACGCACAGTATCTGCAGCAGAGCGACAAGATTATCGAGAACACGACCCTCCAGGCCTCGCTGACACGCGACGACGGCCGCGGCATAATCTACGCCACCACCACTTTCCCCACCCAGAAGGGCGTAATGACAGTGAACGCCGGTATAACGGCATCGGACAACCGTATCGACAACAAGCTCGACTGGCAGATTGAGCGTGAGAAACCAATCGGCGGCCTGCTGAGCATGTCAACGCTGGTAGGGCGCAGCCAGGACGGCAATCTCAACGCCGACATCGCCATCAATACCAGCAAAATCACCTTCGGCGACGCGGAATGGACCATCGCACCCGCCCGCGTGCTGATTTCGGACAAAACCGTCAGCGTCGAGAACTTCGCCCTCACCACCGAGGACCAGTCGGTCCGCATCGAGGGCTCTGCCTCCAACGACAGTGACTCGCAGCTGCGCCTCACCGTAGACAACCTCGAGCTGATAAACATCTTCAGGACCCTCGATATCAACAACGCCCTCATCGGAGGACGCGCCACCGGCACCTTCTACGGCACGCAGCTGCTCAGCAAGACACCGGCGCTGTGGTGCGACGGCCTGAACGTCAAGAATATCTCGTACAACGACTGCGTGATGGGCGAGGCCAACGTCGACGCCCACCTCGACAACGAGCGCAAGGCCTTCCACCTGGACGCCGTCATAGACGGCCCGGACGGCAACCGCTCCGACATCAACGGCGACATACTCTTTGCCGGCGCACTCGACATGGACTTCAACGCGAAGCACATTCCGGTGGGCTTCATGAAACCTTTCATGAGCGCTTTCGCCGAGGACCTCTCGGGCTTTGCCTCGGGCCACGCCCGTCTTTTCGGCACATTCCAGGACATCGACCTCGAAGGCGACATCCACGCCGACAGCCTTGGCCTGAAACTCGGCTTCACCAACACATGGTATTACGCCACCGACAGCGTCCACATACGTCCGGGCGTAATCAACCTCAGGGACATCACTCTGCGCGACCGCTACGGCAACACCGCCATGCTCAACGGATATGTGCGCCACAAATGTTTTCACAAGCCGGAGTTCGAGTTCCGCGTCACCGACGCACGCAAGCTTCTGGTCTATGACGTCACTCCCAAGCTTAGCCCGATATGGTACGGCAAGGTCTTCGGCGACGGCACGGCTCACGTCAAGGGCAAGCCGGGCGTAGTCGACATCAACGTGGCCATGGAGACGACCGACGGCTCGACCTTCACCTTCGTCCTCAGCGATGATGAGGAGGCCGACGAATACAACTTCATCACCTTCCGTGACAAGACGCCGCAAAAGGCCGTCGACACCATCATGGCCTCGGCAAACACGCTGCCGAAGGCCGTACTCGAATACCGCGAGCGTATGCTCGCACGCAAGGCTGTCCGCGACGTGCCCACGGCATACAACATGGACATCCAGGTCGACGTCACTCCGGTGGCCCGCGTGATAATTGTGATGGACCCCGTCGGCGGCGACGAAATCAAGGCCAACGGCACCGGCGACATGCGCCTGACCTACAACAGCACGGGCAACGAGCTGCACATGTACGGCACCTACGTCATCGACCGCGGAAGCTACAATTTCACCCTCCAGGACATCATCCGCAAGGACTTCACCATCAACCAGGGCAGCTCCATCAAGTTCACCGGCGACCCGTATGCCGCACGTCTCGACATCAACGCCACCTACAATGTCAACGCCAACCTCAGCGACCTTGACGAGAGTTTCCTGCAGGACAAGGACCTCAACCGCACCACCGTCCCCGTCAGCGCCGTCCTCATGGCCAGTGGCGACATGCGTCAGCCCGACATCCGCTTCGACCTCGCCTTCCCCACCCTCAACAGCGACGTCTACCGCAAGGTGCGCTCAATCGTCTCCACGGAGGAGATGATGAACCGCCAGATTATCTACCTACTCGCCCTCAACCGCTTCTACACACCCGAGTACATGTCGACCACCAAGGGCAACGAGCTGTTCTCGGTGGCCTCGTCCACCATCGCCAGCCAGCTCAGCGGCATGCTGGGCAAGCTCAGCGAGAACTGGAGCATCGCCCCCAACCTCCGCAGCGACCGCGGCGACTTCTCGGACGTGGAGTTCGACGTCGCCCTTTCCTCGTCGCTGCTCAACAACCGCCTGCTCTTCAACGGCAACTTCGGCTACCGCGACAAATCGCTCAACACAAACCAGTTCATCGGCGATTTCGACATCGAATACCTCCTCAACCGCAGCGGCTCGGTCCGCCTCAAGGCTTACAACCGCTACAACGACCAGAACTACTACCTGCGCACCGCCCAGACCACCCAGGGTGTCGGCATCGTCTACAAACGCGATTTCGACAACATGTTCGGCTTCCTCCGCCACCGCAAAAAACGCAAACCCGCCGACGGGGAAGACAAAGAAAAAGGCGACACTCCCACCCCCTCCGATACCATCCCCTCCATACCCGCCGACTCAGTTCCCGTCGACACAACTCCCGACACCCCTCTTCAGCCCGAGCTCACCCCCGACGGCAACACCCTTATCTTCCGCCCCAAAGACAAGCACTAAACCGCCCGCTCAAATTTGTTTTGTCCATCGTTTCAAACCATCGTTTCAAACGGCAATTTCAATTTTTTGGGTGAAAGGTTGCATGGGTGAAAAATTCTTGTTACCTTTGCATCCGCAAACCACACCAAATGATGGTACCTTGGCCGAGTGGTGAGGCATCGGTCTGCAAAACCGAGCACAGCAGTTCGATTCTGCTAGGTACCTCAAAAAGCTGTCCACAACGGGCAGCTTTTTTATTTGTCTATTAGTGCCGCATTTTAGTCAAAATGGCTTGTAGCGGGAACGGGGATTGATAAATTTTGCGTAAATTTGTCAAGATTTACCGTATTATCCATTTGCCCGGAGAAATCAGCATGAAACGCAGGCTTGCAGCAGTATTTGCCATCATGGTTCTGGCCGTCATTGCGACGGGCAGAGGGCATGCCTTATCGTTTGCGCTCGACTCGATTGCCGAGTGGGGCAAGTTCCCGCGGTTCTGCGTCAACACCTACCGGTGGGGCGACAAATTCTTCAACTCATACGACTCGGCATACGTCGAGGGCACGGGATACAAGTTCAACGTCAAGGCCAAGAGCGAGCTATGGAAAGACACATACATCTTCTCGCTTCCCGAAAACTACCGCATGCACATGTCGTCCGAATTCAACATGTCGGGCGGTTTCCATGTGTCCTACCTTGCCGTGACCTTAGGCTACGACTGGAACATCGGCAAGCTCATGGGCATCGGCAACACCTCGCGCAAAAAGCTCAACTTCGCCTTCAACTGCGCCCTGCTCACCGGCGAATTCTACTGGACGAAGAACGACGTGGGCACAAACATCCTCTCGTACGGCGTCAAGGGGCACGAGATACGCAGCAACATCCCCTTCACCGGCATCGACACCGACATTTTCGGTTTCGACATGTACTATTTCATCAACAACAAAAGATACAGCCGCGGCGCCGCCTTCAACTACAGCAAGGTGCAGAAACGCAGCCAGGGCTCGTGGTTTGTCGGCTTCTCCTACTGGATGCAGAACTTCGACTTCACCTTCGCCGGACTGCCTCAGGACATACTGGACGGACTGCCCAAGGACTGGGCCGACAACGACTACCAGTTCAATATGCACAACAACAACTACGCAGTGCGCTTCGGCTACGCCTACAACTGGGTTTTCCACCGCCACTGGGTCGCCGCCATCTCCGAGAGCCCCGTCCTCGGCTTCAAGCACGGCACCGTCAACCATGGCGACAAGCGTGTCACGCCCTCGATATACAATCACGCCGAGGCCTCGGTGGTATGGACCAATAAACGATGGTTCGCCGGACTGATAATGTCGGCCGAAAACGGCATTTTCTACGACAAGAAGCAGATGCTCATCAACACCATCTTCAACTTCGAACTCTCCGCCGGCTACCGCTTCAACCTATGGTAAAAATCCTGTTTAAAACCGCCCCCTGATGCCTGAATAACGATGAAAGTAGTGACAATGAACGACGACATGCTTGCCCGCGCCTGCCAGAGGCTCGAGCGCCAGGTACTTCAGCACGGCTGGAAGCCCGACGCCGTCGTAGGCATAGCCAGCGGAGGAGCCGTTGTGGCCCGCAGGATGTTTGTCGGCGTCCCCCATGCCGTCGTCGACTGCCGCCGCCCGGGTTCGGACACCAAAGACCGTCACCCGCGCCTTATGGCCGCCGTCCGCCGCTCGCCCCTGTGGGTGCGCAACGGCCTGCGCATGCTCGAAGCATGGGCGTTAGGCCGCAAGAGCGAGCACGAGGTCACCGAGCCACAGTTTGCCGACGGAGCGGCTGAGACCCTTGCCGATGCCGTCTTCATCCTCATCGTCGACGACGCCTGCGACTCGGGCAGTACCCTCCGCGCCGTCATGGACGCCGTCCGCAAAATCAGCTCCGACCGTGTGGTCATCAAGACAGCTGTCATCACCACAACCACCGACCGCCCCGTCGTCACCCCCGACTTCTCGCTATACCACAACCGCACCCTCATCCGCTTCCCATGGTCAAAGGATATGAAATAAAGCCACTGACAATCGTCGATCTCGACGGCACCCTGCTGCGCGGCAACTCGCTGCACATCTTCGCCGCCTGCTCGATGCGCGACGCCCTGCGCCACGGCAGACTGGCCCAGGCTGCTACGGTGGCGGGATGGCTTTTCCTGCGACGCCTGCGGCTGTGCGGGCACCGGCGCATGAAGTGGGCCGTCATCGGAGCAACGGCGATAACCCCCTCGTTCAAAGTGGATTTTGTGCGCAAAATCCACAAATCCATCAACCCGCAGGTCAAGACACTGATAGACGAACGCCGCCATGAGGGCACGACGGTGCTGCTGGCCACCGCCGCCGCCGACCTCTATGTGCCCTGGATATGGGACGGCCCGTACGTCGCCACCCGCACCGCCAGCAACCCCACGCACGCCGAATGCCGCGGCGAGGAAAAACTGAAGGCCGTCATGGCATACGCCGCCAACAACTGTCTGACGCCGACCACAATAGTCACCGACCATCACGATGACATGGCCCTGCTGAAGGTCCCATTTGCCGAGCGCATCCTCGTCAGCCCGTCCGCCAAGACCCTCCGCGCAATAAAAGACACCGGCATAACCATAGACACACTGATAGAAAGCTGAAACGCAGAACCCGCAGCACATTTCCTTTGTTAATCAGAGACACCTCTTCAAATCCACCGATATGAACGAACAAGAGCGAATAAAGCAACTCCGCGACGAGCTTAACCGCCACAACTACAACTACTACGTTCTTAACCAGCCCGAAATCTCGGACCATGACTTCGACATGCTCATGCACGAGCTGGAGGACCTCGAAAAGCGCCATCCCGAGATGGACGACCCGCTGTCGCCCACGCGCCGCGTCGGCTCGGACCTCACCAAAGGCTTCGTCCAGGTGCCGCATGTGTACCCCATGCTCTCGCTGGCAAACACATACTCGGTGGAGGAGGTGGACCAGTGGGTCGACCGCGTGGAAAAGGCCCTGCCCGGCGAGAAAGCCGTGATGGTGGGTGAGCTGAAGTTCGACGGCTCGGGTATATCGCTCATCTACGAGCACGGACGCCTGCTGCGCGCCGTCACCCGCGGCGACGGCACCCACGGCGACGATGTCACCGCCAACGTCAAGACCATCAAGTCGATACCCCTCACCCTCCGCGGGTCGGGATGGCCCGATTTCTTTGAGATACGCGGCGAGATTGTCATGCCCTGGAAGTCGTTCGAGCGCCTCAACGCCGAGCGCGCCTTCAACGAGGAGCCGCTCTTCGCCAACCCCCGCAACGCCGCCGCCGGCACACTCAAGACGCAGAACCCCGCCGAGGTAGCCCGCCGCGAGCTCGACTCGTACCTATACTACCTCCTCGGCGACAATCTCCCCTACGACAACCACTACGACAACATGATGGCCGCCAAGTCGTGGGGCTTCAAGGTCAGCGACGCCATGACGCTGCTCTACAGCATCGACGACGTCGACCGCTACATCACCCACTGGGACACCGCCCGCAAGGAACTCCCCGTAGCCACCGACGGCCTTGTCTTCAAAATCAACTCGCTGCGCCAGCAGCTCAACCTCGGCTTCACCGCCAAGAGTCCCCGCTGGGCCATCGCCTACAAGTTCAAGGCCGAGAGGGCGCTGACACGCCTGCGCTTCGTGTCGTTCGACGTGGGCCGCATGGGCATCATCACCCCCGTGGCCAACCTCGAGCCGGTGCTCCTCTCCGGCACCATCGTCAAGCGCGCCAGCCTCCACAACGAGGACATTATGCGCCAGCTCGACATCCACGAGGGCGATATGCTGTACGTCGAAAAGGGCGGCGAAATCATCCCCAAAATCACCGGCGTCGACACCGGTCAGCGCCAGCCCGGCGCACCGGCCGTGCGGTTCGTCAGCCACTGTCCCGCCTGCGGCACGCCCCTCGTCCGCGCCGAGGACCAGGCCGCATGGGTCTGTCCCAACAAATGGGGATGCCAGCCGCAGATTACCGGACGTGTCGAGCACTTCGTCGGCCGCCGCATGATGGACATCGACGGCATAGGTGAGGAAATCTCGGAGGTGCTTTTTGCCACCGGCCTTGTCACCAACATCGGCGACATCTACGACCTGACAAAGGACAAGCTGATGAACCTCGAACGCTTCGGCGAAAAGTCCGCCGAGCGCATCCTCGAAGGCATCGAACAGTCCAAGACAGTCCCCTTCGGCCGCGTCGTCTACGCCCTCTCCATCCCCTACGTCGGCGAGACAACGGCCAAAAAGGTTGCCCGCGCCGCCGGTGACATCGACCGCCTCATGTCCATGACGCAGACCGAGCTGGAGGGAATCGAGGACGTGGGCCCGCGCATCGCCGAGAGCATCATCGAATACTTCGCCGCCCCCGTCAACCGCGAAAACATCGAGCGCCTCCGCGCCGCCGGAGTGCAGATGTCCATGCCCGAGTCAGCCACGCAGCAGCTCAGCAACGCCCTTGACGGCAAGACCGTCGTGGTCAGCGGCGTCTTCTCGCACCACAGCCGCGACGAATATAAGGCCCTCATCGAGGCCCACGGCGGCAAAAACGCCGGCTCTATCTCCAAGAAGACCGGCTTCGTCCTCGCCGGAGAGAACATGGGCCCCGCCAAACTCGAAAAAGCCACCAAACTCGGCATCCCCATCCTCTCCGAAGACGACTTCCTCCGCCTCATTGGCGAAACCCAAGGTTAGGGGGCCCAGCCCTGCCATTGGACATTTTTTTTCCGCCCTTTCAGCTGCGTTTATCCCAAATAGTTTAACGCAGCTGTCCCAAATTGTACATACCTCTGTACATCAGGGAATTCTTGCTTACGCCTATCGCATTTCTCAAGGCTGATTTTTATTGTCAGTATCACTGCAATGTGCTAATTTTGCATGAAAATATCGCGCAATAAAAACTCAAACAAATCAGAATAAGGCAAGGATGGCACGGTTTCGCTTACTATTGGCTGTTATCACATTCGCTGGAACTTTTTCATTACGTGCCCAACAGGTGCACAATGCCGTTTTGACAGAGTCAGCCATCCTACCGCGCATTCCAGAATGTCTTCGGCATGTCACCCCTGCAGTACCTCGAAATACAGAAAAAAGAGAACGCAGACAGCGACAACCGGCAAAATCCTCCCGAACAATAACACTGCAACAATACCAATCATAAAATCATTATCAGCCATCCTTCTGTCATGCCTGACTTTGGCGGCTCCGGCGCTGAACGGATGCAGCGACGAGCTCAAACCAGACATCGACATCCCCGAACTGCCATCGTTACCCACCGAAGATGCCGTAACGACAACCATGAAGACAAAAATCTCGGCATCAAAGGCAAGCCGGAGACGGTGAAATACTACCTCCACCTTAACAACCGGCCCGTCGAGATATACAAAAACTCTCAAATGCGTTCCATCGTCATCACTCCCAAAGACACGGTCTACTGGGAGTCAGAGTGACATAGCATTATAACCGGGTCGCATAATCCCGGTCAAACTTCTTCCGTGAAAAGTGGGCATAGCGCAAGCTGCCCCCTTTTTCCGTTATATTCTAAAATTCAAACTAAAATCCGTGAGCGCTCCGCGCTTTTCCCTTCAAATTCCGTGATAAAGATACTGGGTTGAAACTATAATATCCTAGTAGATTCCGGCCATCCGCGCCTAAAACAGCGTCGGGGGCTCAGGGTCGTGGACACGGGCGAGGCGGGCGGCGCGGTGCTGGGCGAGGAGGCGGGCGTCGAGGGTCTGCAACAGCGACGACAGGCGGTCGCGGATGCCCTGTAGGCGGCGGACGGCCTCGTAGCGGCGCGAGACTCCGCCGGGATTTTTGCGCATCTCGTCACGGGCGGCGTCGAGTTTGAGGCCGCGGTCCTTGACAAGGTATTTTATCATGCGCAACTTCTCCACGTCCTCGGGGGTGTACTGGCGCGTGCTGTGGGTAGTGCGGCGCGGTTTCAGCTGGGGGAATTCCGATTCCCAGAAACGCAGTGTGGAGGCGGGCAGACCGAGTATCTCGGCCACCTCGCGTATCTTGTAATATTTCTTGTCCAGGTCTTCCATGACGGCGGGGTTGATTGATATTTGCAAAATTAGCGATTTTCAACTAATTTTGCACTCTGAAAAGCCAAAAAATCGGAAATCACATTATAAATGCATACGATATGCTGACAGCCAAAGAAATTCGCGACTCGTACAAGAAATTCTTCGAGTCGAAAGGCCACACCATCGTGCCCTCGGCACCGATGGTAATCAAGGACGACCCGACGCTGATGTTCACCAACGCGGGCATGAACCAGTTCAAGGACATCATCCTGGGCAACCGCGAGCCCAAGCACACGCGCGTCACCGACTCGCAGAAGTGCCTGCGCGTCAGCGGCAAGCACAACGACCTGGAAGAGGTGGGCATGGACACTTACCACCACACCATGTTCGAGATGCTGGGCAACTGGTCGTTCGGCGACTACTTCAAGGAGGACGCCATCAACTGGGCGTGGGAATACCTTGTGGACGTGCTCAAACTCGACCCCGAACGCCTCTACGCCACCGTCTTCGAGGGCTCGTCCGAGGAGGGCCTCAGCCGCGACGACGAGGCCGCCGCAATATGGGCCACGCATCTGCCCGACAGCCACATCATCAACGGCAACAAGCACGACAACTTCTGGGAGATGGGTGACACGGGCCCCTGCGGACCGTGCTCCGAAATCCACATCGACCTTCGCAGCGACGAAGAGCGCGCACAAACCCCCGGTGCCGACCTGGTCAACCACGACCATCCCCAGGTAATCGAGATATGGAACCTCGTGTTCATGCAGTACAACCGCATGGCCGACGGCAGCCTGCAGCCCCTGCCCAAGAAGGTCATCGACACCGGCATGGGCTTCGAGCGCCTCTGTATGGCCCTCCAGGGCAAGACATCCAACTACGACACCGACGTATTCACTCCACTCATCGGCAAGATTGCCGACCTCTCGGGCAAGAAATACGGCGATGACGCCCACGTGGACATCGCCATGCGCGTCATCGCCGACCATGTGCGAACCATCGCCTTCTCCATCGCCGACTCGCAGCTCCCCGGCAACGCCAAGGCCGGATATGTCATCCGCCGCATCCTGCGCCGCGCCGTACGCTACGCCTATACCTTCCTGGACCAGAAGAGCCCGTTCATGTACCGTCTGGTGGACACGCTCATCGAGTCGATGGGCGAGGCATACCCCGAGCTTCCCGCACAGCGAGACATTATCATGAAAGTCATCAAGGAGGAGGAAGAGGCCTTCCTGCGTACCCTCGACAAGGGCATCGCCCTGCTCGACGAAGCCATCGCACGCGCTCAGAAGGAGGGCAAGAAGGAGATTTCGGGCAAGGAGGCATTCACCCTCTACGACACTTACGGCTTCCCCCTCGACCTCACCGAGCTCATCCTCAAGGAAAAGGGTATGACCCTAGACCACAAGGGCTTCGAGGTGGAGATGGAGGCCCAGAAGACCCGCGCCCGCAACGCCGCCGCCGTCGAGGCCACCGACTGGAACATCCTCCTCGAGGGCGTGACGGACACCAAATTCGTCGGCTACGACTCGGCCACCGCCGTCTGCCGCATCGCCCGCTGGCGCCGCGTCAGGCAGAAAGGCCGCGAGTTCTTCCAGATTATCCTCGACACCACTCCCTTCTATGGCGAGATGGGCGGCCAGGTAGGCGACCGCGGCACCCTCACCGACAACAAGACCGGCGAGGTGGTCGAAATCTACGACACCAAGCGCGAGAACGGCATTTCGGTACACCTGACCGCCAAGCTGCCCACCGACCCCGCCGCCGAGTTCACCGCCGCCATCGACGAGGCCGCACGACGCCGCACCGCCGCCAACCACACGGCCACACACCTGTTGCACCACGCCCTGCGCGAGGTGCTGGGCACGCATGTCGAGCAGAAGGGCTCGTTCGTCTCGCCGGACGTACTGCGTTTCGACTTCAGCCACTTCCGGAAGCTCACCCCCGACGAGCTGCGTCGCGTCGAGCACCTTGCCAACAGCTACGTCCGCCAGGCCATCGCCCGCGACGAGCACCGCAACGTGCCCATCGCCAAGGCCCGCGAACTGGGCGCGATGGCCCTCTTCGGCGAGAAATACGGCGACGAGGTGCGCGTCATCAAATACGGCCCGTCCATCGAGCTCTGCGGCGGCACGCACGTCGACAACACGGGCGAGATAGGCATGATCCGCATCATCGGCGAGAGCTCCATCGCCGCCGGCATCCGCCGCATCGAGGCCCTCACCGGCGAGGCCGTGGAAGACCTCCTTGACCACGTCTCGGACACTCTGCACGAAGTGCAGGCACTCTTCAACAACGCCCCCGACCTGCTGGGCGCCCTACGCAAGAGCATCGAGGAGAACGCCGAACTGCGCCGCCAGGCCCAGGAGGCCATGAACGAGCGCGCCGGCGCCTTGGCCGCCAAACTGCTGTCGAGCGCCACAATCATCAACGGCATAACAGTAGTGACACTGAAATCCGGCATGGTTCCGGAAATGGTGAAGCTGGTAGCCATGGCCGTCCGCCGCGACAGCGCCGAGCACACGGCTTTCGTCGCCGCCACAACCGCTCCCGGCACCGGCAAGCCCATGCTCACCGTAGCCCTCACCGATGACCTGGTGAAGAACGGCATGAGCGCCGCAGTCATCGTCCGCAACGCCGCCAAGGCCATCAAGGGCGGCGGAGGCGGTCAGCCCGGCTTCGCCCAGGCAGGCGGCAAGGACGCCGACGGCCTCGGCGCCGCCCTCGACCTGCTCCACAAAGCCTTCGAGTAATTGACAGATTAAACATGCAGGGATGCATCCCTGTGCATACGCAGAATAGCCACAACGTTTTGCGGATGCACCGGGGTGCATCCCTACATTTTTCTCCGGTTACAATTCGTAAATTAAGTTAACGCCAGTCAGGCCCATAGCACCGTTATACCCTTAATGCCAGGACATTAGCGTCCGAGCCATCTTTTTCAGTCTATTGACCGTCCCTCATAATTCACGCTGTATCAATAATTTTTTGTATCTTTGCATATAATTTTATAGAATCGGTTAGCCATACCCCCGGTTATACCTCCCGACATGGCAAGCCCGGCCTAAATACTCATCACGATGCAAATAAACAAAGCGCTGTTCCTATCCCAGGAGATTACTCCCTATCTGCCCGAAACCACAATGTCGGTTCTGGGCCGAAACGTACCGCAAAGCCTTCAGGAAAAAGGCATAGAAGTGCGCACTTTCATGCCCAAATACGGCAAAATCAACGAACGGCGCAACCAGCTCCATGAGGTAATCAGGCTCTCGGGCCTCAACATCGTCATCGATGACACCGACCACCCCCTCATCATCAAGGTGGCCACACTGCTGCCCTCGCGCATGCAGGTCTATTTCATCGACAACGACGACTACTTCATGCACCGCCAGAGCGCCTCGGGCCTCGAGATTTACGCATCGCCCGAGGACAACGACGAGCGCATCATGTTCTTTGCCCGCGGTGTCATCGAGACGGTAAAGAAATTGCGCTGGGTGCCCTCGATGGTGCACTGCTCGGGATGGGCCACGGCTCTGGCTCCCCTCTATATCCGCCGCATGTATGCCGACGATCCCACCCTGCGCGACAGCAAGATTATATACTCGATGTTCCCCGACAGCGTCCCCGCGCCCCTCAGCTCCAAAATCCTCGAAAAGATGAAGATGGACGGCTTTGCCGACGAGGACATCGAAATCCTGGCACAGGCCGGAGCCATCGATGACGTCGCACTGGGCAAGCTTGCCATCAGATACAGCGACGCCATCATCCAGTCGGTTCCCGACGTCAACCCGGAGTTGCTCGAGTACGCCCGCCAGTCGGGCAAGCCTTTCCTCGAGTTCCCCGCCGGCGCCGACCCCGAGACCGCAATCAACGACCCCGAACATCTGGCAGCGTACAAGTGCTTCTACGAGTCGCTCTGAGCCATAAATCATAAAATCTCTCCAAAAGCCCCGCATCCAAACGCAAAGGCCAACAACGTCTAATCCTCTACCAGAGCCCTGCCCGCCACGGGCAACGGCCAATAACGACAATATGCTTAAAAGCTTCAGTTTCAAGAATGTCTTGTGCGCCGCCGCCGTCCTGGCCGCTTTCGGCGCATTCCAGAGCTGCGATAGCGACTCCACCATCGGCTCTTCCATCGTCGCCGACGGCATTCAGATAACAGTCGACTCGACATTCACCCTCTCCGGCCACTCCGCCGACAATCACGCTGTACGCTCGCGCACCATCACCCAGCTCGTCGGCAACATCGACGCCGAGGGATACGGCACACTCTCCAGCAGCATCGTCACCCAGTTCATGCCCGCGCTCGGCCTCGACACCGCCGGCATCACCTCTGCCAATATCGACTCGCTGAAACTGCAGATGCTCTACCAGTTCGACGGCTTCACCGGCGACTCCATCGCCCCCATGGGCATACGCGTCTATCCCCTGACCCGCGACCTCCCCTCGCCCATCTACAGCGATTTCGACCCCACGGGCTACTACGACCCCGACGACTGCATCGGCCAGACCGTCTACTCGGCAAGCTGGGACAACACCACCTCGTCCGAAGTACAGTACAAGACCCGCCAGATTAACGTCGACCTGCCCGTATCGCTGGGCAAGAAACTCTTCGACGCCTACAACGAGAACCCCGCCTCGTTCAGCAGTCCCGAACAGTTCTCGCGCAACGTCTTCAAGGGCCTCTACATCGACTCGTACTACGGTTCGGGCCGCATCGTCCGCATCGACAAGACGCTGATGAACCTCTACTTCCACCGCACGTCCAAAATCGAGGGCACAGACCGCGACACCACCATCAACTATGTGGGTTCGTACTTCGCCGTCACCCCCGAAATCATCACCAACAACAACATACGCCTCAACCTCGACCCCAAGGTCAAGAACATGGTCGAGCTGGGCAAGACCGTCATCGCCGCCCCCGCCGGACTTGACGCCGAGATAGTCTTCCCCGCACGCGAAATCAAGGCTGCGTACCTCGCAGGCCTGGGCAAGAATCTCGGCGTGGTCAACACCTTGACCATGTCGTTGAGCGCCGCCGCCATCGAGAACGAATACGGCTTCGAGCCCCCGGAATATCTGCTGATGGTGCTCAAGAAAGACCGCGACAACTTCTTTGCCGAGAACAAAATCAACGACAACCTGACCTCCTTCTACGCCCAGTACAGCAGCACCACCGGCACCTACACCTTTGGCGCCCTGCGCGACTACATCATCAACCTGATTGAGAAAGACGATATTACCGACGAAGACATCACCTTCGTCCTCACCCCCGTCAACCTCCAGATAGAAACCAGCGGCGACTACTATTACGGCACCTCCTCCACCGTCACCGCCATCACCCCCTACATCTCCACCCCCCGCATGTGCACCCTCGACTACTCCAAAACCAAGATTCGCCTCACCTACAGCAAGCAAACCCTAACCCCCACCCGCTGACCGGTCGAGGCCGACACGCCTCCCCCATGCCTTTTTCAACAGGTTCGAGCGACCCCCCATGTAGGGACGTGCCTTTGGCACGTTGGCAAGGATAGTGCATTTCATTCGTAACGAAAAGGTCGACGGTTCGAGTCCGTCTTGCGGCTCAAAT
>JBJEDC010000034.1:0-18030 GCA_051871645.1 Muribaculaceae bacterium | reverse complement strand
CAGCTCTGCTCTGTTGAGTATGGATTCGTTATACTCTTTCTGGAACTGCGTGGTCGGGTTCTCATAGATGTAGAAACCGAGATACTCGCGGCGCGTGTTCCTGTTGGTTTGCGGATTGCGGACAGCCGGATAGAAATCCAGATAGACCGAAAGCCTTTCTTTCGTCATCTTGGCTGTTCGCACATTTACTGATGGGACAGTGTTTTTAATCATATTCTTTCGAGTTACTTGATTTAGAAATTGCTGCAAAACTAATTGGTAATCAGACGGTGCGCCAATGCAGTGCGGCGCATGGCGTAATACGCACCGGTTTTTATTCTATTTTAGGAGATCCAAGCACTTTGTCGAGGCTCTTGCGTTCGATATATACCCGGCTGTCACGATAGATTCGGGGGACGTTATATGTACGGACGTAATATGAAATCTGGTCTCTGGTCATGCCGTATGCCCCCATGGCTTCCGGCATAGAGTAATATTCTGCGGTAAGTTCGGGGTTGATGCCCATAGCTGCGTCAATTTCCCGTCGGAAATAATAGACAACATTTCTGACTTTTTGCTTCGTGATTTTCAGTTCGGAGACCATTCGATATAGAGCATCTTTCTTCATGCCGAATTTGGCACAGACTTCATCGACGGTGTACCATTCCTCTTTGTTGACTTCATCATCGACCGGCTTGCCGAATACTCTGTCGATATGCTTCTTGCTCCAGAGCGTCTTCCCTCGTGAGGTCGTTTTGGGGATATTGTATTTGGAAGCCATCTTGTAAAGCCACGCATTGCCTATGCCAAACTTCTCCATCACTTCCTTGGAAGTGTAGAACTCAGTGATAGGCTCAGCTGCCTTCTTATCCTTCTTTACATAGTCAGGAGTAGCCGCAGCAATCGCTTCTATAACTTTTCGACTGATTAATGTCTTGCCTCCGATTTTGATGAAAGGAATTTGATTGGATGCCAGAGCGCGATAAACGGTTGATTTACCAATTGCAAGAAATGTCGCACACTGACGCGGGGTCATAAAGTCACGGATAGGGTTCTTAATCATTTCACCTTTTCGTTCTGACAACTCATTTTGGATCCGAACATGTTCCTCTCTTCGCTTATCCTTATAGGCATGCTCTGCGCATCGCTTACAACAGTAGCGAGTGGAACTTTTGCGAGCGATGAACTCTTTGCCGCATCGTTCGCAGATTTTTTTGATTTCAATTGTACTGCTCATAACTTGTTAGTTAATTCCGTTAATTCTGTCCCGGTGTGTCCTATACAGTCCCAGTTGGAATCATAATCGTCCACACCTCGGGAAAATGAGCCGACGTACAAATGAGATAGCGAAAAAAGATACACAAACGGCTAAAAAGCCCCTGAAATACTCAATACGGCGAAAAAAATAACGCCCTGGCTTTGGGCGTTACTTGTCATTATTAGTATTTTAACTGCTTTATAACCAGATAGTTACTTGCCGATGCAGAAGCGGGTGAAGATGGTGGAGAGGAGGGTTTGGTCGGTGATGGTGCCGGTTAGGCGGGACAGGTGGGAGATGGTGTCGCGAAGGTGTTGGGCGGTCAGGACGGTGGGGAGGTTGGATTGCAGGGCGTCCAAGACTTGGCGGGCGGAGGTGAGGGCGGCGGTCAGGGACTCTTTGTGGCGGAGGTTGGTGATGGCGAGGTCGCTTTGGAGGGCGGTTAATGTGCGCCCGTGGGTGGTTAGGAGGGCGATTAGGTCGGGGAGGCCTTGGCCGGTTTTGGCGGATATGGTTAGTGTGTCGGCGTTATTGATTTCCGCAGAGTTTCCGATGGCGCTGATGGTTGCCGGTGAGATTTCCTCAAATTTTGAATTGTTTTCCTCAAACTTTGAATGGGTAGAATTTTGGGGAGTTTTTTCAGTCCGGACACAAGTTGCGGTTTGTTGTAGGTCGGATTTGTTGTGAACGGAGATGATGATTTTGTTTGTTGGGAGGGATGCGATATTGAGCGTGTCGTTTGCAGTGTCGGGGGAGAGGACGTGGAGGATGATGGAGGCGTCGGCGATGGCTTTCTGGGAGCGGGCGATGCCGAGTTGCTCGACGGGGTCGTCGGTTGTGCGGAAGCCGGCGGTGTCGAGGAGACGGAAAGTTAGGCCGTTGAGGGTGATGGTGTCTTCGACGACATCGCGGGTAGTGCCGTGGATGTCGCTGACGATGGCACGGTCTTCGTTGAGGATGGCGTTGAGGAGCGAGGACTTGCCGGCGTTGGTGTTGCCGACAATGGCTACGGGAATGCCGTTGCGGATGGCGTTGCCGGCTTTGTAGGTGTCGAGTAGACGGCTTACCTCGTCGATGATGGCCTGGGCTTTGTCGGCGAGCTCAGAGCGCGAGGCAAATTCGACGTCCTCTTCGGAAAAATCGAGTTCCAGCTCGAGCAATGAGGCCAGTTCAATCAGCTGTTCGCGCAGGCCGTTTATTTTGTCGGAAATGCCGCCGCGCATCTGTGATGCCGCAAGGCGATGCGCCGCCTGTGTGCGTGCCGCGAGCATGTCGGCTATACCCTCTGCCTCGACCAGGTCCATCTTTCCTGACAGGAATGCCCGGCGCGTGAACTCGCCCGGCTCGGCAAGACGCGCTCCGCTGTGGCACAGCGCTTCGACAAGCCGTTGCTGGACGTACAGCGAGCCGTGAACGGACAGTTCCACGACATCCTCGCCCGTAAAAGAATGCGGAGTACGGAAAACCGTGGCCACAGCTTGGTCGAGAAATTCGCCGTCATGGTCCATGAGCGTTCCGAGGTGCGCCGTATGTGAGGGCACATCGTGCAGGTTCTTGCCCTTCCATAGTTTTGATGCCACATCGAGCGCTTCGGCCCCTGAAATGCGTATGACAGCAATGCCCCCTACCCCGTGTGGCGTGGAGACAGCGCAGATTGTGTCATTGATGTCTGTATTGTTTACCATTTGCCAAACCGGCATGTTGATTCAACTTTGTTTTCTATATCGTCGGGCAGTGCGCTGAAGAAGTCGAAGCCGGTCACGCGTTCCACCTCGTCGACCGGCACCGCCGCCTGCTGCATTCCACCCTCGACACGCCCGTTGTTCATGATAAATCCAATGGACATAGGGGGATTGGCGTCACGCGCCAGCACTACCTTGAAGAACCGCTGAGGCACGGGCACCTTGTCCGGACCGATGGCATCGGGCATATCATCCGTGAGGATTGGGCCGCAGACTATCACAAGCGACTTGTATTTTTTCGCCCATTGGCGGCATTTGGCCTCGAGCTTGCCCCAGGCGCCGGAGTTCAGTCGCTTATCCTGCGGGCAGATATTGGTGAAATAAAAGCAATTCTCCATAGCCTTCTGACTCCATTTCATATCGGCGGCCGGAGCCATGTGGCCGCGGTCGTAGCCCGAGCGGCGATAGTCGGCATCGGAGGCACAGCCCTTCACTCTGTAGTCCGTCAGGAATTTGTTGCGTCGCGGTACCTCACCTTCCGTCTCCTCATCCGTCAGCTCCCACACCACATAGTTGGGCTGGTGCATGTCAGAGTTGAATGAAACGGTAAAGCCCGTGTAGTCAATTATTTCGCTTTGGGTAGACTCGGGAATTATCACCTCCTGAAGCGCTTCCGCTTCCGTGATGATTGACTGTACGCCCGGTTTGTTGGCTATCGAACGTGAGTAGGACCATCCGGCAATTACCAACAGAATGCAGGCGCCGACGACGGCCCAAGTGAGATATTTCGGGGAAAACGAACCCTTATTTTTCTTTCTTCTACGGCTCATAGTATGGCAATCTGATTATTTGGCCAAAGCGGATAAGGATATTCGACATTCCACAGAAACAAAGCCTGCGCGGGCATCGACGTCCCGGCTCCGCATCGGTCCATAAGGTCCATTACACGGCTCACATGTCCCTCGGATGCCTTACCTTTGCCCACGTCGACAAGCGTGCCTACGACGGCACGCACCATGTTGCGCAGGAACCGGTCGGCGCTGATTTCAAAATACCAGCGGTGCACGTCAATTCGGTGCCAGGCGGCATGGCTGACTGTGCATATATTGGTACGGACATCAGTGTGCAGTTTCGAGAACGACGTGAAATCATGCGTTCCCAACAGCGCCTGCGCCTCGCGGTTCATGGCATCGAAGTCAAGAGGACCGTTAGACATCCACGACAACGGATATACAAATGGGTCAGGCCGTGTGTGGACGAAATAGCGGTATGTGCGCAGTGTGGCGTCAAAGCGGGCATGAGCGTCCGGAGCGACCGGCACGCAGGCATTGACGGTGATGTCGGGACGGCATATCGCACACAGCGAGCGGCATAGGTTGCGGCGTCGGTCGGCGTCCAGTTCGGCGTCACAGTCGAAATGCGCCGACATGTGCAACGCGTTGACACCGGCGTCGGTACGCCCCGCTCCGGTTATGGCCGTATCCCTGCAAAGAAGCATCGACAAGGCTTTCTGCACCTCTTCCTGGACCGTGACGTCTCCCGGCTGAATCTGCCAGCCGTGGTAGCGCGCGCCTCTGAAGCTGATGTCGAGGAAATACCGCATCAGTCCTTTTCAAGATAGGTGTAGCCGTAAAGGCCCGACCGGTAATAGGACAGGAAAGTGCGGCCCTCCTCGGGCGAGATTGTTCCGGCCTTCATCGATGCCGTAACCCAAGCTTCGACATTGCGTACCAGCTTCTTGGGATTGTACTGTACATAGTCGAGCACCTCGGCCACCGTCTCGCCGTCGACAAACTGGCTCATTTCATAATGGTCCTTGTAGACGTTGATATGCACCTCGTTGGTGTCGCCGAAGAGGTTGTGCATATCACCCAGAATTTCCTGATATGCGCCGACAAGGAAGACGCCGATATAGTATGTCTCGCCCACCTTGACATGGTGCACCGGCAGGGCGCCGGAAATGTCGTGGGACGAGATGAAGTTATCGATTTTGCCGTCCGAGTCGCAGGTGATGTCCTGAATGGTGCATGTATGCGTCGGCTTCTCGTCGAGGCGCGAGATGGGCATGATGGGGAAAATCTGGTCGATTGACCAGGCATCGGGTAGCGACTGGAAGAGAGAGAAATTACAGAAGTATTTGTCGGGTAGCATACGTGGGATAGCACGCAGCTCCTCAGGGGCATGCTTCATCGAAGCCATCATCTGCCCTACCTCGCGCGCCGTCGACCAAAAAAGTTTCTCAATCTGCGCCCTCGTACCCAGGTCGAGCATACCGAGCGAGAACATATCCAGTGCCTCCTCTCTGATCTGCAGCGCGTCGTGCCAGCCCTCGAGCATGCGCTGTGGGTTGAGGTTATCCCATATCTCGTACAGTTCTCGGGCAAGCTCATGGGCGTCTTCGGGCAACTCGTCGTTGTCGTTCCATTTGGGCAAAGAAGTTGTCTCGAGCACCTCGAAGACAAGCACCGAGTGGTGAGCCGTCAGCGAACGGCCGCTCTCGTTGATGACGTTGGGCTGCCTGAGCCCGTTTTTCTGGCAGGCGTCGACGATGGCCGATACGGCGTCGTTGGCGTACTCCTGGATGGTGTAGTTCATCGAGCTCTCGCTGGCCGATGAGCGCGTGCCGTCGTAGTCGACGCCGAGGCCGCCTCCTATGTCGATGAAATCAATCTCGAAGCCCTTAAGCGACAGCTGTACATAGAACTGCATGGCCTCGCGCATGGCGTTCTTGATGTGACGTATCTTTGTTATCTGACTGCCGATGTGGAAATGGGTAAGTTTCAGACAGTCCTTGAGGTCACGCTTCTCGAGGATTTCCAGTGCCTCAAGCAGCTCGGATGAGTTAAGACCGAATTTTGACTGGTCGCCGCCGCTCTCGGCCCATTTGCCTGCGCCATTGCTGGACAGCTTGATGCGAATGCCGATGTTGGGCTTGATTTTGAGGCGTTTCGCTATGTCGGCGATGAGGCGCAGCTCGTTCAACTTCTCCACCACGAGGTATATCCGACGTCCCATCTTCTGAGCCAGGAGGGCCAGCTCGATGTACGTCTCGTCCTTGTAGCCGTTGCAGATGATTACGGCGTTCTCGTCGATGTTGGTGGCCAGGACGGCGTGCAGTTCGGGTTTGGAGCCGGCTTCAAGACCGATGTTGAAACGCGAGCCGTAGGTGACGATTTCCTCCACCACCTGGCGCATCTGGTTCACCTTGATGGGGTAAATCATGTAGTTGCGGCCCTGGTAGTCATATTCCCTGGAAGCCTGGTTGAAGCATTTCGAGATTTTTTCGATGCGCGAGTCCAGTATGTCGGGGAAGCGCAGGAGCACCGGCGAGGTCATGTCCCTGACCTGCAGCTCGTCCATGACGTCCTTGATGTCGACGCCGACGCAGTCCTCGCGGGGACGCACCTCGACGTGGCCCTTGGCGTTGATACTGAAATAATTGCGGCCCCAGCCGGCAATATTGTAGAGCTCGGCGCTGTCCTCGATGCGCCACTTTCGCATAGGCATATTTGGTAAGTCTTAGATGGGTTAGTAAGCCGTCAGGGTGTCCTTCGGCGGGTTAAACTTCATCGTATCCGATAAAAGATAGGCAAAGTTACGGAATTTTTAGCGCAATTTTCACTATCTTCGCAAAATAAGTGGCCGACATGCTTGTCTGACCTAAAATATAACAAAACTCCATAGCAAAATTACCGATGGCTGACCATAATTCTTTAGGAAAATGGGGCGAAAAAGTCGCCCGCGACCTCTATGCGTCCAAGGGAGCCGCTATCGTCGAATACAACTGGCACTCGGGACATTACGAAATAGACGTCATCGCCCAGCGCGGCAACCGCCTTATCTTTGCTGAGGTGAAGACGCGCAAGGAGGGCTCGCCGGACGGTCTGCTGGCCTTCAATCTCCGCAAGCAGCGCCGCCTGGCCTGCGCCGCCGACGCCTTTATCCGCATGATGGGCAAACCGATGGAATACCAGTTCGACTATATCGGCATCACCGGTGACGAGCATAATTACCGTGTCGAGCATCTGGAAGACATATACATCAATATGGTCAACATACATCCTCGACGAAAGTGAAAATTGAAAATTAAAATTCCTCCGGTCACCGTCTGATTTTTATTCTTAAAGCATCTATAGCTCAATAATGTACGCTATGCCAAATAAAATCATACAAGTCTCCCCCTACCCAACCCCTTGCGGTACTCTTGTTCTGGGTTCGTTTGACGGAAAGCTCTGCCTGTGCGACTGGCAGGTCGAGGCACACCGCGCCAGTATTGACAGGCGGCTGAAACGTCTGCTCAACGCCGAAATTGAAGAAGGGACATCCCCCGTAATCGAAACGGCCATGGCCCAGCTCGACGAATTTTTTACCGGCAGACGAAAAACCTTTAACGTTCCCCTGCTGTTTGTGGGTACCGATTTTCAAAAGTCTGTCTGGGAGGAGATATTGAAAATACCTTTTGGTACGACAATTTCGTACGGTGAGCTGGCACGCCGGATGGGCCGTCCGTCATTGGTTCGTGCCGTCGCCAATGCCACCGGAGCAAATTCCATCTCCATTTTTGCCCCATGCCACAGAGTTGTCGGCAGCGACAACAGTCTGACGGGCTATGGGGGCGGACTGGAGGCCAAACGGTTCCTGTTGAACCTGGAAGACATAAGGAACTGAAAAATATCAACTCAAAGATTAAAACTTTTATTATACTTTTTAGTATGAAACATTTGCTTTTTATTTTAATGCTCGGCTTTGTATGCTGCGGGGTCATGGCTCAGTCCGATGACAGCGAGATATTGGTGGCCGACCGGAACCACTGGACGGTGACTGCATCGTATGACGCGTCGCTGCCCGGAAAATGGAAAGTAGGCGACAGCTCCATCAAGATGTTCAAGCCCGGCAGCGGTGTCAGCGTCGGCGCTGACTATTTGCTGCTTCTCGGCAAGGGCTTTTTCTTTGAGCCCGGAGCACGTCTGTATTTTGACAGCTATCGTTATGACGATATAGCTATCGGTGCAGGCTCGGCCTACGAGCCTGCGATGACATACGACCCGCCCGTTCGCAAGATTGGCCTGCGCATCCCTCTGACCGTCGGATACAAGTTTGATATTTTCAAACGCGGGAGTCTCTTTCTGGCCACCGGTCCCGAGGCCACTTTGGGTTTCAGCGCACGCACTAAAGTCGACAACGGCCAGACAGAAATATTTAAGGAAGACCTGTATAAAAATCAGATGCGACGCTACGATGTCGCCTGGGACGTCCGCGCAGCAGTGCTCATTGACCGTTTCCGCGTCGACCTCACCGGCTCATTCGGCCTCCTCGACGTAATCAAAACCGCTGCCTCCATGCACGAGTACCGTCTCAGCATAGGCGTCGGATATGCTTTCTGACTTCTCTCAGTCTTTCGTCAGATGGCAGTGCATCAGGTTGCCGTTGCTGCCGCGGAGGTGCATGCCGTTTCCCTCGCAGTAGCGCCAGAAGCGGCAGTCGGCGCAGGGGCCGGTTTTCATCCAGCGGCGGTCGCGGTACTGCTCGAAGTGGTTTTGCCAGACGTCCCAGAAGTCGTCGGTATAAATATTGCCCTGGCGGTAGTCGGCGCGGATGCTCGGGCAGGCACCTATGCCGCCGTCGAGGAGTACCGACGCCACGGACACTCCGGCGTTGCACTCGAAGAAACTGTCGCGGACAAGTCCCTCGTATCCGGCAAGAAAGCCCTCGCAGCAGAACGACGGATGTATGCGTCCCTCTTTGCGCGTGGCCACGATAAACTCCATGAGCGCGCGTACCTCGTCCAGGCTGAGCTCGAACTCGGGATATTGTGCGGCGCGGCCCGACGGAAAAATCGTAAACAGGCGCCAGCGTTTTACTCCGGCATCTATCAGCAGCTCCTTGATGTCGTTGAGTTCGGCCAAGGATTTGCGGTTGACGCAAGTCACCACGTCGAAATTGAGATCCTCGGCCTTGGCCACCATGCGGATGGCGCTGACGGCGCGGCGGAACGACTCGGCTCGGCCACGCATCCAGTTGTGTGTCCCCTCCAGTCCGTCCAGGCTGATGGTGATGTTGTGGAGGCCGGCGGCACGCAGGCTCGCTAAGCGTTTCTCGTTGAGTAGCAGACCGTTGGTGACTATTCCCCACGGCATCTCACGGCGATAGAGTTCCAGGCCAACCTTTTCCAGGTCGGCACGCACCAGCGGCTCGCCACCGGTGATGACGATATTGACGCGATGCGGGTCAACATGCGGGATGATGGAGTCAACGACGCGCAGAAAGGCCTCGGCTGGCATGTCAGGCAGCGTAGCCGAGTTCTTGCAGTCGCTTCCGCAGTGTCGGCACGACAGGTTGCAGCGCCACGTACATTCCCAGAACAACTGCCGAAGCTGATGCTCGCGGCGGCGCTCATTCTTTACGCGGCGGTTCAGTTCGAGAGCAATCTTCTGCCTGAGCGAAAGAGACTTCATTTGGCCTCCTTCTTCTTGAGCACGAAGTCGACAGTGGCCTCATAATCGCCCTGGTCCCATATATCTTCGCCTTTGCGAGTCTGGGTGAGCTTGACAACAGTCGAGTCGGCCTCGAGGGTCGGGTCAGAGGGTATGCAGACAACCTTGAGTTCATTCTTGTTAAAGCCTATTAGCCCGCCCTCCAGCTCGTATGCTCCATTGGAATATGAAACTCCCTTTCCGATTACCTCGACGCCGGATGACCGGTCGGGATAAGTAACCTTTAAAATGGCATCAGATACGGGATTTCCGGCGGCATCCTTGACATATCCCTTTACCTCGAAATCGGCAACAGGTGTGCCGTACATACATTCTTCATCCGAGCAGGCAGTGAAGCCGAGCATGGCCATGCAAGCCACGCAGACGCGCGAAATTCTCGAATTCAGCAGAGAGAGTATCTTTTTCATAGGAAAGATGGTGTTTGATTGAAGATTAGTTGTCCAAAGATACGTCTTTTTTTACCCCCCCCACAAGCCATTAACAAAGTTTAATAAAATAATTTGTAAATTTGCAGCCTAAACCCATGTAGGGACATCGTTTTGCGATGTATATCCTGCCCGAACGACCCGAACGGCACGACCCCGCAGGCTCAACGTGCCAAAGGCACGTCCCTACATTTTCTGTTTGACTTACAACTCATAAATCAAAATATGTCTGCAATTTTCTCCCGCAATAAACTCCGCCTCGCAATCTGCGGTCTTGCGCTGCTGGCACTCACGCTCTCCTGCAAATCCGCCCGGGCAACCGACACCAAAAACGATGAGCTTGCCGCCCTCACCGACTCCATCGAAAAAATCGCCGCCGAATGTCCCGGCGAGGTCGGGGTGGCGCTTATCGTCAACGACAAGGACACCATCACGGTCAACAACAGCAACGTCTACCCAATGATGAGCGTGTTCAAGGTGCATCAGGCTCTTGCCGTATGCGAGGATTTCGACCGCAAAGGGCTTTCGCTCGACACCATGCTCACCATTAACCGCAGCGACCTCGACCCGGATACCTGGAGCCCGATGCTGAAGGAGCATCCCGAGGCCGTGATTTCACTGGCCGTCCGCGACCTGCTGCGCTATACCCTCACGCAAAGCGACAACAACGCCAGCAACCTGATGTTCGGGCGGCTTGTCAGCGTGGCGCATACCGACAGCCTCATTGCCACCGTCATCCCTCGTCCGTCGTTCAATATCGCATACTCCGAGGGCGAGATGTCGCTCAACCGCGACAAGGCGTATAGCAACAGCACGTCCCCTCTCGGCGCCGCGGAGCTCATGAACCGGCTCTATACCGATAGCCTCGTCAGCACGGACAAACAGGCCTTCGTCACCGCCACCCTCAGGGAGTGCAAGACCGGCACCGACCGTATTGTCTCGCCGCTCCGCGGCAAGGAAGGCGTCTCTGTTGGCCACAAGACCGGCTCGGGCTACACCAAGGACGGCGGCATCCTCGTCGCCCACAACGACGTGGCATACGTCACCCTACCCGACGGCACCCGCTACACCCTCGCCGTCTTCGTCAAGGACATCCGCGGCAACGAAGCTCTGGCAGCCTCCTACATCGCCCGCATCTCCTCCGCCGTCTACAATGCATTGAAAAAGTAATTACTGCTCCTTCGCCGGCTCGATGTGGGTGGTGACGTATACTGACAACTTGGGGAGCGCAGCCTTGATGTTGTCCTCGGTGGCGGTGGCGATGGCATGGGCGTCGCGGACGTTCATCTCGGGGTCGACCTTGATGTGCACCTCGACGTATGCGTCGTTGCCGCTCTTGAAGGTACGCAGATGGTGCCACGACCTTACGCCATTGGTGCCGGAAATGGCTTTCTCGATAATGGCATTGTCCGCAGGCGGCAGTGAGCCGCCGAGCAGTTCGCTGACGGCAGGACGCAGCATGCGCACGCTCACCACGCCGATGATTACCGACACAATAAGAGCCGCTATCGGGTCAAGGATGCGCCACTGCTCGCCAAGAAACATCGCTCCGGCTACGCCGATAAGCGTCGCAATGGACGAAAAGGCGTCGCTGCGGTGATGCCAGGCGTTGGCCTTGACGGCGTCGCTGCGTATCTCTTCCCCTACCCTGTATGTGTAATGGAACAACCACTCCTTGGCAATGATGGAGACAGCTATTATAGCCAGCGCCATGCCGGCAGGCCTGGGGATGACGCCGCCGTGGCACACCAAAATTATGCGGTCGATGCTGTCAATCAGTATGCCGATGGCGACACCCGCCAGCACCAGGGCGAGGATGACCGTGGCCAGCGTCTCGTACTTGCCGTGACCGAACTGATGGTCTACGTCGGGACGTTTGTGCGCCACACCGACCATTATTATCACCACGATGTCGCTGAGGAAGTCCGAGAACGAGTGGATGCCGTCGGCAATCAGCGCCGAGCTGCGTCCGAAGACTCCGCCGACAACCTTTGCCAGGCCCAGCACGGCATTAATCCAGAACCCCACCCAGGTCACACGACGCGCCCGCAGCACCGCCTCCTGCGAGTCGGTCTGCTCCGCACAATTTCTGTCAACATCAGTTCGCTTCATATCGTCATCAGGTCTAACGTCGCAAAGGTAACGAATTTTTCATATAAAACAAATAATCGCTCCGGATTGCCGAAAAATCATTATATTTGCCCATAAATATTCAATAACCTAAACAATTAAGAGCTATGAATAAGGAAGAATCGGCACGGCTGCTTGACAAGGCGGCGATGATTTGTGTTACAAAACATGCCGGACAGCGCGACAAGATGGGTTGCGCCTACTTTCAGCATCCCATGCGCGTGGCCATGCGCTGCCATACGGACGAGGAGAAGATGGTGGCGCTCCTCCACGACACTATCGAGGACACCGATGTCAACGCCGAATACCTCCTTGCCGAGGGTTTCCCTCAAGAAATAGTCGACGGCGTCCTTTCCGTAACCAAGCGCGAAGGCGAGAACTATCAGGATTTCGTGGCCCGAGCCAAGAAGAACCCCATTGGCCGCATAGTCAAGCTCCACGACCTCGAGGACAACCTTGACGTCTTCCGCCTCGACACCCTCACCCCCGACATGGCCGCCCGCTACACCAAATACCTCGCCGCCCACCGCTTCCTGCTGGATTCGTAACCCTCGATGAGAATAAAGGTGCCGAGTACCATCTTCCTTTCGATGACGTATGCAACCTGCTCGCACGGTAGGCATTGGCGTTTCCCTGCATTTTCCGTACCTTTGCATAAAAAACGAGAGAATATGAAAATTGGTAAGTGGAAGACGCTGGAGAGCAAGTATCTCATAAGGCGGCCGTGGCTGACGGCGCGGGTGGATAAGGTCGAGCTGCCAAACGGAGTTGTGCATCCCGAATATTATGTGCTGGAATATCCCTCGTGGGTCAATGTCATCGCCATTACTGCGGAGGGCAGGTTCGTGATGGTGGAGCAGTACCGCCACGGCCTCGGTGATGTCTTTACGGAGATAGTCGCCGGAGTGGTGGAGGACGGCGAGGAGCCACTGCATGCCGCACAGCGCGAGCTGATGGAGGAGACGGGCTACGGCAAGGGCGAGTGGCAGCTGTTTTCGGTGCTGTCGGCCAACCCCGGCTCGATGAACAACCTGTCGTACACGTTTCTCGCCACAAACGTCGAGCCGGTATCCGGCCAGCACCTTGACGAGACCGAGGACATCGCCGTCAGGCTCCTCTCCTCTACCGAGGTCAAGACGATGCTCCTCAATGACGAAATGAAACAGTCGCTGATGGCCGCGCCTTTGTGGAAATATTTCGCCCTGAACGGTAAATAATGAGCTGATTTTTCAACTGACATATCAAGTCAAATCCACGACCGACAGAAAAAGCCGACCTGACAACAAAATCGGGTCGGCTTTTCTGTCGGTCAGGCAAGGCTCAGTCTATTACTTTTTGGAGTCAGAGTAGCCGTAGTGGCCGTAACCCTTACCGTATCGGTAGCCGTAGCCGTAGCGGGGAGCCACGGCCACTTCTTGAGGCCAATCATCAGTACGCCCTGCAGGCTGATGTTGTTGTCGTTTGCCTGTTCTTTTTTGAGGTTGGTTTCTACAGCCATTTTCCTGTTATTTGAAAATCAACACTGCTACTGAAGTTAAAAGGGATGCCACGGATACCCAAAAGGGCGCCGAGAGCACGTTGTTGCCGTTGACGGTGCGCTGGCGTTTGCGCACATCTACCGGCTCGACATACACCACGTCATCGGGCTCGAGGTAGTATGCCGGCGACGAATACAGCGACTGCGAACTGGTGAAGTCGATGCGGTAGGCGTGGGGCTTGCCGTCGATTTCACGCATGACGAGGATATTGTCGCGCTTACCGGTGATGGTGAGGTCGTCGGCGAGGCTGAGGGCCTCGAGGATGTTCAGCTTGTCCTTGTTGATGTCGTAGCGTCCGGGCCTGGTCACCTCGCCCATGATGTTGACGCCGGTGTTGACATATTCCATTGTCACCACGGGGTCTTTGACGAGGTCTTCCTTGATGAGGCGGTTCTTGATGTAGCCGGTGACTTCGTTTCGGCGCATTCCGGCGATGTGGATCTTGCCGAGAGTGGGAAAGTCGATGTCTCCTTCGGGAGTGACGGTGTAGAACGACACGAACTGGTTGCCAGTGGAGGTCGACACCTCGGGGCCGCTGCCAACACGGTGCGAGGTTACCGAAAGGTTGAACATCTCGGAGAGCAGCGGATCACGCGACTTGACTATGATTGAAATTTTGTCGTCGGGTTGGACGCGGATGTCGTTGGCCGTTATCGTCGTACCTACCTGACCGTCGGCAAGGTCCCGCATGTAGGTGACATCCTTGGGCGTCGAGCACGACGCAAGGGTGAGCGATGCTGCAAAAAATGCTAATAATGGTTTTTATTGTCATGATATTATGCTTTTCATATGAATTGAACGTATTCGGGTGAAACCTCATATACTACGGCGAGAACACCCGGTACTTCGACTATAAGCTTCTTCTTACGGGATCCTTTTATCGACAGGAGTTTCCCTTCGTATCCGTTCATGATACCTTCGCAGATAAGTCTTACTTTCTTACCATACGAAAGTTTGGTGAGCTCGTCGGTAGTATAATATTGTGGGGTGTCCGTTGCCTTGGTGGCCTCGATGAAGCGGTCCATCTCGGCGGTTCGCACAGTCATAGGCACACAAAAGCCCTGGCCTTTCATAAAGCGGTACTGCAGGGTGTCTGTCTTGGCTATCAGCGGATTGAGTTCTTCCTTTGTGGCATACACAAACAACAGATCATGCACGGCCGGGACGTATTTACGGGTCTTTTTCCCTCTTTCCTCCTTTATAGTCCATTTCATTGGAGTAAACACCTCAAAACCGGCCTGTTGTGCACGCATATACCCCGGCAGCTTTGCCGTGGAGCGCGTGAGGTCACGAAGGACAAACCATTTCTTTTCGTCCATTCCATTTTGTGTCATATCTCCCGTTATTCCGTTGCGTTCAATACTGAATTTATGTGTTTGATGCTTACTTTCAGACATGAGGGCTCGCCTGTTTAATAACAAGATTTACAATCAGCCGACTGCCCGAAAGGTTGTTCGCTGACCATTGCCTTTCGATTAAGACTTGCATGCCCACAGATGAGGCAAAAAGCCGATGCAAAGCAAACCTCTCTCAACTAAGAAAGGTTTTTCCAGGCGCAAAATTACTAAAAAATCTTCATAGATCTATCATAGCGCCACATCTTTTTCATCCTCTACTGACGCTGAAGCCTTTTCCAAGTCATAAATGCAATTGAGAAAACCGATATGATTGCAAAAAGCTATTTTTATCGCTTATTCATTGTTTTCATATTTTTTCATGAAAAATTTGGTTTATATCATAAACCTTATTACCTTTGTCGGCGAAAGAAGGGCGAAATCGCGCGGTCGCCCTTTTTTCAGAGTCAAATAGTTTATATTATAAACCTAATTTCAATATTTAAATTCCCAAAGAAATGGAAGACAGAAAACTTACCGAAAAAGAAAGTCTCGAAGTGATAACCTCGATGATTGCCAGGACAAAACAGCGCTACATCGGCGACGGCCGTATAATGGTGATGTGGGGCTACCTCGTAGCCATAGTATCAATCCTTGTATGGGTGATGCTGGTGACAACACGCCAGGGCGTCTGGAACTACCTGTGGTTTGCCATACCGGTCATCGGCGGCATAGCCACTCCCATCATGTCGCGCAGACAGCAACGCGAAGCCGGCGTCAAAACGTTCTACGACACTGTCACCTCGCAACTGTGGACGATAGCCGGACTGTCGGAATTCGCAGCCTTGTTCGTGTGCCTCAGCATCCGGTTGTTCACGGGCGTTAATTGCTGGGGAGCCATGCTCGCTTACACACTGATTGCCATGCCCCTCGCCGAGATAGCCCAGGGTCTGCTGATTAAAGAGAAGAGCATTACCGTCGGAGGTATCATCGGACTTACCGTCGGCATCGTCACCGTATGCTGTCTGGCCGGGCGCATCACTCTCGGCGCCAACTGGTATATGCCGCTGTTCATCCTTGCTTTCGTTGCGATGATGATAGTCCCGGGCCATATTCTTAACCATAAAGCATCACAAGAAAGATGAAAGAGCTCAATCCGCTTCTGCACTCGCAACTCCGGCTTGCCGTAATGTCCATTCTCATGAATGTCGAGGAAGCTGATTTTGTCTATCTCAAAGATAAAACCGAATCGACAGCCGGAAACCTGAGCGTCCAGCTCGACAAGCTCTCCACCGCCGGATACATTTCAGTCGAAAAGGGCATGTCAGGCAAACGGCCCCGCACCACCTGTTCCATCACCCCCGAGGGACGTGCCGCCTTCGAAGAGTACGTCGACGTGCTCAAATCCTATCTCAACCTTTGACATCTCCGCCCGGCCGGCGCATCACAATGGAAGCGTCGGCCGGGCTTTCAATTTATTGCCGCCAATTCGTCTGATTGGCGGTTTTGTTGGTAATAAACGTTCCTGACGTTTCGTTGGTGTTGATATTATTCGTAAATTTGCACTCCGCAATTTCGACGGTAGAAAATCAGAAGTCATGAAGACTCAGTCTCGTTTAGTCATATACCTCATCATAGCCATTTTTTCCCTCGCTGCTTCGGCTCAGAAGTTCACATGGGAGATTGACTTCAAGTCGGTTTTCGACAACCGCGAGGGGGACAATGACTATACGCCTACCGAGACATATTTCCTTGCCCAGCTCGCACCGGAAGTCGGTCTGAAATTCGGCAGCAGAAACCGCATCGCCGGGGGCGCCGTATGGAACCAGCCCATAGGCAAAGAGTGGCGCGATGCCAAGGTCTCCCCTACTCTGTATTTCCGCCATGAGGCACCCAGATGGGCTTTCTCGATGGGTATGTTTCCACGCAAGCAGCTCCACGAGGAGCTCCCGAATTTTCTGTGGAACGACTCGCTGTCCTACTATCAGCGCAACATCCGCGGCGCACTTGTACAATATAACAAGGGAAAGTCCTTCGTAGATTTCTACCTCGACTGGCGCCAGATGCAGACCACCAAAGACCGTGAGGCCTTCAACATCGTCCTCCACGGGCAGTGGCAACCCGGCAAATCACCCTTCTTTTTCGGCGGCCACGCCATGATGAACCACTACGCCCTCACCAAAAACAGCGGACCGGACCACCACATCGTCGACAACTTCGTCATCAACCCGTACGCCGGTGCCGACTTCAGCCATAAAACCATCCTCGACAGTCTGCGTGTGCGCACCGGCCTGCTGATGACTGTCGAGCGCAACCGCGCCAACGACCACTGGACCCACCCGATGGGATTCTGGATTGACGTCCGTGCCGAATGGCGCTGGCTCGGGCTGTATAACTCCTTCTACACCGGACAACGTCAGCAGCCCTCGCGCGTCCCCTTCTGGCAGCCCACCACCGTTGTCCCCTCGCAGCTCTACCAGGGAGAGCCATACTACGGCGCAAAACTTTACAACCGCACCGACCTCTACGCCCGCATCATCCGCAGCCGCTACGTCCACCTCACCGCCTCCCTCGACTTCAACATCACCCGCACCACCTTCACCTTCTACCAAAAACTCACCCTCACCCTCCACCTGCCCTGAAAATCCCCAATTTCGGCTTGGGCCCTTTAAAAAGATATCAATTATCAATTGACATTTACCATGATGGATTATAACGCCTTTCCCCTTTAACATATAAATAACCGCCTTTACAGCTGCAAACTGTTAAGGTGGTTATTTTTTATGAAAAAACATATTTATCTATAGGATTTTGATGCCATCGCGGGATATCTGATTTAATAATTCTGAGGAAAGATGAGAATGTCTTCTAATCAAATCAACGGATGATTGTAGCAAATTCTCAAGGTATCTATTTCTCAAGGTATCTATGCAATGCGCTTAAAGCAACTATCCTTGGAGGCATATCCACTAGGATATCGATATCGCTGTCAGGACCATTATCTCCTCGTGCCACCGACCCAAACAGACACATCCCGGTTACTCCATATTCGGTTTGAATATGATGTATGTTTTCACGTAGTTTGGCAATGCAGTCATTTTGGCTACACATCTATTGGCAGCCTACCAATAGTATTAAAGAGGCTGTCTAACAAGTTTGGACAGTCTCTTTTTTAGTCTAAACAAGCTAA
>JBJEDC010000033.1:0-18356 GCA_051871645.1 Muribaculaceae bacterium | reverse complement strand
CCCGCTGTTTTCGTCTATATCGTATTCCATTAATTGCTTGATGTAATTAACACAAAGGCCATAAAAGACTGCAAATTTACAAATTTTTACAGAGACTGCCTAACCGTTCCTTCAAGGTTGTCACGCTAAATGGTGATTGTCAGGACATTCCAAGTACATAAAAACACAGTCTTTTGAAAACCGGCATTAATCGTCAACTAAAGGCATCCGCAATGTTGTCGAGGCTTTATCCTGTGGCTGTTGAGTTCCGGCAGGTTGTCGTTCTCGCGTGCGAAGTTACTGCGTCCGTGAGCAATGTCAAGTGACGCTGCACTTTCCGTTGGCGTCCGCGACCGTGAGCCTCCACACATTTTCTCGTACCTCAAAAATATGGGTATCCCGGTCTTGCCGCCGACTCCACACTTGCCTTATGCTCCCTGTCGGCCGCAGTTTTGACTTGCACGAAAAACGGACAGCCCTGCCGGAGAAGCTCAAAAGAGCTTCACAAAAGGGATAAAAATTAAAAACTCAGACATTTCAAGACCATGCGAGTAAAAAGAATGACAATCGAAGAAGGTAAGCGAGTCAACATCAGTCGCTTCCCGAATTTCCACAAGACCGGGAGCGTGCGAGGCATGAAGAAGCTCTATTATGGGCTGGATTGCCTTTTAGTACGTTGTGGCGACTATATCTATAATGTGTCGCCCGAACCTCAAATCTACAATCAAGCGACAATCTAAATTTCAAACGATATGAACACGGATATTGAATTTATGCAAATCGCCGAGGGCGACAAGGCGTTTGTAGCGGAGTTTGAGAACTTTGTCAACGGCAAGGTGAGCAGCACGGAAAAGACCGGCATGGCTATGACAACCATGCACCGCTATCTCCAGCAGCAGGCTTTCAAGGTCTTTCTCGGATACATGAAGGCTCTGGCACACAATTACCAAAGAGACCGATATGATGACCGCAACGAGTGGGCATCACGCATGGCGGACCTAATGTACGGTACAATGGTCGAGGACGGTATATTTTTCGACCCCGAGTATCTCGAACTCATACACGGCAAGTAATGGAAGATACGGATTTTCCCGAATACGGGCGGCAGTGTGAACTCAAAGAGCCGTGGAGAGGCTACCGCCGTGGAACAATAGTAGGGCGCAACGGCTACCGCTTTATCATAGAATTGAGCAGCGGCGCGAGAATAGAACTTGACGATGACGAAATAGAATTTGACTGACATGTGCAGATTACAGACACCACAACTGGAGAAAGCCTTAAAGGGCTTCCCTCTATATTCCCAGGACGGCATGGGGAAAGAGGCGATATGCTGTGCAATCTTCGCAATAGGCTCAGCCCGATGGTTTATACTTGAGGGTGAAAGGGAGGACGGAGACACCATCATGTTCGGCATAGCCATAGGTCTTCTTGAAGATGAATACGGTTATGTGTCACTGAAAGAACTCTCCGAGATTGAACTCAATCTTACGTCGTATGGATTTGGCATACTCCAAGTTACGCAAGTGCCGGATTTCAAGCCAACCGCTTTGAAGGATATTAAGGATTATCGCCTTCAGGCACTCCTTACAAGACTTGAAGATTAAACAATCAGTCAGCCGTGGATCTCTCCGCCACGGCTGACACTAACACCGACCGAATATGTATATTGACGATTTGACCGACGCGGTAGTGGCATGTGCTGAAGCCAAAGGCTGGAAAGTGGAAGCCGGCATAATCTACAAGGAGCAGAAAAGCGAGTTTGAATTTGCAAAGTTCAGCCCTGCGGGACGGGACTTTTCATTCAGCGCGACCATGAAATGTGCCAACATCAACTCTCTTATCGAGGACATGGACAATTACTATGAGGGATTTGATGTTGACTCCGAGACATATCTGTGGCTTGACCAGTTCGGGCATGGCAAACGTGGCGCGCCATACCGCATGAGAGCCGTGCTTGAAGATATGGAGGCTACCGAGAAGATGATAGAGGAACTGTTGGACGCGATAAAGGGAATGGAGGTACCCGAAGAATACTGATTTTCCCTAATAGCCCGTAAAGCGACCTGCCACATCCGTCACGGACATGGCAGGTCTGAGTGTGTGGAATTTTAATCATTTAATATATTGAAAAGGTATGTTACATAGCGATATAATCAGGATAGCGGTCAGGAATGGATGGAAGGTCTCGATAACTGCCTCGGCAGATGACTCGTTCTATTTCGACTTTCAGTGCCGGACGCCCGGCGGCTTGCCTTTTTGCTTCACCGCCGAGCTTTCAGGAGGACATGTCGGCACGCTCGTTGACGAGATCATCTCCTTCGTTGATGCACTCGACCCCGAGCGTTATGCCGTCGAGTGGCTGGAGGCCGCAGGACCGGTTACACCGTCCCGTTACTTTCAGGCGGTAGCCGACATGGACGGCATGCGCGCCCGTGCATGGATTCTCGCCTTCAACCTCTCGGAAGAGGCCGAGAAAGAGCGCATCCTTCTCGACCTTCCCCGGTGCCGTCTTAACTGAAGCCTACCGGTCTTTCCTTCTCCGGCCACGCTTGACCTTCGGATTTTCTTTCAGCGATATTATGTCGCTGCCGAGAATCAGCCTGTGCCAGCCGTTCTCCGACATCCGGTAGGGAAGCACCGGCGGCTTTTTCTTCATGTACTCGTAAATCGTGGTCTGTCCTATGCCCAGCAGACGCTTCGCCATGCCCACCGAATACAAGGCATCCGGAATGATACTGTTGAAATCAAGGCGCATGGCAAGAGCCTCCCGTATCCTTGCCACCGAGACTGCGGCGATATTCCCTGATGAACTTGCCGGCTGCCTCGACAGCCATCTCTGCGGCCACTCTCACATAGAGCGGCCAGTTCTCAATCTGCGACGATGGAGACTTGTCGGCGGTGTGCCGCAGGTCGTGATAGAACAGTGCCGAAGCAAGCTCAAACTGTCTCTCCTCCCAGTTTATCCCGGTCTTTTTCTGTTTTTGTCTCATTTTCGTAGTTTTTTTGTGTCGATTTCCTGAAAGTGCGCCCACGGAGAGCCACAAAGTTGAACATCTCCTTGAAGCGGTCGTATATTCTCGCGCCATAGTATTCGGCTATCTGGTCCGGCGTGTAGTTGGTGGTGACATGCGTGAACTGGTGGAAGCGGTTGTCATAGCGTCTCTGGAAGATATACTGCATGACATTCTCGAAATTACCCCACCTGCCGGTGGGATTGGTCTCGCTCCCGAGTTCGTCAAATGCCTGCCGGGGGCAGTTGATGTATTCCTGAATCGCCCGGTAGCCGCCGCTGGGGGATTCATCGGCGTAATCGGCGCAGATGTCGATGACATTGTTTATCCGGAAAAAGTAACGCATGCCGTCAACCGGCTCGCGTACATGCCAGCAGAACTCACGTATGATTCTCAGCATCGTCGATTTCCCGGTGCCTACGTCGCCCCAGATGAACAGCCCCTTGTCAGGGTCGAGATTGCCGTCATAGTCCATCATCGCCCAGTGAACGATGTCGGAGTAGGTGGCTTTCATCTCGTCTCGTATCTCGAATCCGGGACAGACCTTCTTCGCGCAGATTACGAAAAACTGCTTGTACCGGCTAATCCTCGATAAGTCCGCAGCCTGGTTCGAGCGGTGTTCGCCGGCCTCTTTTATTTCCCTGACTGCCTCCGCCGGGTTTATTCGCTTTGGTTGTGCCATCTCTTTTTTCCTTGTCTAAGCGGGCGCGGGCCCAGTTGAAAAAATGTTCTTTGCATTGCAGGACTGTCCCGTATCTTTTTTCCTTGACACGGCTTTCCTGAACAAAGTCCGGGTACATGGATTCAAGTGTCTCTTCCTTGCAGTGGAGCGCCAGGGCTATTCCCCTGAACGCTTCCTTATCCCTTGAAAAAATTTCAAAAAATTCTTCCTCGCGCGCGGGGGAAGGAGAAATATTTATATTATTATTCTTATTAATATAATTTATGTCCCCAAAGGTGTCCCCGGAAGTGTCCCCAACCGTGGGCGTTTTCGCGTCCGTGACTGCCGTCTGTCCGGCGCTCTCCTTGATAGTAAAGCCGGGAATCTGCTCCATCACGAGGACAGTATATAAGGTGACATTGCCCAATACCTTTCGCTCTATCCATCTCTGCGACTCCAGTATCTTCAGATAGCGACCGACGGTATCCTTGTCGACGCTTATGGCGGCGGCGAGCTTTCTTGTGGATGATATGAACTGGCCGGGCCGGACCTCCACAGACACTCCCTTTACCGGATAGGTGTCCTTCGACCTCTGGACGCGGAACAGTATCTCCAGCCACAGGTGCAGCATCCTGCTTTCGCTGTATAGCCAGCCGACCGAGCGCAGTTGGTGAAATACGGGTATCCATGAGAGGTCCATTTCCGTAATCCTGTTTCCTTATGATGTCTTCAAGGACGCAAGTCATCCCTGCAAGGTATCGGCTGCCGTTCCCGTCGGCGGGATAGCCGACATTGCGTCGCCGGGCTTGCTTTCCGAATAAAGCTCGCGGAGAAACACCTTGCAGCCTGCAATCTTCTCGATGATGTCCTTGCAGAAATCAGGTATACGGCAGTAGCCGGCCTTCCAGTTATAGAATGTCTTTTGCTTGATGCCGTTGCCACATTCGGCTACGACTTTCTTCACGAAGAAGCGGTGGTTTGACTGCGGGATTGTGGCGAGATAGTCATTGAGACATTTGCAGTCGATCTCGCGAATTTGGCTATTGGTCATGGCTGTGTCGTTTAACAACATGTGAATCATATCTTCCGTTTTTTTTCAATAATCCCGTAGCCCGCGCGTCTTCTGACATCGTGAAACGACAGAAAGTAGCGTCGGCCTGTACGGGTGGCATTCAGCGCGCCGTCATGGATGGAATCACGCACCCTCTGCGGCGTGCAGTGAAGAATCTCGGCCGCCTCGTTGACTGTTATGAGGCGGTCCGGCGGCTCCGGCTCATTGAGCGTGCGCTTAATCTCTTCGAGGGTGTTCTCGATGCGGGTAAGCCTCATTGTTATGCGTCTTTCTTCGCCCATATCAATTATTTTTTAGGGTTTCTGATTATTTTTCGTTTAGTAACCATTAGTATTATTTAGAAAAATAATTAACTTTGCAGTTAGAAATGATTAATCTAAATTAGTCGCTTGCAATTACACTAACAAACTAATCTTGCTAAATGATTGTTTGAAGTGTTATTATTGGAAGACTCTAATCATTCTAATTAGAAAATCTAAACGAGAGATATGGACGACAGAGTAAACAGGATAAAGGACGTGCTTGAATGGCTCAAGGCAAGCGAACTGTTCCGGTCCAACCGCGAGATAGCCGAAAGAATGGGCTATAACCCGAGCATGGTGTCACAGGTCATAACCGGGCGGTCCGCCGTGACACAGAAATTCGTAAGGAGCCTCAGCTCCGTATGTTCGAGAATCAGCTACGACTGGATATGGACGGGAGAGGGGGATATGCTGCGGGAGACGCCTTCATCCGGGGCAATCCCGGCGGAACGCTTTTCGGAACTCGACCGTTTCTCCTTCATCATGGCGGACATGGCGCAACTGATGAAGAACTTTTCATCGGTAGTCGGGCCTCTTGAACGCAGGGTGGCTGAGCTTGAACGGAGGCTTGCCGAACAGGGCAGCACGATAGAACGGCTCCAGAGCCTGCTTGACAGGATGGAAAAAGCCGCCACTCCCTGACGGAATGACGGCTTGACGCTGCTGTCCCTGCGTTGTCTTATTTGAGGATATTGTATCCCTTTATCACGCTTGTCTGCAAGACCTGGGCGTATTTTTCTGTCATGGCCACGCTGGAGTGGGCAAGCATCTTGCTGACGGTCGATATATCGACACCCTTGGTCAGCGCCCACGTTGCAAACGTGTGGCGGCCGACGTGCATTGTCAGATTGAGGTGGATGTGCGCCATATTCGCGATAATCTTCAACTGGTCGTTGCATTTCTGGTTGCTCATCAGGTTCAGGTTGTAATCGTATTTGCGGAGTATGGCGGCTGCCTTCGGGAGAAGCACGATCGTGTAGGGCTGGCCTGTCTTGACACGCTTGTCCCTGATGCACAGGTCGTCGCCCTGCTTGAACACATCGCTCTTCTTGATTTTTACAAGGTCACTGTATGCAAGCCCCGTATAGCACGAGAAGATGAACATGTCGCGTACCTTCTCGGTCATGCCGTAAAGCTCAAGAGCCTCGATCCTGTCACGTTCCTCTTCTGTCAGGAACTTTATCCCTTCCGATTTGCCTCGCGGTATCCTCATGTTATCATAAGGATTGGCCTCCAGCTTCTCGAACTGGATGGCCTCGATGATGTACGGCTTCAACCGCTTGTGGTAGCCGTGTACGGATGACTGCGCGCTCACCCTCTTGCGGATGAAATCATCCCACAGACGGATGTTCTTCGGTGTCAGGTCGGAGAAATTCCGAATCTCGCCGAACTCCCGGAGACATGAGAGCATGACCTTGTGCTGGCGGCGGGTTGACTCAGACACAGGACGCATGTCGATGCGCTCTTCAAGCCATGTGAGGAAATCCATGGTTGATGACTGCACTCTTGTCTTCCTGACTTTTTTGAGGAGCGAGAGGTCGTACTCTCCGCCACGCGCCGCGATGGAGGCCATCTTCTCCCTTATGCCGTCTGCCACACGGCGTATCTGCTCGTTGAGGCTATCGGCCATGGGATGGTCCACGACCTGGTTTGAGCGCCACTGCTGTTTAAGCACCGCTACACCGGTGGATAGACGGACACGCTCACGGTTGTAGGACACCTCGACCTCCACAGTGCCCGTCGTGACCGCCGAAGCCTTCTTCCGGCGGTCGAAGATAATCTTGATTTGGGGTATTCCAGCCATATCGTTATGGTTTTAAGGGTGATACATAGTTCCGGTTCCGTGGTGTGGTACACTCGAAAACGTGTACCACATTCGCTGGGAAATGTACCACGCGTGTACCACACAGCTCATAAACATCTGCCGGACCCGTGCCGTTTGCCCCTGAAACTTTTTTGGAAGGGATTAGCACAAAATAGGAAATATCAGCGGGTTGCATGGAACCGGCTACCTCCGTTCCCGGGTTATGGATGGTGACTGGCGACATACTGCCGATATGTGGGAAAATCCGGTACCTCCTGTGGTACATTTTTGTGGTACATCCACGAAATCCGTACCAAAGTTAATGTGCTAAATCGAAACTAACAAATGCTACCTTTGGCTAATGACCGGAGGTCGAAATCTTGCTAAACCGTTCTAAATCAGAATATTGCAAAATTGCTAATCATTATGCCACAGTCGCTTACGGACACGAAAAAAGGCCACAGAACCTTGTCGGTTATGTGACCCTTCTGTGATCCGCGTGGGGCTCGAACCCACGACCCCAACATTAAAAGTGTTGTGCTCTACCAGCTGAGCTAGCGAATCAACGGCGTCCCGGATGCGGCGGTCAAGGGGACCTCGCTCCAAAAACGTTGCAAAGGTAGGGGTATTTGGGGAAATTTGCAAGGGATGACGGAATTTTTTTTGAAGGTGATGGCTTTTTATGGCTGATATTTGCTAATTTTGAGGTGTTAAAATTCGATATGACAATGGAAAGATCACTTGATATGGCGAAAAACGGGACTGACGTATATCGGACAAACAGATATTGTTCATACGAAAGATGGACGCTCAAAGGACGGACTGACATGTGCGGGACTGACGTATATCGGACAAACAGATATTGTTCATACGAAAGAAGGACGGTCAAAGGACGGACAGCCGGAGGCAGAACGCACGGACTGAGCGTCCATGCGATTGTGGCGGCTGTGGTTTGGGGCGTGATGGCGCTGACGGTGAGCGACGCTTTGGCGGCTAAGCCGGAGGAGTACCGTAAGTCGGAGCATCGGGTGGCGATGCGCGACGGGAAGCGGCTTTATGTGTCGGTTTCTGCGCCGGAGTATCTGGCGAAAAATACACCGGGTTCACCAGTTGGGACGAATGATAAGACGGAGAAGGCGCCGATTTTGCTGATGCGGACGCCGTACGGGTGCAGACCGTATGGGGATGAGACGGGCGGATTTCTCAGGGACAAGATTTACAAGCCGTATGTCGAGGCCGGGTATATCTTTGCTTTCAATGATGTGCGTGGCCGGTGGATGAGCGAGGGCGACGGCGAGAATGTGCGGCCGTTGGCGTCGCACCCCGGCGCTGTCGACGATGCCACGGACGCGTACGACCTGATTGAGTGGCTTGTCGACTCGGTGCCCGGCAATAACGGCAGGGTGGGGGTCTATGGCAACTCGTACTGCGGCTACTACGCCCTCACTGCCGCTGCGGGGCGTCATCCGGCATTGCGTGCGGCCTCGCCGCAGGCTCCGGTGTGCGACTGGTTCATCGGCGATGACATGCACCACAACGGCGCCTTCGCCATTCTTGACGCCACTTTCTTTCTGCCTTACCTCGCTACGGAGCGCGACCATCAGCCCACGACAAATCCCAAACTGATGGAAAGTCTCGTCAAGAGCGACAGCCGTACCTTTTTCCTCGAAAACAAGCCCGCGGACATCCGCCGCCTGGCTGACGGACGCGTGCCTTTCCTCGACTCGCTGTGCAGTCATCCCGATTACGACGGGTTCTGGAAATTACGCTGCTCGGGGACTTTCACCGACTCACTGACCACGCCCATGCTCGTTGTCGGCGGTCATTTCGATGCCGAGGACCTTTACGGCACGCTGCGGACGTACCGAAACCTGAAACAGCATTCGCCCGGCCTGCCCGTCACCCTCGCCATGGGGCCATGGGCACACGGGCGGTGGCGCGGCAACGGCAAGGGCAACCGCCTCGGCGACGGCTTCTTCGGCGACGAAGACCTCAACGCCTATTACCGCGACGAGATAGAGTTCCCCTTCTTCGACTACTACCTCCGCGACCGCGGCGAGGCGCCGACCGAGGACCATATCTTCGTCACCGGCCTTAACCGCTGGCATAAGGGCGACTTTTCGTCCCTTGCCGGCGAGCCCGTGTCCGTCTACCTTGACCGCGACTTCGGTCTCAGCCTTGAAGCGCCCTCGGATGCCGAGGCCGGTGTCATATACCCGTCCGACCCCGCCGACCCCGTGCCGTATTACGGCGAGGACAAGGGCGGCTCGCACCCTGCCGAGTACATGACCGCCTCTCAGCAGTTCCTCCGCGGCCGCCAGGACGTCCTCACCTTCGCCACCGAAGCGCTGACCGACACCCTGCTCCTCGCCGGCCCCGTCCGGCCCGAGCTGTACGTCTCCGTCACCGGCACCGACGCCGATTTTGTTGTCAAAGTCATCGACGAGGCCCCCGACGGCAGCGAGATGCTTGTCCGCGGCGACATCTTCCGCGGCCGCTACCGCCACGGCTTCGACCGGTCCGAACCCTTTGTGCCCGGACGTGTCGAGCGTGTGCGTTTCACCATGCCCGACATCGCCCACGCTTTCCTGCCGGGTCACCGGATGAAGGTGCAGCTGCAGTCATCGTGGTTCCCCCTTTTCGACATGAACCCCCAGCAGTTTACCGACATCTACCGAGCCCGTAAAGAGGACTATGTGCCGGCAGAGATAACCGTGCGCCTCAACAGCGAGTATCCGTCGCGGGTGGTTTTTAGGCGGATGGAAGAGAGGCAACGCTGAGGGTGGGGGCGAAAGCAAGCTTTCGCCGCAGTCCAAAACTAAAATACAGAGTGCCGCGGCCTTACTGCTGTTTTTTGTAGGTGAGGGCGGCGAGGACGGAGAGGGCGGCGGCAATGGCGGTCAGGGTGAGGTAGGGGGCGGCGAGGTCGGCGACGGTGGAGCCTTTGAGGTAGACGTCGCGGACTATCTCGATGAAATAGCGCGGAGGGACGGCGTATGTGATGGCCTGCGCCCAGCCGGGCATGGACGAGATGGGGGTGAAGAGGCCTCCCATGAGCTGGAAAATCATGATTATGGCAAACATGACCAGGATGCTCTGCAGCATGGTGGCGGACTTGCCGGCGATGATGATGCCGAGGGCCGACATGACGAGGATAAAGAGCATGGCGGCGAGGATGACGGCGCCGACACTGCCGGCGGGCCATACGCCGTAGACGATGCCGCCAATAAGCATGGCTATGGTCAGTACGAGCAGTCCGGCAATCCAGTAGGGGATGAGCTTGGAGAGGACAAAGGTCATGCGTCCGACGGGGCTGACGTTCATGGCCTCGATGGTGCTCGACTCCTTTTCGCCTACAAGGTTGAGGGCGGGCAGAAAGCCGCAGATGATGATGAGAAGAACCACCATCAGCGCCGGCACCATGAAGTTGCGGAAATCGAGCGTCGGGTTGTACTTGTACGAGGTGATGACGGACGGGTCGGGGACAGTGTGTCCCGTATCGCGCTGCCACTGCATCAGCGTGCCGGCTACGGACTGCGCTGTGTAAGCTGCGCCCAGGGCGCCTTTGGTAGCGTTGACACCGTTGGCGGCGAGGTCGATACGCAGGGGGCGGCCGCCCGCGAGCGCTTTTTCAAAGTCGGGCGGGATGGTTACAATGACGTCGGCGTTGCCGTCATCGAGGGCTGACATCGCCTGCGGGTAGGTTCCGAAGACGCCGGTGACGGAGAGGGAGGGGGAGGCGCTGATGTCGGCGGCGATGCGGCGCGAGAGAACACTGTGGTCACAATCGACCACGGCGACGCCGACATGCTTCACGTCCATGTTGGCTACGAGGGGCAGCACGAGCATGACCATGACAGGGAGTATTACGATGACGCGCGGGATGATGGGACTGCGGCGCATCAGGGCGAACTCCTTGCGCAATAATGCGAATAATATACGGGTATTCATTGCGGTTATTTTGTTGAGGCCCGGAAACGGCGGACGGCGAGGACGAGAATGGCGGCGGTCATGGCGGCGAGGATGGTCACCTCAGTGAGCACGAGGCGCAGGGGAAGGCCCTGTATCATGAGTTTGCGCATGGCCGAGATGTACCAGCGCGCGGGGACGATGCATGAAATCCACTGCAGCACGTCGGGCATGTTGTCGATGGGGAAAAGCATGCCGGAGAGCATGACTACGGGTATCATGAACATCATGCCCGAGACAATCAGCGCGGCAAGTTGTGTGCGTGCTACGGAGGATACGAGCAGGCCGATGGAGAGGGCAAGCACGATGTAGAGCAGTGTCAGCAGGACAATGTTGAGCATATTGCCGTGGTAGGGCAGACCCAGAAAGGCGTAGCTGATGGCGAGCATGAGCAGCAGGAGTACGCACGACAGGACGAAATAGGGGATGAGTTTGCCCAGTATCACCAGCCCGGGACGTACGGGCGATACGAGGAGCAGGTCCATGGTGCCGCTCTCCTTTTCGCTGACGATGGACACCGACGTCATGATGGCGCAGATGAGGATGAAAATCATGCCGAGGATGCCGGGCACAAAGTTGTACGAGCTCTTTAGCTGCGGATTGTAGAGCGTGCGCATAGTTATGGGGGCGCTGTCGGCCGTTTCCGCGATTATCCCTTCGACATACGAGGCGGCTGACTTGGCGCTGACGGTGTTGGAGCCGTCGGCGACAATCTGCGTTGTCAGCCGTCCGTTGTCGGTGCGGAGGACAACGGCGATGTCGGCCTTGCCGGCGCGGAGGACGTTGTCGATGTCGCTGTGGGCGATGAGGCCGACAAAGTCGGTATACCGGTTTTCGGAGATGCGTGTCAGTGCTGCGCGCGTCAGGTCATCGTGGTCGGCGGTGACGGCGGCGACGCGGATGTTGTTGACCTCCATGGAGATGGCGAAGCCGAAGAGCACGAGCAGCACTATGGGCATGACCAGCACGACGAGCAGCGTTCGCCGGTCGCGGAAGATGTGCAGGGCCTCTTTCTTGATTAGCGATTTCAGTACGGCCATGGATCAGTCTCCTCTCTTTGCGTTGAGCGCGATCGTGCGGAAGATCTCGTCCATGGTCGTGCAGTTGTACTTTTCCTTGAGACGCGCGGGGGTGTCGAGGGCGGCGATGGTGCCGTCGACCATGATGGACACGCGGTTGCAGTATTCGGCCTCGTCGAGGTAATGAGTGGTGACGAAGACCGTCATGCCGCGCGAGGCCTCGCGGTAGATGAGCTCCCAGAAGCGGCGGCGCGTCAGCGGGTCGACGCCGCCGGTGGGCTCGTCGAGGAACACCACCTCGGGGTTGTGGATGGTTGCGGTGGCGAAGGCCAGCTTCTGCTTCCAGCCCGTGGGGATGTCGGCGACGATGGTGCGCCGCATGTCCTCCATCTGCAGGAGGCGGAAAATCTCGTCGGACTTTTGGCGTATCTGCTGTGCGGACATGCCGTAGATGGTGGCGAAGAGACTGAGGTTTTCCTGCACCGTCAGCTCCTCGTAGAGCGAGAAATGCTGGCTCATGTAGCCGATGTGGCGCTTTACCTGCTCGGCCTGCGTGGCGATGTCGAAGCCGGCGACGGTGCCGCTGCCTTCGGTGGGGTAGCTGAGTCCGCAGAGCATGCGCATGGCGGTGGTCTTGCCCGCACCGTTGGCGCCGAGGAAACCGAAAATCTCGCCCCTGCGCACGTCGAAGGTGATGTGGTCGACGGCGGTAAACGAGCCGAAGCGCTTGGTCAGGCCATTTATGCTTATGGCGATGTCGTTGTCCATTTACATCAGTTTTATGAAAAGGTCCTCGATTGTGGGCTGGGCGGGGAATATCCTGACGTCTCTCAGTCCCTCGGCCTCGAGACGGTGAGTGACGGCGTCGGGGTCAAAGCCGGGAGCGGGAACGACGTGGAGGGTGGCGCCGAAGGTATAGCAGACGGTCACCTCGGGCATGGCGCGCAGGGCGTCGAGCAGACGGTACATGTCGGCGGCCCGGGCGTTCCACAGGCTTTCGCCGATGCCGGCGACGAGGTCGGCGGGAGTGTCGGTGCGGAGGATGCGACCGTGGTGAATCATGGCCACGCGCCCGCACTGCGAGGCCTCGTCCATATACGATGTCGACACCATGATTGTTATGCCGTGACGGCGCAGGTCGTGGAGCATGCCCCAGAACTCGCTGCGCGAGACGGCGTCGACGCCCGTGGTGGGTTCGTCGAGCAAAAGCAGGCGCGGGCGGTGGATGAGGGCGCAGCTCAGGGCGAGCTTCTGCTTCATGCCTCCTGAAAGCTTGCCTGCGGGACGGTCGGGAAAACGCTCGAGCTGGCCGAAAATCGGGGCTATCAGGTCGTAGTTCTCCTTTACCGTCACGCCGAAGAGGGAGGCGAAGAACTCAAGGTTCTCGCGCACCGATAGGTCGGGGTAGAGCGAGAACTGTTCGGGCATGTAGCCGACGCTGCGGCGTATGGCACGGTAGTCGCGCACGGTGTCGCAGCCCAGCACGGTGGCGGTGCCGGAGTCGGGAGCCATCAGCGTGGTCAGGATGCGGTAGAGCGAACTCTTGCCGGCGCCGTCGGGGCCGATGAGGCCGAACAGCTCGCCCTCGGCCACGCTCAGCGAGACCTTGTCGAGCGCCCGGACGCTGCCGTAGCTTTTGACGATATCGTGCGTCTCGATGACATTCATAGCCTGACCTCGCCGTATTGTCCGAGCTTGAGGCGCCCGTCGTTTTTCACCGCAACCTTGACGGCGTATACGAGGTTGGCGCGCGAGTCGGGAGTCTGGATGGATTTGGGGGTGAACTCGCTCTCATGAGCTATCCACGTTATCGTGCCGGGGTATTCGTAGGTCTTGTCGTTGCCGAAATCGGCGATGACGGTGACTTTCTGGCCGATTTTCAGACCGGCGAGCTGCCCGGCGGTGAAATAGCTGCGCAGGTAGATGTCGGAGAGATTGGCGATTTTTACCAGCGGCTTGCCGGGGACAGCGTATTCGCCCGGCTCGGCGTATTTTTCGAGGATAGTGCCGGTGAGTGGCGAGAGAACGGAGCTCTTCTCGATTTGCGTCTGCACCTGGTCCTTCTGGTAGCCGATGGCGCGGACGTTCTCGGAGATGGCACCGGTGCTGTTGCCGAGACTGGAGAGCAGAGCCTCGAGCTGGCCCTGAAGGGTGACGAGGGCGGCGTTGGCGTCGTCAAGGGTTTTCTGCGTCGTGGCTCCGTCGGCAAGCAGGCGCTCGAAGCGGCGGCACTCGCTGCGCTGGTGGGCAATCTGGGCACGCAGGGCGGCGGCCTGGGCGGAGATGTCCGGGGTGTTCTTTGTGGCCGACAGCTGCTGGCTGCCAAGCTGCGAGCTCTGGTAGCGGAGCAGGGTGGTGTCGACCTGGCAGAGGAGCTCGCCGGTGCTGACGCTATCGCCCTCGGCGACGTCCATCCACAGTATTTTGCCCTGGGTCTCGGCGGCGACGGTCACCGTGGTGGCCTCGAAAATTCCCGTGGCGTCGTAGTCGGCTTTTTTCTGGCACGAGGTCAGCAGGACAATGCCGGCGGCCATGATCAGTGCTGTATTTTTCATCGGTTCAATGTGTTTTTGAGTTGGTAAATTAGGCGGAGCATCTCTATCTCGTGGTACGACTCGGTGAGCCGTGCCTTGTTTTCGTCGGTGATTTTGGTCAGCAGGGCGGTGGCGTCGATGATGCCGTTGCGGAGCTGCGACTCGGCGGCCTTGCGGACGTTGGCGCGGAGGCCGGTGATACGGCTGTCATCGGCCATGACCTTGCGCAGGGTCTCTATTTCCGTGAGCTGGCTGCGGCTGCTAAGACTGGTGTCGAAAAGGAATTTCTCGCGGTCTACCTCGATGCGGCTGTTCTCGGCGGCAATGCGGTCGGCGCGGTTGCGCTTGCTGTAGAAGGGCGAGATGTTCCACGAGACCTTGACGCCGGCCATGACGTTGAAAGACAGGTCGCGGTTGCGCATGGCGGCGAAATAGTCGAAGCCGGGGTAGCCGTAATACGCCTGGGCGAATAGGCCGACTCTGGGCATGAGGGAGGATTTTATTGCCGACAGCTGTGTGTCGTTGAGGCTTTTGCGGGCGTCGAGAAGGCGCAACTCGGGACGGTCGGAGGTCAGGTCGGCGGGGATCTCGGCTTCGGGTTTTGTCAGCGTCTTGCCTTCGACGGCCTCGCCGATGAAGACCTCCAGCATACGTCGGTACTGGAGTGCCGACCCCTGCGCCGTGGCAAGATGTTGCTCTACGGTGAGCTTTTGCGCCTCAATCATGTCAACGTCGCTCTGCATGGCCGTCCCGTTGGCGAGCATGGCGCGCATGTGGCTGAGATTGCTGTCGAGGAGCCCGATGGTGGCGCGGGTGCTTTTCATCTGCTCCTCGATGAGGAGGATGCCGAAGAAAAGGCTCTCGACGCGGTTGCGGACAGCGTACATTTCTACGTCGGCCGAAGCCTGTTCGGCGGCGGTGCGTGCCCGTGCCGTCTCGCGCTGCGATTTGGAGGCGCCGCCGTCCCAGACGGTCTGGCTGATGTCGACACCGACTTTGTACTGCATCTTGCCGAGACCGCGCATCGACTGACCCTGCTGTTCCAGAACGCCGTCAAGGGCTGCCGGGAAGGCGGGCACGTCGTTCTGTGCTGTACCCTGGGCGTAAAGCGTTGCCTGAGGGAGCCAGCTCTTGTTAATGTCGGAGAGGTCGAGCGCCGATGTCTTTTCGATGATGCCGTACTGCTTTATCGCGGGGTAATTTTTGCGGGCGCGGTCGAGGCAGTATTCGAGTGTGAGCTGTGCGTGCGGCCCCGGGCAGGCCGAATACAGCAGCGTCAGAAGCAGGATTAGACGGTTGATAGGTTTCATGGTTTCAGTCTGTTTAGGATTGTCGTGATATTCTCTTCGAGGCGGGCTTTGAGAAAGGCCTCGCGGTCGTCGCTGAAGGGACCGAACAGCGTAAGGATGACGGGGGCGGCAATGAAGGGTGACATGTTGAGCGAGAGGATGTCGAGAGTGAGCATTCCCGCGTCAATGGGCCGGCACTGTCCTGCCGCGGCTGCACGGTCGATTGCTGACTGCAGTGTTGCCTGAAATTCCTCGATGACGGCCCGGTTTGCCTGTAGCTGTTTTTGCACGTTGTTGTTCTCGCGGTGCATCTCGTTGATGATGAAAAGCGGGAGGTGCGGATTTTTGGTCAGGAACGCGAAATGGTTGCGCATGCCCTGTTCAATCCGTTCACAGAAGGGCAGGTCCTCATTGTCGAGGAAGCCGAACAGCACACGGCGCAACTCGGACACCTTGTCCTCCAGAATTTTGTCGAAAAGCTTCTCCTTTGTGCGGAAATAATAGTGCAGCATGGCATGAGTGACCCCGGCACGCTCGGCAATTGCCGTCGTCCGCGCCCCGTCAAAACCCTTGCTGAGAAATTCCTCCTCCGCCGCCCGTAGTATCAGCTGCTCGCTGTCCATGGGCTTGCCGTCCGTCTGTTTTTCTTCTGTTGGCCTATTATTCGTCTGCATATCAGTACTTTATTTGCCTTTACTGTTAATTAACAATTAAGTTTAACAATATTGTTAATGTAAAAGTATAGAAAAATCCCCATCCCGCCAAAATATCTTTAAGGAAAATAATGGTACGGCGGGGCTTTGGAACAGTGCAATGTAGGGATGCTCCATGGAGCATCCGTAAAAGGCCATTGACAATCAGCCGATTGTCGGATGCACCAGGGTGCATCCCTACATGGGATTATCGTTTTGCCTATTCGTGGCACCCGTTCAAACGGTTATTTGCTGTCGCGCTCGATGACGGTGAGGCCGAGGGCGCCGGGGGTGAGGCGGAGGTCGATGCTGTCGGGGCGTTGTGACCGAATGTGGCCGGTGCGGGCGTAGCGGTTGTATTGCTGCATGGATATTGAGCGCTGTCGCTCCCGACCGTCGGGAAGACGCACGTCCATGTAATAGACACGGTAGGGCTCGCCGCGGGTATAGCGGTTGCGGGCTACGCGACGTGAGCGGTAACGAGTCTCGGAGTAGACTCTCAGAACCTCTGTGCGAACGGTGACAGACTCACCGGTATCGCGGGCAAAATAGTTGACTCCAAGGATGACGGCCATGCACAGACCGGTGACGGCAACGATGTTGCAGAGCGCGTTTACAATCGCCTTAGACGTGCCGGTCAGCACCGCCCATCTTTTGCTCAGCGGAAAAGCTGTTGCGACGGCAACCAAAACCGAGGCGGCGACAATCCACGCCGGCCGCACAAGAGTCATGCCGAAGAGCGTGACGGCAACGCCATAAAAGACAATCACGGCCAGCAAGACCGAGATTATCCGGAATATCCTCCATCCGGAGGCTTTCTGCTTAGCCATATCCCGTTTTTACGCTTTGAGTTCGGGGACTTTGAGGGGGCAGCCGGCGGTGCAGTTGCCGCATTTGAGGCAGTCGGGGTGGAGGAAGCCGGCCTCGTCGCTGCGGCTCTCGTAGGGTTTGAGCTGCATGGGGCAGACGGCGGAGCAGACCTTGCAGCGGGTGGTGCATTTCTCGCTGACGAAGACGCGCCGGTAGGGGTCGGGGAGCTTGTCGCGCTTAGGCGTCACCCATGACGAGAGGGTGCCCATGGGGCAGAACGAGCACCAGGTGCGCGGGGCGTAGATGAACGATAGGGTGACGCCGACAACGGTGGTGACGAGGATGATGGTCCAGAAGACACGGCCCATGGCGTTCCAGTTGCCCCAGGCAAAGTACATCTGCGTGCCGAACATGGTGAAGATGAACAGCACCATGAACGAGCGGAAGGCCGTCGTGCGCACAAAGGCGGGAATGGGACGGTGCGGCGAATATTTGGTCAGAATCTTGTCGTACATATTGCCGCGCGGGCAGGCGTTTCCGCACCACCAGCGACCCTTGCGTGCGGCAAAGGCCACGGGAGCAATCATGCAGATGACGGCGAGAAAGCCGATGACCGGATAGAAATATCCGACGGCAAGGTATACCAGCAGAATCCAGTACAACGGAAAGCCCTTGCGGGGCATGGGACGGAAGAAATGCTTATGTTTCATTAATGATTGGATTGGTCTCGGCTTTAGGGTTGCGGGGAGCCGCGGCCTTTCAGAATGTCCGGGCGTGCGGCGGACAATTTTGCAGCAAAGTTATGAAAATTAAATTTTGCAGGCCGTAGATTTTTACTAATTTTGCAAAGAAAGAATAAATCCTGCAAATAAAACAAGTCTCCCGATAACCCAAACCAGTCATACCAAAATCATGATACAAGTAGATAAGGCAATCTGCCCGCACGACCACATCTGCCCCCTCATCAAGCTCTGCCCCGTCGGTGCCATATCCCAAAACGAGGACGGCTACCCCGTAATTGACTACGCCCTCTGCATCGAATGTCAGAAGTGCGTCCGCAAATGCCCCAAGCATGCCATGAAAGTGGTGGAAGGTTAAAAAGATTGAAACACGAACGTTTGCGGACTTATATTGTCGAAAGTCGTAATCGTAAAACAAAGAGGCTGTGTCAAAATAGGCATAGCCTCTTTTTATAACCTGTTGTAAAACATAAA